>NZ_JYMU01000007.1:0-377442 GCF_000938235.1 Bradyrhizobium sp. LTSPM299
CGTAGATTCCATGGGGCGGTGAGCGTGGCCTTTCCGATAGGTTTGGGTTTCCACACTCGAACCATCGGAGAGTCAGATGCAAGCATCGACCATAGACACGCCCACCGCGGAGTATAATGGCACAATTTTCGTTGCGATCGAGCTGAGTCAGAAGACGTGGCTTGTGACGCTGCACAGCCCGGACCGGGAGCGGATTTCGCGCCACAAGCTTGAGGGGGGCGATCACGCCGAACTGCTGGCGTTGATCGAACGGACCCGCGCCCGGGCGGCGGAGAAGCTCGGATCGGTACCGCGGGTAGTGAGCTGCTATGAGGCGGGCTATGACGGCTTCTGGCTGCATCGGCTATTGGAAGCAGCCGGGATCACGAACTTTGTGTTCGACCCTGCGAGCATTGCGGTGGAACAGCGGGCGCGGCGGGCGAAGACGGATCGGATCGACGGCGAGCTTCTGCTGCGCACCCTGATGGCCTATTTGCGGGGTGAGCCGCGGGTGGTTCGGATCGTTCGCGTGCCGAGCGTGGAAGCCGAGGACGCCCGGCGCGCCAGCCGCGAACGCGACCGGCTGGTCACCGAGCAGACGGCCCATACCAACCGGGTCAAGGCGCTGCTGCGCCTGTTGGGACTGGCGGTTGGCAACCCGCGGCGCCGAGACTGGCTCGCCTGGCTCGCGCGACAGCGCGACTGGCAGGGCCAGCCGCTACCGGCACATCTTCTGGCCGAGGCCAAGCGCGAGCATGTGCGGCTGATGCTGGTGCGCGAGCAGTTGGCGGCGCTGGAAGAAGAACAAGCTGCACAAGCCCTTCCCGTTCCGGCACCGATCGCGGAGCGACGAGATCTGTTGCTCCGCCTCAAGGCGCTCGGTCCGGCCTTCACCGCAACCCTGGTGCACGAGCTGTTCTACAAGGACTTCCGCAACAGGCGCGAGGTCGCCGGCTATTGCGGCCTGACGCCCAGTCCATGGCGCAGCGGCGGCATCGATCGCGAGCAGGGCATCAGCAAGGCCGGCAATCGGCGTGCCCGCCACAAGGCGATCGAACTGGCCTGGCTCTGGCTCCGCCATCAGGGTGACAGCGCGCTTAGCCGCTGGTTCCGTACCCGCACGGCCAACGCCGGCAAGCGCGCCAAACGCATCGCCATCGTCGCACTGGCGCGCAAGCTGATCGTGGCGCTGTGGCGTTACCTCACCACCGGCCTGGTTCCCGAGCAGGCAACCATGAAGGCATAAAACAAACCACGTCACCACGCGCCGCGGCTTCGCCGCGCTCCGTGCGGGATGGATGATGACCGTGCCACCCTAGGGCTTCAACCGCCGTTTCGTAGATGGGTCTCATCCTCGCCAGGCTTCCTCGCCGCAAGCATGCGGAAGGTGGGTACGGATCAAACAATCCGACCGGATATGAGGTGATGCAGTGAGCTGCTGCAAACTTCGCAAGCCAATCCTCGCCCGTTGCCCGGTCGTCGCGCTGCGCTACGCATGGCTCCGCGCGCCGCCCTCTTTACTCCGCAATCCTGATCCAGACCCGAAGGACAGCCTTGACTCACAAATCCCCATATGAGGGTGGGCAAAGGCGCGCTTCGCGCCGTGCCCACCATCTGACATCCTGCTCGCGATCGTGGGCACACTTCGCTTTGCCCACCCTTGGATCGCTTCTATTTCGGCACCTCGCCGAAATTCTTCCCCACCGGCAGCACAGCGTGCCGGATCAGCCGCGAATCCTCCACCGCGGCCTGACGGTGCTTCACCGCCTCGCGATAGACGGGATCGCGGATCATCTCGACGAAGGCGCCGACGCTCGGATACTCGGCGATGAAGCAATGGTCCCAGCGCTCGGCCTCGGGGCCGATCAGCATCAGCTCGAACTTTCCTTGCCAGACGATGCGTCCGCCGAGCCGCTCGAACACCGGGCCGCTGTCGCGGCCATAGGCGGCGTAGGCTTCGGCACCGGTCGCCTTGCGACCGTCGGGATAGGCGGCGTACTCCCGCAGCCGGACCAGATTGAGCATGTGGATCGGGCCCGGCCGGTCGCTGTCCCGGAACTGCGCGAAAACGTCCTTGGTCGGATCGATATGGCCCATGCGGTGCTCCCTTGTTCCAGCACATCTAAGCACGCCCCGCCCAACGTCCTAATCCGGCGTTAAGCTTTGTGTAACCGCCCCTTAAACCGAGAACGCTAGCTTGCGCCCCCGTAAGGGTGTGAGCATTGCGGATGGCGTGGGGACATAAAAAAAGCGGTGGGCGCAAGGAGCCGCTGTTCGGGCTTCCGGCCGCGCTTTCCGACCTGCGGCTGTCGATCGCCGACCGCATTCCCGGCGGCGACGACGACAAGCCAGCCAAATCCAAACCCAGAGACAACAAGAACAACACCTCCGGCGGCGATTCCGGCGGTGAGAGGCCGCGTCCATCGCGCAGCGGCAGCAAGCGCCGCGGCAAATCACGCGGCACCGTCATCGGCCGACTGTTCTATTGGACCACGGTGCTGGGCCTGTGGGCCGGTATCGCTGTCATCGGCATCGTGGTGTATGTCGGCGCGCATCTGCCGCCGATCCAGTCGCTGGAGATACCGAAGCGGCCGCCGACCATCCAGATCGTCGGCCTCGACGGCAGCGTGCTGGCGCAGCGCGGCGAGATGGCCGGCGCCAATGTAGCGCTGAAGGACCTGCCGCCCTATCTGCCGAAGGCCTTCATCGCCATCGAGGACCGCCGCTTCTATTCGCATTACGGCGTCGACCCGATCGGCATTTTACGCGCAGCAGTCACCAACGTGCTGCATCGGGGCGTCTCGCAGGGCGGCTCGACGCTGACCCAGCAGCTCGCCAAGAACCTGTTCCTGACCCAGGAGCGCACCATGCAGCGCAAGCTGCAGGAGGCCGAGCTCGCGCTGTGGCTGGAGCGCAAGCATTCCAAGACCGAGATCCTCGAGCTCTATCTCAATCGCGTCTATTTCGGTTCCGGCGCCTATGGCGTCGAGGCCGCGGCACAACGCTATTTCGGCAAGTCGGCGAAGAATGTGACGGTCGCGGAAGCCGCGATGCTGGCGGGTCTGGTCAAATCGCCGTCGCGGCTGGCGCCGAACCGCAACCCGGAAGGCGCCGAGCAGCGCGCGCAACTCGTGCTCACTGCGATGGCGGACGCCGGTTTCATCACCGAAGCCCAGGCAAAAGCCTCGATCGGCCAGCCTTCGATCAATGTGAAGCCGGCCGGTGCCGGCACCGTGAACTATGTCGCCGACTGGATCGGTGAAGTGCTCGACGACCTGGTCGGCCAGATCGACCAGGACATCACGGTGCAGACCACGATCGATCCGAAGCTGCAGAACATCGCGGAAGCGGCCGTGATCGACGAGCTCGCCGCCAAGAGCGTGAAGTTCAATGTCAGCCAGGGCGCGCTGGTGGCGATGACGCCCGACGGCGCCGTCCGCGCCATGGTGGGGGGCCGGAACTACGCCGAGAGCCAGTACAATCGCGCGGTGACGGCGAAGCGCCAGCCGGGTTCGTCGTTCAAGCCGTTCGTCTATCTCACCGCGGTGGAATCAGGGCTGACGCCGGATACGATCCGGCAGGACGCGCCGCTCGACATCAAGGGCTGGAAGCCGGAGAATTACACCCACGAATATTTCGGCTCGGTGACGCTGACCCAGGCGCTGGCGATGTCGCTGAACACGGTCGCGGTGCGGCTCGGCCTCGAGGTCGGGCCCAAGAATGTGGTGCGCACCGCGCACCGGCTCGGCATCTCGTCGAAACTCGAGCCCAACGTTTCGATCGCGCTCGGCACATCCGAAGTCTCCGTGATCGAAATGGTCGGCGCCTATGCGCCGTTCGCAAATGGCGGGTTCGGCGTCTCACCGCATGTCGTGACCAGTATCCGCACCAGCTCGGGCAAGGTGCTGTACAACCGCGCCGCCGATCAGCCCAACCAGGTGATCGAGCCGCGCTATGATGCGATGATGAACAGCATGATGCGCGAGACGCTGATCTCGGGCACCGCGCGCAAGGCCGAGATCCCCGGCTGGACCGCCGCGGGCAAGACCGGCACCAGCCAGGATTATCGCGACGCCTGGTTCATTGGCTATACCGCCAATCTCGTCACCGGCGTCTGGCTCGGCAATGACGACAATTCGCCGACCAAGAAGGCAACCGGCGGCGGGCTGCCGGTGGAAGTATGGACGCGTTTCATGAAGGCCGCGCATCAAGGCGTGCCGGTCGCGACCATTCCGAATTCGCAAGGCAATTGGGGATCGGCGAACCTGATCCAGGTGTCATCGCAGGTCACCGCGCCATCTGCACCGACGGGACAGATGCAGACACAGATGCAGCCACCGCTGCCGCCGGCACAGATCCCAGCCGCTCCCGGCAGCTATTACCGCCCACCGCCACCGACCCGCACCTCGGCGCAAGCGAACCCGAACGCGCGGCCCGAAGCGGCGGCCGGACTAGATGGCTGGCTGACGGACCGACTGTTCGGCGGGCGTCGCTGAGCGCTCGGTGGAGCCGACGGGTCGTCATCCCCCGCGAAGGCGGGGGATCCAGTACGCCGCGGCTTCTCGATTAACAACGAACGTCTCTGGAATACCGGATCGCCCGCTTTCGCGGGCGATGACAGCATGAGATGCAGCGATGACAGCGCGGGGTGGGGCTAAGATCGCTCAATCCTCGATCCCGTAGCGATGCAGGTCGTTGCCGTGGGTGTCGAGCCAGTTCTTGGCGCGCGCGACCGATGAACAGACCTTGTCGACCACCCGCCAGAACCGCGGCGAGTGGTTCATCTCGACGAGATGCGCGACTTCATGCGCCGCGAGGTAGTCGAGCACGAAGGGCGGCGCCAGGATCAGCCGCCACGAGAATGACAGCGAGCCGGCCGAGGTGCACGAGCCCCAGCGGCTGGATTGATCGCGGATCGAAATCCGTTTCACCCGCACGCCGAGTTCGGCAGCGTAAAACTGCGCCGCCTTCTGCAGCTCCTTGCGCGCCTCGCGCTTGAGGAAGTCGTGCACGCGGCGGTCCATGTGCTCGACGCCGCCGGCGACGCAGAGAATCTTCTCGCCGCTGTCACGCGTCTCGGTCCAGACCGTGCCGCGCTCGCCGCTGCGGTGAACGAGGCGGTGCGGAACCCCGCGCAGCGGCACCGTCGTGCCGGGCTGGAATGGTGCTGCCTTCGGCAAACGGCCAAGGCGCGCGGCGATCCAGCCGCCATGGAGGTGGGCGAACTCCTTGGCCTCCGCGATCGTGCCGCGTGGCGGCATGGTCAAGATCGCTTCACGGTCCGTCGGATGGATTCGGAGCGTATAACGCCGCGCCCGCCGGTGCCGGCGAAGCCTGATCGTGAAGAATTGGGAGCCGTGCCTGACCAAAAGAGTCGCGGGTTCGGCAGGCCGCCGATAGAGGAGCGCGCGAGTAGCCATGTCTGACAGTCCGGGGAGCAGGAGTTCGCCCGGATTCTGCCATAACCGCCGCCATTGAAATCGCTCGGCGCAAAAACAAATCATTTGCCCAATATACAGGGGCTGGCCAGTTCTTGACCTCTACCTGCAGGGGCTCTGACCGGAATTTTTCAAGTGAATCAACGTCACAAACAATGCCCAAGGAATGAGGCCACATTCACCCCTTAAGCCATGCCGGATTCGATATTCCTTTAGTCAATTCAGCGACTTATGCCGCCGTCGGAATCGCGGCCGGAACGATACCTATTCGGCGGCGGCGGCGAGGGAAATCCGCGTAATGGCCGCCGAAACCATGAAATCGGAGATCCGCGGCACGATTTCGGAGCGGAAGCGCGAGCCATTGAAGACGCCGTAATGCCCGACACCCTTCTGCACGTAATGCACCCGGCGATCATTGGGAATCGCGGTGCAGAGCGCGTGCGTTGCCTCGGTCTGACCGAGGCCGGAGATATCGTCCTTCTCGCCTTCCACCGTCATCAGCGCGACGCGGCGGATCTTCGAGGGTTCGACCGGCTTGCCGCGATGGGTCATCTCGCCCTTCGGCAGCGCATGCTTGACGAATACGAGGTCGACGGTCTGCAGGTAATACTCCGCGGTCAGGTCCATCACCGCGAGATACTCGTCATAGAATTCGCGGTGCTTGTCGACGAGATCGCCGTCACCCTTCACCAGATTGGCGAACAGCGACTTGTGCGCGTCCATGTGCCGATCGAAGTTCATGCTGATGAAGCCGTTGAGCTGCAGGAACCCCGGATAGACGTCGCGCATCACGCCGGGATGCGGGAACGGCACCTTGGTGATGACATTGTTGCGGAACCAGTCGATGCCGCGCTCTTCGGCAAGGTTGTTGACCGCGGTCGGATTGCGGCGGGTATCGATCGGGCCACCCATCAGCGTCATCGACAGCGGCACGAACGGATCGTTGTTTGCTTCCATGACGGAGACCGCCGCAACCACTGGCACCGACGGCTGGCACACCGCAACGATGTGGATGTTGCCGCCCAGCGCATGCAGAATCTCGATCAGGTAATCGACATAGTCCTCGAGATCGAAACGGCCGGCCGCGAGCGGCACCATGCGCGCATCGGCCCAGTCGGTGATGTAAACCTCATGCGTCGGCAGGAACGCCTCGACGGTGCCGCGCAGCAGCGTCGCATAGTGGCCCGACATCGGCGCGACGATCAGCACACGCGGCTGCGGGCTGCGCAGCGGACGCGTCAGCTTGCGATCGAAATGCAAGAGGCGGCAGAACGGCTTCTCCCAGATCGAACGCACCTCGACCGGGGTGCGGACGCCGTTGACCTCGGTCGTCGGCAGATTCCATTCCGGCTTGCCGTAACGGCGGGTGGTGCGCTCGAACAATTCGCAGGCCGCCGCGACGTTCTTGCCGAACTCGGTATGGGTCCACGGATTGAGCGGATTCTGAAACAGGATCTTGGTGGCGTCGGTCACCGCACGAGCCGGATTGAGCGACGCATGCCCCATCTCGTACATCCAATAGAGCGGCGTCGTGAGTCCCGGACTGCCTTCCGCCACCAGTGGCGGGGCACCGCCAAATTCACC
Source organism: Bradyrhizobium sp. LTSPM299 (assembly GCF_000938235.1). Taxonomy (NCBI): domain Bacteria; kingdom Pseudomonadati; phylum Pseudomonadota; class Alphaproteobacteria; order Hyphomicrobiales; family Nitrobacteraceae; genus Bradyrhizobium; species Bradyrhizobium sp. LTSPM299. The sequence continues at coordinate 7,002 of NZ_JYMU01000007.1, forward strand.
AATCGGCATTATCGTTCAGACCCCTGTTTTGCGCCGCAGCATACTGGACAATGCGTAATAATGCGTCAATGCGCCGCTGGTGGAATATAGGGACGGAATTCGCCTAAAAGGTCAAAATTCCACGAGAAAGTGACATTTATTCACCAACGCCGAGCAGCGATCCGTGACGCTTGGCGGCGCGCAAAAGGGCAAGGAAGATCGCAAAAGATGCAGCGAACAGGATCACGTTGATAACAAATGCATCGATCATGAGGTCGGCGCGGAAGACGTGGTCGATCAGCAGCGAGCGCATGCCCTCGAACACATAGGTCGGCGGCAAGGCCCAGGCGACATATTGCAGCCAGACCGGCAGCACCGTGACCGGATAATAGATGCAGGCGAGCGGCATCACCGCGAACATCAGCGTCCACACGATGCTCTCCGCCCCTAACCCGTTGCGCAGTACGAGGCCCGACGCGAACACACCGACCGACCAGCTCGTGAAGATCAAATTACAGAAGAACAGGATCAGCGGCAGCCCGATGGCGTAGAAGTTGAAGCCGAAAAAGAACAGCGCCATCAGCGTCATTGGAATCACGCCGATAGCGAGCCTGATCAGGCTCATGATCATCAGCGAGAGCAGGAACTCGATCGGCTTCAGCGGGCTCATCATCAGGTTGCCGAGATTGCGCGACCACATCTCTTCCAGGAACGAGATCGAGAAGCCGAGCTGGCCGCGGAACAGGATGTCCCACAGGATCACCGCGCCGATCAGCGAGCCGCCCGCCTTGGCGAAAAACCCCGAGGTTTGCGAGATATAGGTCTGCAGGAACCCCCAGGTGATGATCTGCAGCGTCGGCCAGTAGACCAGCTCCAGCAGCCGCGGCCATGACGACATCAGGAGATACCAATAGCGCAGCACCATCGCGTTGATGCGATGCAGCGATATGCCGCGATGCCGGTGACTGACGATCTCGCTCATGACGCGCCCTCCCGCATCCGCCCGCGCGCGACGTCGAGAAAAACCTCTTCCAGCGTGTCGCGGTTGTAGCGCGCCATGATCCGGTCAGGGCTGTCGTCGTCCTGGATCTTGCCGCACTTCATGATGATGACGCGGTCGCACAGGCGCTCGACCTCCAGCATGTTGTGCGATGCGAGCAGGATGGTCGCATTATGGGTCTTGCGATAGGTCTCGAGGTGCTGCCGCACCCAATCGGCGGTGTCGGGATCGAGCGACGCGGTCGGCTCGTCCAGTAGCAGCAGGTCCGGCTCGTTGATCAGCGCCTTCGCCAGCGCGACCCGGGTCTTTTGCCCGGCGGAGAGCTTGCCGCTGGCGCGGTCGAGGAACTCCTTCAGGTCGAGATCGGCGGCAAGCTGGTCGATCCGCTCGCGCAAATGCTTCACCGCATAGAGGCGCCCGAAGATCGTCAGGTTCTGCCGCACCGTGAGCCGCATCGGCATGTCGACATAGGGGCTCTCGAAATTCATCCGGCCGAGCACGTCGTAGCTCTGCTCGGGGATTTTTGCGCCCAGCACCTCGACGCGGCCCGAGGTCGGCAGCACTAGCCCCATGATCATCGCGATCGTCGTGGTCTTGCCGGCGCCATTGCCGCCGAGCAGGCCGGTGATGCTGCCGCGCGCGATGCGGAACGAGATGTCGTCGACCGCGCGGGTGGTCTTGTAGAGCTTGACCAGATGCGCGACATCGATCGCGGCCGGTCCCTTCACGTCGGCCGCGTGCGCCTGCAGATCGGCCGCTGTCGTTCGCAGATCGGGCGGCTGCCCCTGACCTGTCTCGTTCTGTTGCATATCGCCGTTCCTTGAGCCATTGCGACAATAAGCGCAAGGCGCGGGCCGCACCATCGAGCTAAGTCGCAAATTTGTGCGCCGCCCACAGCACAGCTAGAGTTCTGAGATGACCGACGTCGCCGCTTCGGATTTCCGCCAGCCACGCAGCTTTGTCCGCCTGGATACGATCCTGCGGCTACGCTGGCTGGCCGCGCTCGGCCAGCTCGTCGCGATCTTCATCGTCGCCCAGGGGCTGGAATTCGACGTTCCGATCATCCCCTGCGTCTGCATCGTCGCCTTCTCGGCGCTGCTCAATCTGGGACTTCAGATCGCCTTCAACCCGATGCAGCGGCTGGAGCCGGGCCATGCCGCAGCCCTGCTGGCGCTCAACATCGTCGAGCTCGCGGCGCTGCTGTATTTCACCGGCGGGCTGCAGAACCCGTTCTCGTTCCTGTTCCTGGCGCCGGTCTTGATCTCGGCCACGGTGCTGCCGGTCCGCCTGACCATTGCGCTCGGCTGCCTTGCGGTCGCCTGCGCCTCGGCGCTGTTCTTCTACCATCTGCCACTGCCATGGGATGCCGACGATCCGCTGGTGCTGCCGCCGATCTATCTGCTTGCCGTCTGGCTTTCGATCGTGCTCGCGATCGGCGTCACCAGCCTCTATGCGTTTCAGGTGACGGAGGAAGCGCGCCAGCTCTCCGATGCGCTGGCCGCGACTGAACTGGTGCTGACGCGCGAGCAGCATCTGACCCAGCTCGACGGCCTCGCCGCCGCGGCCGCGCATGAACTCGGCACACCGCTGTCGACGATCTTCCTGATCTCGCGCGAGCTCGAGAAGACGGTGCATGACCCAAGCCTCGCAAGCGACGTGAAGACCCTCCGCGAACAGGCGCAGCGCTGCCGCGATATCCTGAGCAAGATCGCGCAGCTGTCATCGAGCGGCGCACCATTCGACAACATGAAGCTGTCGACGCTGATCGAAGAGTCGGTGGCACCGCATCGCGACTTCGGCGTCGAGATCAAGGTGCGGCTTGCTGTCGCAGCTACGCGTGAACCCGTCGCTGCCCGCAATCCGGCGATCCTTTATGGCGTCGGAAACATTCTCGAAAATGCCGTCGATTTCGCGCACCAGACCGTCGAGGTGAATGCATGGTGGAATGCGGAAACCATCGAGATGGTCATCTCCGACGATGGTCCAGGCATTGCGCCGGACATGCTGAAACGGATCGGGGAACCCTATTTGTCGCGCCGCCGCAGCGCAGATGAGGCCCAAAATGCGCGCGGAGGCCTCGGTCTCGGGGTTTTCATCGCGCGGACGCTGCTGGAGCGCACCGGCGCCAAGGTCTCATTCAGCAACCGCATCTTCCCCGATCACGGCGCCGTGGTTCAGATCGTCTGGCCGCGCGAACGCTTTGAGGAAGCCGCCCCGGATGCTGAGACTGCCACCTAAGAACGGTTCTTAATCGCATCTCTTGCGCGTCGCTGGCATTAAGGATGCCGCCACCACGACTTTCGGCTGCCTTGGCAGGGTCGCAGTGCCGTCCCATATAATGGGTGTCTGACACAGGGAAAAATGGACCGTGAACGCTATCGCCGAACTGAATGATCACACCGACCGATCGCTCCTCATCGTCGAGGACGACAAGCCGTTCCTGGAGCGCCTGTCGCGCGCGATGGAGACGCGCGGCTTCACGGTGAAGTCATGCGATAGCGTGTCGGATGGTCTCGCCGAGATCGGCCGCGCTGCGCCCGCTTTCGCGGTTGTTGACCTCAGGCTTGGCGACGGCAACGGTCTCGACGTCGTCTCGGCGTTGAAGCGCAAGCGCCCCGAGGCGCGCGCGATCGTGCTGACCGGCTACGGCAACATCGCCACCGCCGTCACCGCGGTGAAGATGGGCGCCGTCGACTATCTCTCGAAGCCGGCCGATGCCGATGACGTCGTCGCCGCGTTGCTGGCGAGCGGCAACGAGAAGTCCGAGCTGCCGACCAATCCGATGTCGGCGGACCGCGTGCGTTGGGAACACATCCAGCGCATCTACGAGATGTGCAACCGCAACGTCTCGGAGACGGCGCGCCGCCTCAACATGCACCGCCGCACGCTGCAGCGCATTCTGGCGAAGCGCGCGCCGCGGTAAGTCGACGTTTCATATTGTTTTGCGCTTTTAAAGCTCATGCCCTTGCGGATCGACCAGCCGGTTGATCCGCTGCGCCGCGGCGACGGCAAAGCGCACCGTCATTGCCTTGCGCGTCGCGGCCGGCAGGCGATGCTCCGGCGCCTCGCAATGCAGATGCGCGCCATAGGCATCGGCGATGATCAATCCGGTGTCCGCCGGAAATATCTCGCACGGCAGATCCTGCGTGAAGGCGAAGAACAGCCGGTCGCAATGCATCCGATAGTCCTGCCACTTCTGGTCGGCGCGTAAATCCTCCACTGACGACTTGATCTCGACGATCCAGATCTCGCCGCGCTCGTTCAGCGCGACCACATCGGCTCGCCGGCCGGACGGAAGCGGCAACTCGCTGATGCAGGAAAATCCCAGCGATCTCAAAAGCCTCGCTGTGCCGCGCGCGATCGCAAGCGCAGTCTCCGACTGGCGTCGGTCGGGCGCCGGCACGAGCGCGATCTGGCGAGCGGGCTTTTCCATCCAGCAGAGACTAACCGATTCCGCGGCACGTGCCCAACAGCTGATAGCACCGGAACTCAGGGGTCCATTGCCGCTTATCTCACAGCCGCTGCAATGGGCGGACCGATGAGGGCTGCCCGTGATCGACGATCTCTGGTACAAGAACGCAGTGATCTACTGCCTCTCCGTCGGCACCTATATGGATGCCAATGGCGACGGAATCGGCGATTTCCAAGGCCTGCTGCGACGCCTGGATTATCTGGACGGGCTCGGGATCACCGCGATATGGCTGATGCCATTTCAACCCTCGCCCGGCAAGGACGACGGCTACGACATCTCGGACTATTACGGCGTCGATCCGCGCTACGGCACGCTGGGCGATTTCGTCGAATTCACCCATGGCTGCCGGCAGCGCGGCATCCGCGTGATCATCGATCTCGTGGTCAACCACACCTCGGACCAACATACCTGGTTTCAATCAGCGCGAAGTTCAAAGGATTCGCCCTATCGCGACTGGTATGTCTGGGCGGACAAGCGGCCTGCCACTGCCAACACCGGCATGGTCTTTCCCGGCGTGCAGAAATCGACCTGGACGCGCGACAAGCAGGCGGGGGCCTGGTACTTCCACCGCTTCTACGATTTCCAGCCCGATCTCAACACCTCGAACCCGCATGTGCAGGCCGAAATCCTCAAGATCATGGGGTTCTGGATCCAGCTTGGCGTCTCCGGCTTTCGCATGGACGCGGTACCCTTTGTGATCGCAACCAAGGGCGCGACGGTCCGTAAGCCGGTTGAGCAATACGACATGCTGCGAACGTTTCGCGAATTCCTGCAATGGCGTCAGGGTAACGCAATCATCCTCGCCGAAGCCAACGTGCAGCCCGAGACCGACATGGAGTATTTCGGAAGCGATGGCGACCGGATGCAGATGATGTTCAATTTCCATGTCAATCAGCATCTGTTCTACGCGATGGCGTCCGCCGACTCGCGATCGCTGGCGAAGGCGCTTGCCGCGACGAAGCCGCGGCCTGCGACGGCGCAGTGGGGCCTTTTCCTGCGTAATCATGATGAGCTCGACCTCGGCCGCCTCAGCAAGGCGCAGCGGGAGACCGTGTTCAAGGCGTTCGGACCGGAGAAGAGCATGCAGCTCTACGACCGCGGCATCCGCCGGCGCCTGGCACCGATGCTCGGCGGCGACCGCCGGCGCCTGGAGCTGGCCTACAGCCTGATGTGCACGCTTCCCGGCACGCCCGTGATCCGGTACGGAGACGAACTCGGCATGGGCGATAATCTCGACCTGCCCGAACGCAACTGTGCGCGCACGCCGATGCAGTGGTCGAACGAGCCGAATGCCGGCTTCACCGAAGCCGACAAGCCGTGCTCGCCGGTGATCGATAAGGGCGCCTACGGCTATGAGCACGTCAACGCCGCCAGGCAACGACGCGACCCCGATTCATTCCTGAACTGGACCGAGCGCGTCATCCGGATGCGCAAGGAGGTCCCTGAGATCGGTTGGGGAGATTTCAGGATAATCGCAACCCGCGATCCAGCCGTGCTGGCGATCCGTTACGACTGGCGTAACAACTCGGTGCTGTTCGTGCATAATCTTGCCGAACAGCCTCGCGAGATCTCGTTTGCTGTCGGGCTTTCGGACGACACCGGCAACTCTCTGGTCAACCTGTTGAGCGAGGATCACAGTCGCGCCGACGATCGCAGCCGTCACAAGCTTCTGATCGAGGGCTATGGCTATCGCTGGTATCGCGTCGGCGGTCTCGACTATTTGCTCAAGCGCAGCGACATCGATACGAAACCGCCTCGCGCGTCCCGTCAGTGATCCTGAGGTGGCCCGAGGATCACGCCTTCATTGACGCGCAGATCGAGCACGCCTTCGATCTTCTCACCCTGTCGGTCCATGAATGTCGATAGCAGGACTTCATTGCTGAATCCGATCGCGCTGGAGGTGATGGTCGCGGGCTCCGCCCCGAAATTCAGTGCGATCACCGCCACGCCATCGGCGCTGCGCCGCCGGTAGAGCATGACGTCGCCCTGCGCGGCCACGGGCTCATAGCTGCCATCGACGAGCTGCGGCAATCTTCGCCGCAGCGCAATCAGCGCCTTGTAGAGGTTCAGGATCGACGCCCGGTCTGCCTCCAGGCTCGCGACATTGTCCCTGGCGAAGTCGTGCGCCAGCGGCAGCCACGGCTCGACGCTCGAAAAGCCGGCGTTGCGCTCGGCGCTCCATTGCATCGGCGTGCGGCAGCCGTCGCGACCGACGCCGATACCAGGAACGTTCTTCTCGAAGGGATCGCGCACCTGATCCGGTGCGATCGGAACCTGGCGCATGCCGATCTCGTCGCCGTAATAGAGCGTTGGCGTCCCGCGCAACGTCAGCAGCAGCATTGCGGCTACCGGTGCCTGCGCCGGGCCGACCCGGCTCGCCACGCGCGGCCGGTCGTGATTGCCGAGCACCCAGTTCGGCCATGCGCCCGATGGCAGCGCCTTCTCATAGTCGGCGATGATGGTCTCGACCGAGCGCGCGCTCCACAGGGTGGACAGCAGCGCGAAATTGAACGGCATCTGCGCGCCGCTGAGATCGTTGCCGTAATAGGCGACGAGCCGGTGCAGCGGCAGATAGACCTCGCCGATCAGCACGCGGTTGTCGAACTCCTCGGTGACGCGGCGCATCTCGGTGATGACGGCATGCACCTCCGGCTGGTCGGTCGAATATTGCGTCAGGATTTTCTCGTGTGGCGGCCGGCCTTCGCGATAATGCGGGTTCGGCGGGTTGTCGCGGAAGTCGGCATCCTTGATCAGGTGCCAGATCACGTCGACGCGGAAGCCGTCGACGCCCTTGGCGAGCCAGAACCGCATCACGTCGTAGATTGCTTGCCTGACGTCACTATTGCGCCAGTTCAGGTCAGGCTGCTGGGCGAGGAAGGCGTGATAGTAATACTGGCCTGAGGCCTCGTCATATGCCCAAGCGCTGCCGCCGAACTCCGACAGCCAGTTGTTGGGCGCCCCACCGTCCGGCGCCGGATCGCGCCAGATGTACCAGTCGCGCCTGGGATTCTGGCGCGAACTCTTCGCCTCGATGAACCAGGGATGCTGGTCGGAGGTGTGGTTCGGCACCAGATCGAGGATCAGCCTGAGGCCGGCGTCGTGGGCGGCCGTGACCAGTGCGTCGAAATCTTCCATCGTCCCGAACAGCGGATCGATGCCGGTGTAATCGGAGATGTCGTAGCCGAAGTCGGCCATTGGTGACGGGAAAATCGGCGACAGCCAGACCGCATCGACGCCAAGCCGCGTCAGATAGGGCAGCCGCGCGATGATCCCCCTGATGTCGCCGACGCCGTCGCCATCGCTATCCCCGAACGAGCGCGGATAGATCTGATAGAAGATGCCGTGCCGCCACCAGTCCTTGTCGCCCTGATCCATCCCGCCCCCCTCGCAATCCGGCCCCAGCAAGCTAACGCCCGATGGTACCGGTTGGTTCAGGGATGACGCACAATTGGGGGCGGAAAGATGACGGGCTCAGTGCCGCGCCATCGCGATCTGGTAGATCGTAATCAGCACCTCGAACAGGATCAGGAAGACAATGATCAGCTCCAGCCGCAGCGAGCGGCTGGTGTCGATGATGTCGGTGAGGACCTGGGCGCTCTCGGCGATCACGGCGAGCTTGCGGTTCAACGATTCCGCCCGCTCCTTCAGCTCATACTCATCCTCGAGCCGGGCGTAGAGCCGCTCGAGCTGCGGCTTGTCCCAGAGGATGTCGGGCTTCTCCGCGATCTCGACCGGGCCAGCCACGCGGTGCCGCACCGACAGCGCATTGCCGATGTGCTTGAGGATTGCGACACGGCCAGCATGGATCCGCCCGCTCTTTGCCAGGTCGCGCGCGAACGGCTCGGTGGTGTCGAACACCGCCGCGACCTCGCGCTCGTGGCGCGCCAGCACCACGCTCTTGGCGAGCGCCTCGCCGACCAGGATCAGTCGCTCCGGCGACAGGCTTTGCAGATAGATCGGACCGCCGGGCGGGATCTGATCTTCCTTCTCCGAAGCGAGCTCGATGATCGCGATCTCCTCCTCGCGCCGCGCGAACGGACCGGTCGTCCGCGACTGCAGACTGCGCAGGAATTCATCCTCCTCCAGCGCGTTGAGGCCGATCAGGACCACGACGCCGTAACGGAACAGGATCGCGACGCCGTTATCGTTGACGCGGAACGCCAGCGGCGTGGTGGCCAGCACGTCGCCGCGCTCCAGGCCGGACGTGCTGATGCGGTCCGCGACAAAGAACGCGCGAGCGCTGGTCCGGGGTCCGCCGAGCGGCGATTTGGGGGCCTGGTTCATGGAGGTCGGGACTGCGGGGACCAATTGTTCTGTCATCACAAGTCTATCACGGTCTGTTTTGGATCACACGCCGGGCACCGCGCGTTTGTCCGTGTTGACGGCCGTTTCTGGTAGCCTATGGTGCCCCTCATGGATGACACAACCGAGACCAAACCGAAGGCTGGCGCGATCATCGTGCCGGTGACGCTGTTCGAGCAGAACTGCACCATCATCTGGCACGAGCCGACCAAGAAAGCCGTGGTGATCGACCCCGGCGGCGACGTGCCGAAGATCCAGGCGGCGATCAAGCAGACCGGCGTGACGGTCGAGAAGATCTGGCTGACCCACGGCCATATCGACCATGTCGGCGGCGCCGCCGAATTGCGCGATGCGCTGCAGGTCAAGATCGAAGGCCCGCATATCGCGGACAAGGTCCTGCTCGACAATGTGGTCTCGAGCGGCGAACGCTTCGGCATGACCGGGGTGCGCAATTTCGGTCCCGATCGCTGGCTCGACGAGGGCGACCAGGTCTCGATCGGCGACCTCACCTTCGACATCCTGCATTGCCCCGGCCATTCGCCGGGCAGCGTGGTGTTCTTCAACAAGGAGCTGCGCTTCGCCCATGTCGGCGACGTCCTGTTCGCCGGTTCGGTCGGGCGGACCGACCTGCCCGGCGGCAGTCATCCGACGCTGATCCAGTCGATCAAGGACAAGCTGCTGCCGCTCGGCGACGATGTCGGCTTCATCTGTGGCCATGGCGCCGGATCCAGCATTGGCCAGGAGCGGATGACGAACCCGTTCCTGACCGGCGAGATGTAAGCGCTACTTCATCAACCCCGCGGCGGTTAGCGCTCGCGCGATGACGCGACCGACATCGACACCCTTGCTCCGTGGCGTCTGCGGCCGGGCGCTGCTGCGGTCGGACATCGTTTCGGAGACAGGATCAGCCGCCGGCACCGGAATCGTCATTGAGATCGTGTCGGCGCGCTCGCGCGGGATTCCCGTCGGTGCAATCTGCGGCTGACGGACCTGATCGGTCAGGCCGAAGAAGCTTGCGATGTGATAGGTCGAGGAGATCCCGGCCTCGATCATGAACGCGCCTTCCACGCCATAGCGATCGTCATTGTCGGCAAGCCCGAGCGGCGTGCCATGGGCCATGTCGGTGATGCCATAGGATTCGACCAGCGTCTCGCCATCGGCGTTCCACCAGACCTCACGCGGATAGCCGCCGACATCGGCCTTCGACATCGCAGCCGGCGGCAGGCCGTGAACGTCGAGCCATTGCCGGACGATCGCGGCGGCATTGGCAGGACTGACGGTGCGGTCGGCGCTGCCGTGCCACACCGAGATTTTCGGCCAGGCGCCGTTGTGCTTCGAAGCGTTGCGGACGAGCGCCCCGAGCTCGGGGGCGGGCAGCGCGCTGCCCTGCATCATGGCCTGCAGCGCCTCGCGCAGATTGGTGGCGACGCCGAACGGCAGGCCGGCGATGATCGCGCCGCCCGCGAACACATCCGGATAGGTCGCGAGCATGACGGACGCCATCGCGCCGCCGGCGGAGAGACCCGTCACGTAGATGCGCCGCGGATCGATGTCATGCGCACCGGCCATGTACGCAATCATCTGCCTGATGGAGCTGGCCTCGCCCTGCCCCCGCGCGATGTCCTCGGGATCGAACCAGTTGAAGCAGGTGTTGCCGTTGTTGGACGACTGCTGCTCCGGCATCAGCAATGCGAAGCCATAGTGCCTCGCGAGCGTCGACCAGCCGGCGCCGAGATCATAGGCCGCAGCCGTCTGGCCGCAGCCATGCAGCACGACGACGAGCGCGGGCGTCCGCGCGAGCTGCGCGGGCACGAACGAGAACATCTTCAGTGCGCCGGGGTTGGCGCCGAATTCGGTCGTCTCGACGAGCGGCGTCGACACGGCGGGCGCAAATGCGCCGAGGCCGTTGAACGCGTTCATCTTCGGCAGATGACGCAGAAACTCGACGTTGTTGATCAAGGACAACAGCAACTCCTGAGGTGATTATTCTAGTTACGCACAGGGGAACAGATAGTTGCTGCACTGCAAAAAGAAAAGCCGTGTGCTGTCCCTCCCTGCGGAAATGTGAGAATCGGCGTTAATGCGTGATCGGCGCTGAAGTGCACGACGATCGGTTGAAATAGTTGCCTAGCACCTTGTTTGAGCATGATCTTTTCGAAAAAAGCGCGCCACGCGTCTCCGGATTCATGCGCTGACGCGGCGCATCCATGACAGAAATGCGGCTGAAATGGCGATCGACAGCACAAACAATGCGCACGCTGCGAACAATGCCACGCGTGCCGAAATAACAGTCTCAACGGCGAAGAAGACCGCACCGATCGTCGCGACACCGGCCGCGTTGCCGATCTGCGCCGTGGTGCCGTACATGCCGGAGCCCGCGCCCGCACTTGCCGGCTTCACGCTCGAGAGCACTGCGCTCGACAACGGCGCCATCACCAGTCCCTGACCATAGCCGAAGACCATCAGCACGAGCGCAAGCATCAGTGCCGACGGCGCCGCGACCACCTCAACGGTCGCCACCAGCACCGCGAGACCGACGATCTGCAACAGGCAGCCCTCGATCAGCACCAGCGTGCCGCGATGTTTCGCCCTGATACCGCTATGACGCGAGGCGACCACGAAGGTCAGCGCCAGTGGCACGAACACCAGCCCCGCCTGCAGCGGCGCAATCTGCAGGCCCTTCTGCATGAACATGGTCATGATCAGGTAGAAGGACAGATTGGCGAAGAAGAAGAAAAACACCGCGACCAGTCCGCGCATGAAGGCGGCATCTGCCAGCAGCGACAGATCGATCAACGGCATACCGCCGCGGCGCGCCACAGTGCGCTCCAGCCGCCCGAACGCCGCGATGATCGCAACACCTGCCGCCATCACCAACCAAATCCACGCCGCCCAATTGAGATCGCGGCCGAACAGCAACGGCCCGATCAGGCACAGCAGGCCGATGAACAGCACCACGGCGCCAGGAATATCGAGCCGCGTGCCGGCCCGGCGCGGCACCGTCGGCATGATCTTCAGCGCCGCCGCGATAATGACGGCGCCACAGGGCACGTTGACGAAGAACACCACGCGCCAGCCGAGGCCGGCGAGATCGAGCGTCACCAGCACGCCGCCGAGCATGAAGCCCGCGGCGCCCGCAAGCCCGAGCACAATGCCGTAGATGCCGAACGCTCGCGCGCGGGCGCCATCTGCGAACAACAGATGCAGCGTCGCCAGCACCTGCGGCACCATCAGCGCCGCGGTCGCGCCCTGCGCCAGCCGCGCGACAATAAGCTCCGGACCGGATTGCGCCAGGCCGCACCACAGCGACGTCACCGAGAAGCCCGCGACGCCGGTGATGAACACATTCCTAGTGCCGTAGATATCGCCGAGCCGGCCGCCGGTCACCACCAGCGTGGCATAGGCGATCAGGTAGATCGCGATGACAGCCTCGATCTGTGCCGGACTCGCGTGCAGCTCCAACGCGATGGTGGGGATCGCGACGTTGACGATGAAGGCGTCGACACCGAACATGAATTGCGCGGCGACGACAATCGCCAGCACCCACCAGCGGCGGGATGAGTCCGCTCGCGTCGATACGATCTGGTGCATGCGGTGCGGTCCTGTCGGGATTCTGTTGCATGCATCATCACCGGAAACGGTCATCCCGGCGATTACCTCGGAGGTAAGCTTGCTTGCCTCCGAGGGGAGCGAACGCCGGGATTGGCCCGATTGCTGCATGTATTTGAGCGCATTTTGCACCTTTTCAGTCGTTTCGCGCGTTCGGGACTGCCTTCGATGGTCGACTATGACATGCTGGTGATCGGCTCCGGCCCGTCCGGCCGCCGGGCTGCGGTGCAATTCGCCAAGCTCGGCAAGTCGGTGCTGGTGGTCGAAAAGGGACGCCGGGTCGGTGGCGTTTCGGTCCATACCGGCACGATCCCGTCGAAAACGCTGCGCGAGACCGTGCTCAACCTGTCCGGCTGGCGCGAGCGCGGCTTCTACGGGCGTTCCTACCGGGTCAAGCAGGACATTGCGGCCAACGATCTGATCGTGCGGCTGCAGAAGACGCTCGACCACGAGGTCGAGGTGCTCGAGCATCAGTTCAGCCGCAATCTGGTGCGCACCGCCAATGGCGAAGCGCGTTTCGTCGGCCCGCATCAGATCGAGGTGACGGCGCAGAACGGCGAGACCAAAGTGGTCTCCGCTGCCCATATCCTGATCGCGTGCGGCACGCGGCCGTTCCGGCCCGACTATGTGCCGTTCGACGGCAAATCGGTGTTCGACAGCGACGAGATCATCGAGCTGCCGAAGCTGCCGCGCAGCCTTGCCGTGATCGGCGCCGGCGTGATCGGGGTCGAATATGCCACCATCTTCTCTGCGCTCGACGTCGCCGTCACCCTGATCGAGCCGCGGCCGACCTTCCTCGACTTCATCGACAAGGAGCTGATCGACGAATTCATGCACGAGCTGCGCGATCGCAACGTCTCGCTGCGGCTCGGCTCCGCCGTCACGGCGATCGAGCGCGCCACCAGCGGCGCGATCCAGACCCGGCTTGCCGATGGCCGCGCCGTGACCTCGGAGATGCTGCTGTTCGCCGCCGGTCGCGTCGGCGCCACCGACCGGCTCAATCTCGACGCCGCCGGCATCACTGTCGACCACCGCGGCCGCATCGCGGTCGATCCGATGACGCTGCAGACCTCGGTGCCGCACATCTATGCCGCCGGAGACGTGATCGGCTTCCCGAGCCTGGCCTCGACCTCGATGGAGCAGGGCCGCGTCGCCGCCTGCCACGCGCTCGGCATGGAGCCGATGGCGCCGCCGGAATACTTCCCCTACGGCATCTATTCGGTGCCGGAGATCTCCACCACCGGATTGACCGAGGAGGAGGTCCGCACCCGCGGCATCCCCTACGAGGTCGGCATCGCGCGGTTTCGCGAGACCTCGCGCGGCCATATCATGGGGCTGAACAGCGGCATGATGAAAATGATCTTCTCGATCAAGACCCGCCGGCTGCTCGGGGTGCACATCCTGGGCGAAGGCGCGACCGAACTAATCCACATCGGCCAAGCGGTGCTCAATCTGAAGGGGACCATCGACTATTTCATCCAGAACACCTTCAACTATCCGACGCTCGCGGAGGCCTACAAGATCGCCGGGCTCGATGCCTGGAACAGGATGACGCGGTAGGCGCGGCCGACCGCCTGCGGCATCGCGCCGAACTTGCGTTGACGCGCTGGGAAACATTCCGGACCGCGGCAAGCGGGGCCGATTCGCGCAACAACCATGCGGGCGCCGCAGCCTCGAAGCATTGCCTTGCCCCGGGCCACCCCGTAGGTTGGCGGAAAGCCCCCAATAACAATCATCCGGAGAGAACGACCCATGGCGCGCCTCAAATTCGGAGCCTTCCTCGCCCCGCATCACCCGATCGGCGAGCATCCGATGCTGCAATTCCGCCGCGACCTCGATTTCGTCGAGCAGCTCGACGCACTCGGCTATGATGAATTCTGGTGCGGCGAGCACCATTCGTCGGGCTGGGAGACCATCGCCTCGCCGGAAATGTTCCTGGCCGCGGCCGGCGAACGCACCAAGCGCATCAAGCTCGGCACCGGCGTGATCTCGCTTCCCTATCACCATCCCTTCAACGTCGCGCAGCGCATGGTGCAGCTCGACCACATGACCGGCGGCCGCGCCATCTTCGGCTCCGGTCCGGGCGCACTCGCGTCCGACGCGCACACGCTCGGCATCGATCCGATGACCCAGCGCGACCGCCAGGACGAGGCGATTGCGGTGATCCGCCGCCTGTTCAACGGTGAGCGCGTCACGGCGAAGACCGACTGGTTCGAGATGAACGACGCCGCGCTGCAGATCCTGCCGCTACAGGAGGACATGCCGTTCGTGGTGGCCTCGCAGATCTCGCCGTCGGGCATGACGCTCGCCGGCAAATACGGCATCGGCATCATCTCGCTCGGCTCGATGTCGACGCAGGGCCTGATGGCACTGCCGCAGCAATGGCAATTCGCCGAGGACGCCGCGCAGAAAGCCGGCACCACGGTGAGCCGCGCGAACTGGCGCGTGCTGCTGTCGTGGCACGTCGCCGAGACCCGCGAGCAGGCGCGGCGCGAGGCCGGCCCCGGCCTGATGCGCTGGCACAATGATTATAATGTCGGCACATTGATGCGGCCGGGCCTGACCGCGTACGCTTCGCCCGATGAAGCGGTCGACAAGACCGCGTTCGTCGACGGCGCGGCCTCCACCATCGGCACACCCGACGATCTCGTGAAGATGATCAAGAACCTGGTCGATGTCTCCGGCGGCGTCGGCACCATCGTCGGCTTCGCCCATGACTGGGCCAATCCGGAAAACACCCGCCGCAGCTGGGACATGGTCGCGCGCTATGTTGTTCCTGAAATCAACGGCTATATCGACAGCCTGCGCAAGTCGCGCCAGTTCGTGATCGACAACCGCGCGGTGTTCGAGCGCGCCGGCCAGGCCGTGATGGCCAAGATCATGCAAAACGACAAAGCCGCCGCAGCACTTCAGCTTACCGGCACGGGACGTGTCGCCATCCCCGCGGTGAATGCGCCTGATTTGCAGAAGGCGGCCGCGAAACACAAGGCGTGATGTTTTAATCCCGCACTCCCTCAACTTTGGCCCCAGCGTCGCGCAGCAATACGCGGTGTCGTCGCCCAGCTTGTTGAAGACCACGGCGATCCGCCGCACCGGAGCTTTGCGATGGCGCCGCAAACCGGCTATTTATGAGCGAGACGCCCCGACCGGAGCACTGACCATGTCGATGCAGAGTGTCGCGCCCACCGCTTATACGTTCACGCCGCCCAAGCGAAATTCATTGACCCATATTCCCGGCGACGAGGGCTGGCCGATCATCGGCAAGACGCTGCAGGTGCTGGCGGACCCCAAGGGGTTCGTCGAGAAGAGCGCCGCGCGACACGGCCTCTGCTACCGCAGCCATATGTTCGGCGAGACCAACATCGTGCTGCTCGGGCCCGAGGCCAACGAACTCGTGCTGTTCGACCAGGCGAAACAATTCTCCTCCGAGCACGGCTGGGGCCCGATTCTCGGCCTGCTGTTCCCGCGCGGCCTGATGCTGCGCGACTTCGACGAGCATCGGCTGCACCGCCGTGCGCTGTCATTCGCCTTCAAGGACAAGCCGATGAAGTCATACTTCACCGGACTCGACCGCGGCATCGCCGCGCGGGTGGCGCAGTGGAAAGCCAGACCCGGCGAGATGCTGGTCTATCCAGCGATGAAGCAGCTCACGCTCGACCTCGCTGCGACCTCCTTCCTCGGCGCCGACATCGGCCCCGAGGTCGACCAGATCAACCGCGCCTTTGTCGACATGGTGGCCGCGGCGGTGGCACCGATCCGCAAGCCGCTGCCGGGCACGCAGATGGCGCGCGGGGTCAAGGGACGCAAACGGATCATCGCCTATTTCTCCGAGCAGATTCCGATCCGGCGCGCCAAAGGCGGCGGCGACGATCTGTTCTCGCAACTGTGCCAGGCGACCCACGAGGACGGCGCGCTGCTGTCCGAGCCTGATATCATCGACCATATGAGCTTCCTGATGATGGCGGCGCACGACACGCTGACCTCGTCGCTGACGTCGTTCGTCGGCGAGCTCGCCGCCAATCCCGACTGGCAGAACAAGCTGCGTGACGAGGTCGGCGCGCTCGGCATTGCCGCTGATCAACCCACCAGCCTGGACCATCTCAACGCTCTGCCGATGGCGGAGATGGCGTTCAAGGAAGCATTGCGGCTGAAGCCGCCGGTGCCGTCGATGCCGCGCCGCGCGGTCCGCGACTTCTCGTTCAGGGCTTATGCGATTCCCGCCGGCACGCTGGTCGGCGTCAATCCGCTGTTCACCCATCATATGAAGGAGATCTGGCCCGAGCCCGAGAGGTTCGACCCGATGCGCTTCACCGACGAAGCACAACGCGCGCGCCATCGCTTCGCGTGGGTGCCGTTCGGCGGCGGCGCGCATATGTGTATCGGGCTGCATTTTGCCTACATGCAGGCGAAGTGCTTTGCGCGGCATTTCGTGCAGAACCTCGAAGTATCGCTGCCGCCGGGCTACAAGGCCGACTGGCAGATGTGGCCGATCCCGAAGCCGCGCGATGGCCTGCGGGTTATGGTGAAGCCGGCGTAGGACAGAGCCTCATCAACGTCGATAACTGACAGTTTCGTAGGGTGGGCAAAGGAGCGTAGCGACGTGCCCACCATTCACGCCGTGCTCGTGATGGTGGGCACGCTGTCGCTTTGCCCACCCTACCCGGCTCGCGCGTTGGTACGAGAGCCGTTGACGACGTTTCGATGGGAGGAATGTTGCCAACGCCCGAATGGTTGACTACGCTTTGCCCTAGATAAGCCCATACGGTCTTTCGATCTGCGGCACGTTCATGCCCAAATTCCTTCGCATCGGAGTCCATCAGTCGAACGTGTCCGGGTACACCTCGAAGGCATGGTGTATTCGGCGGGTTGGCTCGACGGTTCTCCTGAAGTGGGGCGCCGTGGAGGTCCATGGCGCGGGAGAAGGGCGCAAGGTTTACTGGACGCTTCCACCGCGCGATAAAACAATCCGCTGCCGCACGGAGCAGCGTGCCAAGGACTATGCAAAAGCCGCAATCGCACGGCGACGCAGCCATCGTTACGAACCGCTGACTGGAAACATCGCGCCCCGGCGACGAACCGCCAATCGCAGCGCCGAGCTCGGACAAGCACTCGCCACGATCCTCTTTGTCGATATTGTCCGATCCACCGAAAAAGCCGCACGGCTCGGCGATTCGCGCTGGGCCCAGGTGATGAATCACTATTACGCCGCCGTCCGCAGAGAGCTGAAGACTTTGCGCGGAAAAGAAGTTGTCACGACGGGAGACGGATTGCTGGCGACGTTCCGCGCGCCGGCCGCCGGGGTCCGTTGTGCGACCGCCATCCGTGAAGCCGTGCGCACGCTGGGGCTGGAGATCAGGGTAGGGCTGCACGCGGGCGAATACAAGGTGAGCGGGGCGGAGGTGATTGGTCTCGCGATTCACATCGGCGCGCGCGTCGCGGCCAAAGCACGTGCCGGCGAAGTCCTGGTTTCGAGCGCGGTCAGGGATCTGATGTCGACGTCTGAAATCCGCTTCACGGATCGCGGCGTTCACCAACTCAAGGGCATACCGCAGCGATGGCGCCTGTATCGGGTCGAGCATTAGGAATTGCAGGGTGGACAAAGGAGTGTAGCGACGTGACCACCATCACGCTCTCAAGCCGACGCGACCACCGCCCCGATCCCGACCACCTCGATGCCGTCGATACGGCCGCGGATCGGCAGCGTGCCGAGATCATGCACGGCAAATGGCGGCGCTGAAGCAAAGCGCGCCATCGCAGCGCGCGAGGCGAGGAAGCCGCCATCGACCTTGCGGCTCAATTCTTCCAGCCGCGCCGCGGTGTTCATGACGTCGCCGTTGAACACGATGGCAGGCTTGACGTCGCCGATCTCGCCGACGATCACCGGCCCGAAATGCAGGCTGCCACGGATTTGCGGTGCGGCACCGAATTCGCGCTCGAACTCCGGCACGGCCTTCTGCAAGGCGCGGCGCATCGCCACGAAGCAGCGCAGCGGCCGGCAATCAATCGCGCCGGACTGCTCCGGCCAGGTCACGATGATCTCGTCGCCGATGTAGTTCAGCACCTCGCCACGATAGTCCACGACCGATTCGGTGAGCAGGCGGAAGGTACGGTCGAGAAAGCGGTGAATGCCGATGCCGCCGAGCTGCTCGGCGAGACCGGTGGACCCGGCAATGTCGACGAACAGCACGAAGCGGTTCTCCTCGACCGGCGAATGGTAACGGCCGGAGACGAAGTTCAGGAAGACGCGCGGGCCGATCAGATTGGCGATGCTGAAACCGAAGTTCAGGATCACCGAGATCACCGCCGAATAGGCGATGCTGCGCCAAAAATCCTCGATCGAGGTTTGCAACTCCAGGCCGGCGGCGCGCTCGCCGACCTGAAGCAACTGGATGGCAATGATGAAAACGGCATAGATCGTGCTTCGGACAGCCACAAGGGCAACGAACGGCAAGCGGCGGAGCCACTCCGAGTCCTGCAGGATGAACAACTCGACGCTACCGATCACCACGGCGGTCACGAAGGTGTAAGCAAGCGCCGCGATGAGCTGGGGCGCTGTATGGCGGCCTTGCGCGAGATTGACCGCAACGCTCGCCACCGCACCGGCGACGATGATGGCGCCGAGATAGCGCAGCTGCCGCTCGAGCCTCGCGTTCATGGGAAACGGAGCCGGCTAAAGCAACTGACCATTGCGAACAGCATGATGTCCTCCCCCGTCATTGCGAGCAGCTCACCACAAAATTGCAGAGCAATTTTGCGCTGAAACGACGAAGCAATCCATTCCTCCGCTAGTGGGCCATGGATTGCTTCGCTTCGCTCGCAATGACGGATGCTCCAGAATTAACCCGTCCCCTGATCGAACGCCTTGCGCAGGGCGACATAGCCTGCCTGCTGCTGCGTCCAGTTGCGGCCGCCGGTGATGGCGCCATCGACGACGAGATCGTGGCCGTTGATGAAGCCCGACTCGTCGCTCGCCAGGAACACCGCCGCATGCGCGATGTCGTCAGGCAGGCCGGCACGCGGGATCGGCTGCGCCGCCTTGTAGATCTCACGCATCACCACCGGCGTCTTCTCGGCAGCCTCGGTCGACAAGCCGAGCGCCTTGCCGAAAATGCCGGTCGCGATCGCGCCGGGCGAGATCGAGTTGACGCGGATGCCGTCCTCGCCAAGTTCCATCGCCACGCATTTGGTGAAATGGATCACGGCGGCCTTGGCCGCGCCATAGACCATCGATGAGGAGAAACCGGCGAGCCTGCCGGCGATGCTGCCATTGTTGATGATGCTGCCGGAACCCTGTTTGCGCATATGGGGCGCGGCATGCTTCATGCCGAGCATGACGCTGCGCAGCAAGGTCGCCATCGCGGCATCGAATCGCGCAACGTCGAGGCCTTCGATGCCTCCGGTCTGCGCCGGGCCGCCGGCATTGTTGAACAGGCAGTCGATCCGACCGAATTTGTCGACCGTCAGCGCGATCAGCGCCTGCATCTGATCCTCGACCGTGACGTCGGTCTGGCGGAACAGGCAGTTAAAACCGAGTTGCTTCGCCAGCGCCTCGCCTTCCGCCGCGCGGCGGCCCGCGATCACGATCTTTGCTCCTTCCGCGACGAAGACTTCCGCCGTGCGCAACCCGATGCCGCTGGTCGCGCCCGTAATCACCGCGACTTTGCCGTCCAGCCGTCCCATCCCGATCCCCCAGTCCAATTTGATGCCGCAGATATTCCGCGTCCATCCCGGGCAACGCAAGCACAGCTACGCTCGCATGCGACGCTGGCACGGGTCCGGCTGTGGCCGGAAGGACACAACTGCAGGTTTTCGGTCGCGGCGGCCTTATTTTGGGTCCGCTGATCACGTGAAGTAACAGCGGATGACGAAGCTGATCGATGAATTCAGGACGGGTTGGCAGGGCATTTCCCAGCCCTCGACGCTTTTCGCGGGCAGTTTCGCCCTGCTCTGTCTCGTTTTGGCCACGGCCACCCGCTTCGGGCTCGCCCAGATCAGGCCGGATGTGTTCTTCACGCCGTATTTTCCGGCCGTGTTCTTCGCCACCGCCTTCGGCGGCTTCCGGATCGGGATCGCCACCGCGCTTGCCAGCGGCGCGCTCGGCGTCGCCGTCAATTTCAGCGGAACAAGCGTCGATCCCGCCCGCTTTGCGCTGTTGATGATCTTCTGGGCGGTGTGCGGCATCGCGATCTGGGGCGTCGAGCACTACCGCTCGATGGTCGCGCAACAACGCGAAATCGCCCAGCGGCTGATCGAGGAAGAGCAATACCGCAAGATGGTGGTCGACGAATTGCAGCACCGGCTGAAGAACAAGTCCTCGACCATTCATGCCGTGCTGCACCAAGCGCTGCAGGACCGGCCTGACGTCTGGGACCGCATCGATCACCGCATCCGCGCGCTGTCGGCAACCGACGATCTGATCACGCGGGTCGACGGCTATGGATGCGATATCAAGGATTTGCTCCGCTCGGAGCTCGGGCCTTACGGCCATGTGCGGTTCAACCTCAATGGCGAGCAATTGTTTCTGCCCGCCAAGCTCGCGGTCTCGCTGGCGCTGATCTTCCATGAACTCGCCACCAACGCCGGCAAATACGGCGCCTTCTCCTCGCCACGCGGGTTCCTCCAGGTGTCGTGGACGGCGGGCGATGGCCGCCTCAATGTGACCTGGGACGAAACCGAGGGGCCGGCGGTCGAAGCGATCGGCGAAGCCGGCTTCGGCACCAAGCTGTTGAATTCGGCGCTGCGGCCGTTCGACGGCAAGACCGAGATCAGCTACCTGAAGACCGGCATTCACTGCACCATGCAGTGTCAGCTTCCCGCCGGTTGAGAAACCGATCCCGGCCCGATACGCTATTTCAGGTGCGCACGGAAACCGTGGGAACCGAAATCGCTCGCGCAAGCGCCAACGCCGCGCGTTGATAGTCTGTTAATGACGATTGCCGACGGCTTGCGAAGCCCACAGCTCTCTCATGCTGTCACGGCTTTTCTCAGTTCCGCTTAACCAAAACTACAACGGACTTTGCCAAGCTTCGCGCATGCATAGTCTCACCAAACACGATTTTCAGTCCGGTGCGTTAGCGGCCGGAAATGAAGGCAATTCCAGCAATGAATTGCAAATTTTGCGGGATCTTCTCCGCCTGCTGCCCTCGGGCGTGACTGTTCAGGACGAGCGCGGCGAATTCATCCTTGTTAACGAAGCGGCCGCGGCACAATTGCAGCTCGCGGCCGATGCCAGCCAGCCGACGCAGATCGACGACCGCCACGAGACCTGCCTCGAACTGCTGCGCAGCGGCAGCCCGGTCGTGCTCGAAGAGGCCCTGACCTGCGGCGCGTCCAAGCATGTGTTCCTCACCTCGCACCGGCCGGTGCAGATCGCCGGGCGCAATCTCCTGATCTCGGCCTCGGCCGACATCTCCGACCAGAAGGCGTTCGAGGACCAGCTGTTCCGCTCTGCCTATTACGACGAGCTGACCGACCTGCCGACGCGCCGGGTGATCGAGCATCGGGTCAACGGCCTCATACGCCGCGACGGGCCGCAGGCGCATTTCGCCCTCGCCTTCCTCGACGTCGACAATTTCAAGCACATCAACGACTATTATGGCCACGCGATCGGCGATGCGCTGCTGATCGAGCTCTCCAAGCGGCTCGGGCACGCCTTGCGCGACACCGACATCCTGTCGCGCATCTCGGGCGACGAGTTCCTGCTGCTGCTGAACCCGGTCAGCGGCGATCACGAGGTCGCCGAGTTCATCCATATGATACAGGAACGGCTGAAGGCGCCGTTTTTCATCGATCAGTCCGAAATCTTCGCCTCGACCTCGATCGGCGTCAGCCTGCATCCCGAGCACGGCCGGGACTACGAGGCGCTGCGACAGAACGCCGATATCGCGATGTATCGGGTGAAGAACAACGGCAAGGGCGCGACCGCGTTCTTCGACGATAGCATGGAGCGCGAGGCGCTGGCGCGGATGAAGATCGAGCAGTCGCTGCGGCTCGCGATCCTGGAGAAGCGCTTCTGCTGTGCGTTTCAGCCCAAGGTCGATATCCGCACCCAGGAGGTCAAGGGCATCGAGGCGCTGGTGCGGCTGCGCGACGACGAGGGCGTGATCCAGGCGCCCGGCACCTTCATCAACCTCGCCGTCGAACTCGGGCTGATCGACGAGCTGACGCATCTGGTGCTGGCGGAAATCGTCAAGTCGATCGACCTGATCAACCACACCTTCGGTCCGACCACGACGATCAGCATGAACGTCGCCGCCAAGCAGGCCGCCAACCCCGACTTCATGCGCTCGTTCGCCCGCGCGATCGAGGACACCGGCTTTGCCAGGCGCTTCATGATCGAGGTGACCGAGGACGCCTTCATCACCAAATCGCAATTCCAGGACCAGATCCTGCCGATGCTGCGCCAGATCGGCGTCGGCATCTCGATCGACGATTTCGGCATCGGCTATTCGTCGCTGTCGGCGCTTGCCGACATCACCGCCGACGAAATCAAGATCGACCGGTCCTTCATCACGGACATCCACAAGCGGCCGCGCAGCCAGGGCATCCTGCGCGCGATAGAATCCTTGAGCGAGGTGCTCGGCATGACCGTGATCGCCGAGGGGATCGAGTCCTATGAGGAGCTCGCCTATCTGCAGGCGGCGACCAAGATCCGCTATGCGCAGGGTTACTACTTCGCCAGGCCGATCTTCCTCGAGGACCTCAGGCCCGCGACGCCGCACACCAGCGAGACGCGCGGCAGCCTGGCAGCCCGCCCGGCCCAGGACAGCCGCGCGACCTACTCTCGCGCCAGCAGCTATCGAAGGTAGGACGGGATAATTTTGCTGCGTCTCATCGTCATTGCGAGCGAAGCGAAGCAATCCATACCTCCACTTGCGGAGCCATGGATTGCTTCGTCGCTTTGCTCGTCGCAATGACGCGGTTAGCTCTGTGATTCAGGACTTCAAAGCCGCCCGCGCTACTTCTCCAGCACCGGAAGCGGCGGCACGCTGTCGTTCGGCGCGCCGGCCTGCATGGTGATCAGCGTCATCGAGACCAGGTCGTAATAGCCCATGATGGCGATGATATCCATGATGCCGCGCTCGCCGAACTTGTCCTGTGCGGCCTGGTAGACGGCATCGCTGACCTTCCTGTCGCGATAGAGCGCGATGCCGAGATCGTACAGCGCCGCCTCATCGTCCTTCATCCCGTCAGGCCGCGTGCCCTTGGCGATCGCGTCCAGGACCTTCGGATCGAGGCCGCCCTTCAGCGCAAGTGGGTGGTGCGCGAACCATTCATACTGCGCGGTCCAGTGCCGCGCCGTGATCAGGATCGCCATTTCGCTCAAGCGCGGCGGTAGCGACGTGTTCCAGCGCAGATACTCCGACAGCGCGGACAGCTTTGGCGCCAGATCGGGATTGCGGATATAGGCGCGATAGGGCGGCGCGGTGAACTTGGCGTTGCGCGGCGGCGCCGAAATCAGGTCAGCCCAGGCCTTCTGCGCCGGCGACAACTCCTCGGCCTTGAGCGGCGCGAAGCGGGTGATGTCCTCGGCCCGGCCGGCCTGCGCAGTCAGCGCCAAGGCCGCCAGAATCCCTGCCTTCAGCAATCGTCGCATTATCGCTCTCCCTTTTTCGAGGCGGACGTCTCGCCGCCCTTGTCGGGCGAGCTTAATCGCGGTCGACCCGGATGCAACCGAATACCGCCGATGGCGGCAGCCCCCCTGCAACCATCATGTTCAGAATCCCGCCCCTCCAATTAAGCGACGAGTAAC
Source organism: Bradyrhizobium sp. LTSPM299 (assembly GCF_000938235.1). Classification (NCBI taxonomy): domain Bacteria; kingdom Pseudomonadati; phylum Pseudomonadota; class Alphaproteobacteria; order Hyphomicrobiales; family Nitrobacteraceae; genus Bradyrhizobium; species Bradyrhizobium sp. LTSPM299. The sequence continues at coordinate 31,116 of NZ_JYMU01000007.1, forward strand.
CGGTTTTCCTAACCGCTTGTGCGAACTCCGCAGCGTATGCATGGCATCCAGGGGATGAGAAATGCGTGGATCGATGCAGGGGCAGGCGGGCGTCCCATCGGGACAGAGTGTGAACTGGCGGATCGCTGCGACCATCCGCGGGCCGGTGCTGTGGCTGACCGTCTGCGGCGCCCTGCTGGTATCAGCGATCTTCGCCGGCACCATCATGATGGTCGGTGAATACCGCGAGCGCGCCCTCGCCAACAGCGAGCGCGAGCTGGAGAACACCGTTCTGCTGCTCGCCCGCCATTTCGATCAGCAGTTCGAGGATTCCGACATCATCGCCTCGAACATGATCGAGAAGTTGAGGATTTCCGAGATCACCTCGCCGGAGGCGTTCCGCGCGAAGATGTCGACGCCGGAAACTCATCAGATGCTGAAGACCAAGGCGGTCTCGTTCCTCGGCCACCTCGTGCTGTTCGATGCCGACGGAAAGGCCATCACCTGGTCGGGCGATCTGCCGCCGCCGGCCAAGCTGAATATCGCCGAACGCGACTACTTCAAGAGCTTCAAGTTCAATGCGCATCCGGAGCCGGTGCGCATCGAAACCCTGCGCAGCCTGATCATCGGCGGCCTCAGCACCGTAATCGCCCATCGCCTGAGCGGACCGGACGGCACATTCCTCGGCGTCATGACCCGGCGCATCGATCCCCTGAACTACGAGAAGTTCTTTGCCTCGGTGGCGCCGGGTGCGAGTGCCGCGATCACGATGTTCCAAACCGACGGCATCATGCTCGCGCGCTATCCGCATGTCGAGGCGATGATCGGCAGGAAGCTCGACAATGCCCCATTGGTCGATCTCGTTGCGCGGCAGGGCGGCCAGCACACGCGGCGTCTGGCCAGCCCGATCGACGGCATTGACCGGCTCGGCTCGGCCGTCAGGCTCACGCATTTTCCGGCAGTCGTGGTCGCCACCAACACGGTGGAGGCGGCGCTCGGCGACTGGCGGGCGCAAACCCGCTTCCTGGTCTCCGTCGCCACACTCGCCGCTGTTATCGTCGCCCTGGTGCTGTTCGTCCTTGTCAGGCAGATCATGCGGCAGAACCGCGAGGCGCAGCAGCGGCTGGAGTCGGAGCGGCAGCAGCTCGACACCGCGCTCAACAACATGATCCAGGGCCTCGTGCTGTTCGACGCCAACGCACGCGTGGTGGTGTGCAACCAGCGCTATCTCGACATGTGCTGGCTGTCGGCCGATGTCGTCAAGCCCGGCCACAGCATCGAGGAATTGATGCAGCAGCGCAGGGCGACCGGATCTTTCGACGGCGACGTCGATGAATTCTGCACCATGGTCCGAACCAACATGGCTGCCGGCAAGGTGGCGGAGATCATCACCTCATCCGTCGACGGGCGCTGCTTCTCGATCATCAACCGGCCGCTGGCCCATGGCGGCTGGGTCGCCACCATCGAGGACATCACCGAGCGGCGCAACCTCGAGCAGGAGCGTGACCGCAACTACACCTTCCTGCGCCAGATCATCGACCATATCCCGTCGCAGATCACGGTGAAGGATGCCCTCACGAGGCAATATCTCCTGGTCAACCGAATTGCCGAGGACGTGTTCGCGGAGGCGGGCAAGACGATCGTCGGCAAGACCGCCTTTGACATTGTTCCGGCGTCGGACGCCGACATCGTCACCCGCGACGACGACCGTGTGCTGCGCTCGCCCGACGAGCTGTTCGTGGCCGAGCAGACCTGGAAAACGCCAACCGGCGGTCACCGCTATGTCATCTCGAAGCGCATCGGTATCCGCGACGAGGCGGGCGAACCGCGCTACGTCATCAACGTCATCGACGACGTGACCGAACAGCGGCGCGCCAACGAGAAGATCGCGCACCTCGCCCATTACGACGCACTGACCGACCTGCCGAACCGCGTCCTATTTCGCGATCAAATCGAGCGTGAGCTGGAGAAGGCGAAGCACGGCGGGCAATTCGCGCTGCTCTACATCGATATCGACGAATTCAAGGGCATCAACGACTCGCTCGGCCATCACGTCGGCGACGATCTGCTCAAGACCATTGCCGGCCGCATCAAGGCCTGCCTGAAGCATGGCGACCTGATCGCGCGGCTCGGCGGCGACGAGTTCGCGGTGATCCAGACCGCGATCGGCGGCACCGAGGACGTTGAGGGTTTCGTCGCCCGCGTCCACCACGCGATCCGGCAGCCCTGCGACTGTCTCGGCCATCATTTGTCGACCGACGCCAGCATCGGCGTCGCGCTGGCGCCGCGGGATGGCACCGACCTCGATCAGCTGATCCGCAACGCGGACATCGCCATGTATGACGCCAAGGCGGAAGGCCGCCGCACCCATCGCTTCTTCGAGCCGGAGATGGGCGCCAACGCAAGGGCACGGCTGAGGATGGAGCAGGATCTGCGGCAGGCGATGATCGACGGCGCCTTCGAGATTTATTACCAGCCGCTGCTCGGCCTCGACAGCGACGAGGTGACCGGCTGCGAGGCGCTGCTGCGCTGGCGCCATGCCGAGCGCGGCATGGTCTCGCCGGCTGAATTCATCCCCGTCGCGGAGGACACCGGCCTGATCGTCGAGCTCGGCGAGTGGGTGCTGCGGACCGCGTGCATGGAGGCTGCGACCTGGCCGAACAACATCCGCCTTGCCGTCAACGTCTCCCCCATCCAGTTGAAGAATGCCACGCTGGCGCTGAAGGTCGCCAGCGCGCTCGCCGCCTCCGGCCTGAACCCTGACAGGCTCGAGCTCGAGATCACCGAGGCGGTGCTGATCGGCGACGACGACGTGGCGCTGGCGATCCTGCACCAGCTCCGCGACATCGGCGTCAGGATCGCACTCGACGATTTCGGCACCGGCTATTCGTCGCTGAGCTACCTGAAGCGCTTCCCGTTCGACAAGATCAAGATCGACCGCTCTTTCATCAGCGACATCGCGGTCGACGGCTCGGCGACGATCGTGCAGTCGGTGGTCAACATCGCCGCCTCGCGCGACATGACCACGACAGCGGAAGGTGTGGAGACCGAACAGCAGCGCGACCTGCTGCGCCATCTCGGCTGCACCGAGATGCAGGGCTATCTGTTCAGCGCCCCGAAGCCCGCTGCCGAACTCAGGTCGTTGCTCGCTTCTCGCGGCCAAAAGGCACGCGCGATCGCGTAGAGCAATCGATCCCGTGGCAGGCTCGGGGCGTACTGCCAAAATATCGAAAACAACCCCATGCAAAGTAGCCGGCGGCTCCCGGCGCTCGACATGACAACTTGACATGTCGGGCAACTCAGCGGTATTATTCCATTATTCCGAAATCTCGCAAGCGCCCTTCGCTCCAGACGATCGCGTATGGCGTTTGTGGCCTTCTCCCGCAAGCGGGAGAGGGAATACAGCTCCTTCGCCGCCGCTATTCGACCTAACCTCATCCCTACCGTACCGCTCGCCGCAGGCCTATATTGAGCGTGGTCTCACCCGACGCGAAGGTCTCATCGATGCAGCCGGTCTCTATCCTCCTGAACATCTTCTGGATTCTACTCGGTGGGGCCTGGATGGCGTTCGGCTGGCTGGTTGCCGCCGTGATCATGGCCATCACCATCATCGGCCTGCCCTGGGCGCGCGCCGCCTTCAACATCGCGGTTTATACGCTGCTGCCGTTCGGTTCGCGCGCGGTACGCCGCGATGAACTGACCGGCCAGGGCGACCTCGGCACCGGGCCGCTTGGCCTGATCGGCAATCTGATCTGGTTCATCCTGGCCGGCTGGTGGCTTGCGATCGGACACCTGATCACCGCGATCCTGCTCGCGGTCACCATCATCGGCATCCCCTTCGCCTGGGCCCATCTCAAGCTCGCCGGCATCGCGCTGTGGCCGATCGGCAAGGTCATCGTGCCGGCGTGATGATCGGGAGCGAGGGGCCTCTTGACGATGAGCCGCCGGGCTGGCGGCTCACATCGCGGCCTGGCCGCGCCTGATTGAGCCCCCGCCGTGGCACGACGGTCACTTTGTTAACTCAGTTCTTAACGAATTCATTCTATTTTGCCGCATCCTACCTCATGGACAGTCTGCCGCCCGGTTCCTGGGCGGCGTTCTCAGCACATCGAAGAGGCAGAATGCCGGTCCTCAAGACCCCGTTTTCGTTCCGCTCGATCGGGACCAAGCTTGCGATCATGACCGTGGTCGGCGCGATTTGCATGGCGCTGGTGGCATCCACCGTTCTCTGGATTGCCCGGGGCCAGCTCGTCACGGAGCGCACCGAGAAGGCACATGCCATCGTCGACGTGGCGTGGAATCTCGCCGACGGCTATTACAAGGCCTACAAGGCCGGCCAGATGACCGAAGAGGAAGCCAGGAAGCGCTTCCTGGAGGCCAACAATTCCGTCTGGTACGAAGACCACACCAACTACGTCTTCATCTACGACTACGAGACCGGGCTTTGCGTTTCCAACCCCGGCATTCCGCAGTTCGTCGGCAAGGACATGCGCCCCAACAAGGACGCCAATGGCCTGCCCTTCGCGGTCATGCTGATGGAGCTGGCGAAGAAGGGCCAGGGCACCCTGCGCTACGCATTCCGCCGCAGCGGCAGCGATGCCACCCCGCTCGACAAGGTCGCCTTCACGCGTGGCTTCGCACCGTGGAACCTGATGATCGGGTCGGCCGAATACATGTCGGAGGTCGATACCTCGTTCTGGTCGATGGTGCAGATGGCCTCCGGCGTCATCGCCGTGCTGATGCTGATCTCGATCCTGATCGCCTGGGCTGTCGGGCGCAGCGTGGTGAAGCCGCTGTCGAGCCTGAAGGAGCGGATGGCGTCGCTCAGCGCCGGTCAGCTTGACGCGCCGGTATCGCATGCAGACCGCCGCGACGAGATCGGCGAGATGGCGCGCACCGTGCAGGTATTCCGGGACGCGATGCTCGAAACCAACCGCCTGCGCGCGCAACAGGCGGCCGCAGAGCAGAACCAGGCCGCGACACGAAAGATCGACATGAACCGTCTTGCCGATCAGTTCGAAAGCGAGGTCGGCGAGATCATCGAGATGGTGTCGGTCGCCGCCGGTCAGCTCGAGCAATCCTCGACGACGCTGTCGAAAACCGCCGACACCGTCGAGCGGGTCAGCGGCCGCGCCTCCAATGCATCCGGCGAGGCCTCCTCGAACGTGCATTCGGTGGCGGCCGCGAGCGAAGAACTTGCAGCCTCGATCGGCGAGATCAGCCGCCAGGTCGGAGCGTCCGCGCGTATCGCCGGCGAGGCGGTGGCGCAGGCACAGAAGACCGATATCCGTATCGGCGAATTGTCGAAGGCCGCAAGCCGCATCGGCGACGTGGTCGATCTGATCCAGACGATCGCCGGACAGACCAACCTGCTGGCGCTGAACGCGACCATCGAGGCCGCCCGCGCCGGCGACGCCGGTCGAGGCTTTGCGGTGGTGGCCTCTGAAGTGAAGTCGCTTGCCGAGCAGACCGCGAAGGCGACCGACGAGATCAGCCAGCAGATCTCGGACATTCAGTCGGCAACCCAGGATTCTGTTGCGGCCATCAAGGAAATCGGCACGACGATCGGGCGCATCTCGGAGATTTCAGCATCGATCTCGTCGTCGGTCGAGCAGCAGGGCTCGGCCACCCAGGAGATTTCCCGCAACGTGCAACGTGCCGCCGCAGGCACCTCGCAGGTCGAAGCCAGCATCGTGGACGTGCAGCGCGGCGCGGCGGAAACCGGTGGGGCCTCTGCTCAGGTGCAGGCGGCCGCGCAATCCCTGGCCAATGAGAGCGCCCGGCTCAAACGCGGCGTCGGTAGCTTCCTGAGTTCGATCAGGGCGGCGTAGGAAAGGCTTTAGAGCCAATCCTTCGTCGTCTGGGAGCAAGCCTGGTAATCGCGCCTCCAGATGAACCCATGGCCACCGCAGGGAGGACGGGCGCGCGAGGTGGCAGGGCATTCGTTCCTGACGCGTGCGCCGGTGCCCCAGCCGTCAATCACGCAAGCGCCCATCGCGGTGCTGTGGCAACCGGCGCCGCATTCGTCTGCGGCGTTGGCCGAGCCACAGCCTAGCAACGTAACTGCCGTCAGAACCGCGAGCAAAGATCCTCTCATGCTGTCCTCCATCGGGCTGCAGGTCGTCGTCCTGCATACAAATGTAGGCCGCATCGATCGCGCTTGCCACCGACAACGTCTCACATCTAGGTGCGCGCAAGATCAGCGCGCGGCCGCGCAGCCGGGAATATCGAACACCGCGGTCAGGCCGCAGGGCGAGGTCAGCATCTTGCCGCCCTCATGGCCTACGCCGGGCACATCCCATTCGCTGTGGTTCGGCGTGCCGTTGTCGCGGGCCTGCATGACCGCGACATAGGCGTGGCCGCGCGCGTAACGATACGGTCCTTCGGCTTCGGCCATGCAGGATTTGTCGAGTGCGGGATGGTTCGGATTGGTGTCGAGCGTTCCCAAGAGATAGATGACGCGCCGCGCGACGTAGGCCTGCTCCAGTGCGGCTGGCGTTGGCTCGGCGAGATAGGGCGGACGCTCGTCCATGCCGAACTTCCAGTCGTTGTAACCGTGGCAGCTCGCCGCGATCGCAGTATCCGGCCGATCCTTGCTGAAATAGGCATATGAGGACGGGTTAGCGACCACAAAGCGCACACCGATGCCTTCATGCAGCAGCGGCTGATCGCCCTTCGTCGCGATCGCATAGCGCTGCACCACCTGCCCGCCACCGGAATGGCCGAACACCACGACCTGCTTCAGGTTCGGAAACAGCGTGCGGTCGCCGAGCTTCGCCAGGATGGCGTCGAGCGCGTCGAACGAACTCGCCGGGCCCGGCCCGAGCGCGGGATCGCCGCCCTCCCAGCCATAGAGACTCCAGCGCAGCGTGTCGGCCGGCAGCTTGAAGGCATTCACGTCGGATTCGACGAGGAATTGCGGCGCGATCATCAGCGTGCTCTTGCCGGCATCGCCGGCGGCGGCCTGTGCCTCCAGCGCGGAACGGAAATAATCGTCGGCATTACGCAGCGCGCCATGGAGTACAAGGACGGCGCGCATGATGTCCGGCAGCGGCTTGGACCAGTCCGCCGACAGATAGAGTGGGAATGTCGCGGTGCCGACCGCGATGCGCGCGCTGGCGATCTCCTTGACCGGCTTATCGTGACGCTCGACGTCTTCCGTCATCGGCGCGGCAGGGGCGCGAGCCGCCATCGCGACAAGCAGCGTCAATGCCGCAAGCCAGACTCGGTGATGCATGGTGGGTGCTCCGTCAATGCTGTGCCCGCGGGAAAGATGGGATCGGGCTTGATCATGGCGCATCGGGCGCTTGTTCACCCGTGAACTTTTGGAAAGGCGTTTCACCGATTCTCAAGCCGCCAGCCGCCCGCGATTGTTCGCCGCGAGGATCGGGCAGATACCCGCCAAATTCCGGCGGCTGCATGACGATCTCCCTCGAAACACAGCCGTTTTCGCGCGCGCGGTCATGTTTGGAGGACCAGTTTAAAGCCTCCCGGCGGCCCGCCAAGGCCGTTGCCGACAGAGGACCAATCAGCTAAATGAACCCCTGTACGCACCCGTAGCTCAGCTGGATAGAGCGTTGCCCTCCGAAGGCAAAGGTCACACGTTCGAATCGTGTCGGGTGCGCCATTACATTCCAAAACTGGGCATACCAGAACCCGCCGTTTTAGCGCTTGAGGCCGCGGCGAGAGTACGCGGCAGCACGCTTTTCGACCCCTTCAGTTTGGCGTCCGCAACGCTCGCGCGCTTGCATAAGTCTTGATTAATGCACCCGAACAGGCCGAAATGCTGCGGGGCGAGATCGCCTGCGCTTTCCCTCGAGCCACGTATGGCCGAACCACTTTCGGCCATTACCCCAGACGGAAGAGCTGTTCGTGACGAGACCACAATCCCTGCGGCCGGACCTGATCAACGCCGCGCTCACATCCGCTCAACGCGTGGGCACGCCACTTTGGCTCTACGAAGCCGAGCCGATACGGCAGCGGGTCAGGCAATTGTCGGGATTCGATTGCGTCCGCTTCGCCCAAAAGGCCAACAGCAACACGCATATCCTGCGCCTGCTCCGGTCGATGGGGGTCGCGGTCGACGCCGTCTCCCTCGGCGAGATCGAACGCGCGCTGCGGGCAGGCTACGTGCCCGGCACGACCGCGCATGACATCGTGTTTACCGCCGACATCATCGACGAGGCGACGCTGGCGCGCGTCCTCGCACTGGGAATTCCCGTCAATTGCGGATCGCCTGACATGCTGAGGCAACTCGGTCGCGTGGGGCGCGGCCATCCGGTTTGGCTCAGGATCAATCCAGGCTTCGGACATGGTCACAACCGCAAGACCAACACGGGTGGTCCTTCGAGCAAGCATGGAATCTGGCACGAGGAGTTCGAGGACAGCCTGCGTCTCGTCGACGAATACGGACTATCCCTGATCGGACTTCACATGCATATCGGCTCGGGCGTCGACTATGCGCACTTGCATCGTGTCTGCGACAGCATGCTGGATGCCGTGCGGCGCGCCAATCGGCCTCTGTTGGCAATCTCGGCGGGCGGCGGGCTCTCGGTACCTTATCGGCCGGGCGAACCGGAGATCGATATCGCCGAATATTATGCAGCATGGAACAAGACCAGGCTCGAGGCCGAGCGGATCACGGGTGGCCGGATACGCCTCGAATTGGAGCCAGGCCGATACCTCGTGGGCAATGCCGGGCTTCTCGTCGCCGAGGTTCGCGCGGTCAAGAATGTGGCCGGCAACCATTTCGTGCTGCTGGATGCGGGCTTCAACGAACTGGCCCGCCCCATCCTTTACGGCAGTCACCACGACATCTGCTTTGTCACGCGAGCCGGTGCGCCGGTTGCCGGTCCGATCCGTCCCATCGCGGTTGCCGGGCCGCTCTGCGAAGCGGGCGACGTCTTCACCCAGCATGATGGCGGCTTCGTCGAGTTCCGCGAACTCCCGCTGCCGGAGGTTGGCGACATCGCGATCCTGCGCGACGCGGGGGCCTATGGCGCGACCATGTCTTCAAACTACAACACGCGACCGCTGGCGCCTGAGGTCATGCTCGATGCGGGAGCGCTCTCGGTCATCCGCAAGCGTCAGTTGATCGAGCAACTGCTTGATCTTGAATCCGATGGAGGACCGCTCTGATGGTTGCGCCAGCGGCGCTGTACCCTTTGCTGGCGCAGACAGACGGCTTAACCAACGCGCGAACGTGCGCGCGACGCCGCCGCGATCAGATGAACCCGTAACTAGGCGGCAATTGCCTGCTGAAGCGCGATCGCCTGGTCGCGATTCTGGAACGCGATCGCGGTGTGGGTGTAATCGTCTGCGGTCTGCGAACGGGCGATGTGATCGAGAACCTCGCGGCCTTTGATGACGTGAAGGTCGGTTCCGCTCTGCGAGGGAAAGATGCCGACGACGACGTCGTAGGCCGTAATGACCGCCCGCAGCGCGCTTGCCTTGTCGTCAGAGGCCTCGATGAAAATACGAACGTCCGCTGCGAGATCCCGCAGTTCATCAAAATCGATCACCTGGCCACTCCGACGCAACTCATCGACCGACTCTAGCGCCAACGTGCTTACTGAAAGATAAAGGAACTCACGGGCCGAACGCTGCGTGCTTGCGATCGCTTACGATGGCGAGCACTGCTCAAACCGTCTTCGCCATCCGTAGCGGGTCCTGCCCGGCGGCTTGTACACTGAGAGGACTGCCGGCACGAGCAGGACCAGCAGACCACCGGCGGCATGAAGCACGAGTTGGGCCCCGACCGCGCGAAGCTCGGCACGCGGCAATGTGGTCTCCGCGGCCAGGCCGACGGCGTAACCAATCAGCTTCATCTTGGACAGCAACACCGCAATGGCAAACGCCGTCAGCAAGAATTTGATCAGGACCCAGTAGTGTCGGAACAAACCCCAGGGCGTGCCCAGCGACTGGATAAGTCCGGTCAGCAACGAAACGGATGCCAATGGGACGATCGCGAACTGGTTGATCAACTGCATCGAAGGGTAGGCCGCGCGCACCGTCGGCGCATCATGACTGATCAGACCGGCGATCGCGAGAACCAGAAAGCCCGCGATCGCACCGAGCAGGCCGACCGAGCCGGTAACATGCGCCGTGAGCGCGAACTCGCGCCCAGAAGGAGGATCTGGCGAAATCAGGAGACAGCAAAGATCGAACATGCCCATGGTCATATCGATCTCTACAAAGCGCTGGTTGGCGGTCGCGGCGGCGCCATCGCGCTCGGAACCATTCGCCAGATCCTGTCGGACCTGGTGCGCAATGAACTGGCGGCAACCGTTGACAAGACGTCGGCGGAAATTATCCCGCGCGACGTCGTCGTCCAGTATGTCGTTGGTGCCTTCATGGCCGTGATGACCTGGTGGTTGGACGGTGGCGCAAAGCTGCCGCCTCGGCAGATCGATTCGATGTTTCGACAGCTGGCGACCGAAGGCATCATGCGGTCGTATGCGTGAGGGTGGTGGTTGACCGCTCAGGCGATCGCAACAATTTCGAGTTCCTGATTGCCCGACCCCACCACGTCTCCCACGCCCTTGCCCATCAGCGACTTCGCGACCGGAGACGCAAAGGAAATCGAGCCGGCCTTGGGATCGGCCTCGTCCTCTCCCACAATGCGATAGGTCTGCACGCGCCCGTCAGCGCGGCTGAAAGTCACCGTGCTTCCAAAGGCAACTGTTTCGGTTGAAGCAGGATCGGGGACGACCTGGGCTGTGCGCAGCCTTTCCGCGAAGTATCGTGCGTCGCGCAAGGGAGCTGCCGACTGCCGTCGCCGCTCATTGACGTCCTCGAGCTGCTGCGCGGCCTCGTGCGCGTCACGCGCCTGGCGGAACTGAGCCTCCAACGCTTTCAACCCTGCCTCGGTCACCAGATTGGGATGCGGTGAAATCGGACGGTCGGGCAACAGCGTCTCGGACGCGGTTTCGGCGCTCTCTTCCTTGATGAAGGCAACACTCAATCTGGAACTCCGTCGAAGAGGAGGCAGTATAGCCGCACTTCACTCTGTCAGCTAAGCATGATCCGGAAAAGTGGAACCCGGTTCTCCGAAAAGATCATGCTCAAACAAAGAGATTAGATCATGATGCGATTCCTGTAATCGCATCACGATCTAATGCGCCGGAGCCTCCGGCACCTTGCCCTTGCCGCCGAACCTGCTCTTCACGCCCTCGCGCATGCGCTGGAAGGTGACGTAGAGCATCGGCACCAGGAAGATGCCGATCGAGCTTGCGGCGAGCATGCCGCCGAACACCGCCGTTCCGACGGCGCGGCGGCTGATTTCGGCGGCGCCGGTTGCGACCACCAGCGGCAACAGGCCGAGGATGAAGGCTATCGAGGTCATCATGACCGCGCGGAAGCGCATCTGCGATCCCAACAGCGCGGCGTCCACGATCGGCATGCCGGCTTCGCGTTGCTCCTTGGCGAACTCCACGATCAGGATGCCGTTCTTGGCGGCGAGCGCGATCAGCACGACGAGGCCGATCTGGCCGTAGAGATCGAGATTCAGCCCCGCGAGCTTGATCGCGAGATAGGAGCCGAACACGCCGACCGTGATCGCCAGCAGCACGGGAATCGGGATCGTCCAGCTCTCGTATAGCGCCACCAGGAACAGATAGGCGAACAGCACCGCGAGCGCGAGGATAATGCCGGTCTGGCCGGCGGCCGCCTGCTCCTGATAGGCGGTGCCGGTCCATTCGTAGGAATAGCCGGCCGGCAGCGTCGCCTTGGAGATCTCGGCCATGGCCGCGATCGCGGTGCCCGACGACACGCCCGCCGCCGGGCCGCCGTTCACGGTAACCGAGCGGAAATTGTTGTAGCGGGTGATCACTTGCGGACCGGTGACGATCCGCAAGGACGCGATCGACCGGATCGGCACCATCTCGCCGGTCGCGTTGCGCACATAGATCTGCCAGATGTCCGGGATGTCGCCGCGGTCGGCCGCCTCGCCCTGCACATTGACCTGCCAGGTGCGGCCGTACAGGTTGAAGTTGTTGACATAGATGCCTCCGAGCGTGGCCTGCAGCGCGGTGAAGACATCGCTCATGTTGAGACCGAGCGCCTGCGCCTTGGCCCGATCGATGTCGAGATAAACCGACGGATTGGTCGCGGTGAAGGTCGAGAACACGCGGGTCAGTCGCGGGTCGCGGTTGGCCGCGGCGATCAACCCGCCCATCACGCTGCCGAGGGAGGCCGGATCCTGCCCTTCCAGCGCGTCGAGCTGATATTCGAAGCCGCCGGAGGTCGAGAGCCCGATGATCGGCGGCAGGTTGAACGGCAGGACCGAGGCCTGACGGATCTGCGATCCCCCGATGAAGGTCTGCCGGATCGCGGCCTGCACCGAATCGGTGACCGCCTTGCGGTCGGCGAACGGCTTCATGCGCGCCACCATGAACGCCGAATTGGGTTCGCTGGCGCCATCGAGCAGCGAGAAGCCGATGATCGACAGCACGTGGTCGACCGCGGGGTTCTTCTTCAAGAGCGCCTCGACCTGTTTGGTCGCCTCGCTGGTGCGCGCCACCGACGCGCCGTCGGGCAATTGGACGGCGATGAAGAACGCGCCCTGGTCCTCCTCGGGCAGGAAGCCGGTCGGAGTCAGCCGCGACACGCCGAAGATAGCGCCGGCGAACACCAGAACGCCGACCAGCGAAAGCACCGCGACGCGCAGAAGCCGCCGCACCCCGCCGGCATAGCGGTCGCGCACCCAATCGATGCCGCCGAGCACCCGTCCCATGATGCCGTGGCGCGGCCCGGTGTGGCGCAGGAAGACGGCGCAAAGCGCCGGCGACAGCGTCAGCGCGTTCAACGCCGAGATCACCATCGCCGCGCTGATCGTCACCGCGAACTGACGGAACAGCGTTCCGGAAATTCCGGGGATGAAGGCGATCGGTACGAACACCGAGAGCAGCACCAGCGAGATCGCGATGATCGGTGCAGTGATCTGCGTCATCGCCTTCTTGGTGGCGTCGGCCGGCGACAGCTCCGGCTCTTCCTCCATGACGCGCTCGACGTTCTCGACCACCACGATGGCGTCGTCGACCACGATGCCGATAGCCAGCACCATCGCCAGCAGCGAGACCGTGTTGGCGGAGTAACCGAGCGCCAGCAGCACCGCGAAAGCGCCGATCAGGCTGACCGGAACCGCCACCGCCGGAATGATCGTGGCGCGCAGATTGCCGAGGAACAGGAACACCACAATGACGACGAGCACGAAGGCCTCGCCGAGCGTCTTCATCACCTCGGTGATCGTATCGGAGACGAAGGTCGTGGAATCATACTGTACGAGATAGGTCAGGCCCGGCGGAAACCGCTCCGACAGCGTTGCCAGCGTGGCTTGGACCGCCTTGGCCGTCGTCACCGCATTGGCGCCGGGGGCGAGATAGATGCCCATCGGCACGCCGGGATTGCCGTCGATGCGCGACTCGGAGTCCATGTTCTGCGCGCCGATCTCGACGCGGGCGACATCCCTGATCCGCAGCACCGATCCGTCCGGATTGGCCCGCAACACGATCTCGCCGAACTGCGCTGACGTCGTGAGGCGGCCCTGCGTCTGCACATTGAACTGGAACTGCTGATCGGTGCTGATCGGGCGCGCGCCGATGCGGCCGACCGGCGCCTGGACGCTTTGGGCGCGGATCGCCGCGATCACGTCCGATGGCGCCAGATTGAGGCTGGTGAGACGCTGGGTGTCGAACCAGATCCGCATCGAATAGTTCAGCTTGGCGAACAGCGACGCCTGTCCGACACCGGGCGTGCGGGATATCGCGTCCAGCACGTTGATGATGGCGTAGTTGGTGATGAACAGCGGGTCCTGCTCGCCGCTCTTGCTGTACAGCACGATGAACTGCAGCACCGCCGAGGATTTCTTCTGCACGACCAGGCCTTGCGCCTGCACCTCGGTCGGCAATTGCGCGAGCGCGCTCTGCACCCGGTTGTTGACGTTGACGGTGTTGATGTCCGGATTGCTGCCGAGCGCGAACGAGACCGTCAGCGTATAGCTGCCGTCATTGCCGCTGGTCGACTTCATGTAGAGCATCTTGTCGACGCCCACGACCTGGGCTTCGAGCGGTTGGGCGACGCTCGATTCCACCACGTCGGCGGAGGCGCCGGGAAATACCGCTGTCACCGTGACCTGTGGCGGCACGATGTCGGGGAATTGGGCCACCGGGATCTGCATCAGCGCCAGCGCGCCCGCGATCGTGATCACGAACGCGATGACGATCGCAAGCCGCGGACGATCGACGAAGACTGCGGAAATCATGGCGTTGCGCCCGCCGGTTTCGTGCTGCCCCCGCTCTCGGCCGAGGTCTTCATGCTCGACTGGATCAGCGCGCTGGCCGGCCCCGGCGCGACCGGTTGTCCTGCCCGCACTTTCTGTAGACCCTCGACGATCACCTTGTCGCCGAGCGAGATGCCTTCAGTCACCGCCGCGATCGTCGACGTCGATTGCCCGAGCTTGATCCGCCGCTGCTCGGCCTTGTTGTCGGCACCGACGACGTAGACATATTCGCCCTGCTGGTCCGACAGCACTGCCGAGCGCGGGATCGCCAGCACCTCGACCGGCTCCACGCCTTCCAGCAGGACCGTCACGAACTCGTTGTCGGTGAGCTCGCGGACCGCGCCGCCGGCCTCGGGGGCATTATACAAGGCCGGGTTGGGAATGGTGCCGCGCAGCGTAATCGTGTCGGTGTTCTGCGCGATGGTGTTGTTGACGAAATTCAGTTCGCCGACCTTGTCATAGAGCCGGCCGTCCGTCAGCCTGATACGGATGACGACCGCCTTGAAGCCTCCGCGCGTCACGTAGCGCTCGCGCAGCGTCAGCGATTCGCGCACCGACACCGGGAAGGTGACATACATCGGGTCCTGGCTGACGATGGTCGTCAACGTACCCGAGCTCGGCGTGACGACGTTGCCCTCGGTAACCGCGGTGCGCCCGATCTTGCCGTCGATCGGCGAATGAATCTCGGTGTAATCCAGATTGATCTTGGACAAATCGACCTGCGCCTGCGCTGCCTGCACCTGCGCCTCGAGGCTCTCCTGGTTGGCGGTCGCGGAATCAACGGTCGATTGCTGGCCGGCGGGGCCGGCGAGCAGGGCCTTGGCGCGGTCCAGGGTCAGCTTGGCGTTGACCAGCGTCGCCTGCAGCTGGGCGACCTGCGCCTTCTTCGATGCAAGGTCGGCTTCGAACGGACCGCGCTCGAGCTGATAGAGCAGATCGCTGGTCTTGACTTCCGCGCCATCGACGAAGTTCCGCTTCTCGAGGAAGGCGGTGACGCGCGCGACCACGTTGACGCGATTGGTGGCCTCGATTCGTCCGAGAAACTCGTTGGACTCGGTGATCGGCCGCTTGACCGCCTCGATCACGCCGACCGCCGGAGGCGCCGAGGCAGCCGTTTGGGCATCGGCCGCCGAAATCCCCACAACCGCAAGTCCCGCGGTTACGAGAAGGCCTGCCGTTCGACCGAACGTTCTTGTCGTGCCATTCATATGTCCTGCCCTTCGGCTATCGGCAATCTCTACATGGCGGATGTGACGTCGAGTTTCCCTGAAGCGTGAAAAGACGAGGATCAGCACGTGGCGTTACCGAGGATCATAACGCGCTCAATCTGCCTCAGACAATCCTGTAACCGCTGTGCCGCATTTTTGACCCGACCCACGGCCGATCAGGGGCTTGACAGTCACGGTGCCGTCCCCCGTGTCCGGCGCCGGGAACCGGCACCCGAACATCCACTCGCTCGAATTGACAGGGACGAATTGACAGGGACGATGGAGGTGTCCGCCTGCTACGCGCAGATCACCGCGCCGGGCAGACCGCGGCGATGGCGACCGTGGCGCTCACAACGCAATCGCGTTCTTCAGACGAGCCGTGACTTGATAGGTCGGCGACGCCAATCGCTGTTGCAGCCACAGCCGTGCATTCTTGCCGCTGACCTCGTGCTTGCCTTCGAACACCGTCATGCCGATCAAATGCGCATGATCGGACGACGCGTACACGGATCGCATTTCCATGAACGTCTCGTCCCTGCCATACGCGATCGAGTTTGCCAGGTCGTGACTTCCCAGCTCGAAGAAGAGCGGGCATGGACTGACGAGATCAGCCAGCTGACCGCCCATGTATTTGGTACGGCTGTTGCTGAAATGGACGTATGAGGCGAGCTCCATGCCCAAATTCTTGCTGATGATGGGAGACATCAGAAACTTCGTCTCGTCGCGCATATATCCGGACGCAACGGTCGGTCTCATGCGTCCGGTTGCGGCCTCGAGGTGAACCACCAGCAGCGCACCCCAGGACACGCCATACACGCCAACGTTCAGAGCGGACGCGCCCACCAGTTTCCTGCAGACGAATTCGCCCGCCTCGATCGACGCACATGACACGTTGTGGGCAGAGACGCCGTGGGAAGCCAGCATCGCCGCGATATTGTTCTGGCTCTCCTGATTTCCGATCTGGACGATGTACGGGCTCCAGACGACATAGCCATCCTCGCACAGCCGCTTGCCGATAGCGTTCATGTAGTCGGGATCGGCATCGACGAAGCAGCGCTCCGGCGTGCTGGCCATGCCGTGCGCAAGCAGGATCAATCCCTTGATGTCTCCAGCCGGAATGCCGAGACATCCTCGCACCGGAATTCCACATTCCAGGTTGAACTCGACCTTTGTGACCGAAAAGCCGTCCTCCGTCCGCTTCCACAGGACCTGAATCTCGTCGCTCGACGGCCGATACAGGCGGCGCTGCCGGAACAGCGATCTCATCTCCGGGCGGATCTCCGCCCCTGTTGCGTCAGGTCTCAGCTTTCCAGCCGTCGCAATGTCGAAGAACGACCGGCAGAACGTATCGTAGCCAAGGCTTGGCAAATCGACGTTCGCGCACGCGCCATCGCAATGGCTGAGCCCCAGCGCGTCGTTGCCGCGAACCGCGGCCGGCCCGACCAGGGTCATCAACAGTCCGGAAAGTGCCCTGCGGCTGATCACCGATCCCCCCATAGCCACCCAGCCCAGCTAGGACCAGAAGTCGCCGCGACGCAAATTAAAGGATGGTCATGATCGCCGAGCGCGCGCGGCGTTGCAGACGCGCAACGCTTTTGGGCTGAAAGCCGCCGCAATTGCGCGAGACAGGTTTCAGAATATTTCAGATCGTTTCAGTTCGGCGATCGGTACGGATCCACACGGCAAGCTCGGCACCATGCTGCGGCGCACATGGAGTGCCCTTGTTGGACGGTCCCTACTGTACAGTCTTCGGCTTGGCGTCGGCGACCTTGTCGGCGGCCGGCTTCGGCACGTCGCCGAAATCGAGTTTCTTCTGCAGACCGATTTGCAGGTTCAGCGCCCATGGCTGGACTTCGTCGGGACGCCGGACCTGCCGGACCGAGGCGCCGGCGGTGCCGATGAATCCCTCGCCGAAATCGTGACATTCGGCCTCGGCTCGTCACGCACCGTGCAGGACACGACGTTGTCGTTCGCATCGCTTGACACGGCGTTGGCACACGAGGCCGCGGTCAGCTACGGGTGGCCCCCGCGGTGGTGGCGGCGGACTGATCGGCTCGGTGCTGGCTCCGATCACCACCGCCGTTTCGGTGCTGAACGTCAACGCACTGAACAATGTGAACGTGCTGGGCGGCGGCGTGAATGTGCTGAACGGCAACAAGACCAACGTATCGGCAATCCTGCCGATCAGCCTCAAGAATACCAGCATCCTCTCTGGTATCCTTGGCGGCGGCCGCTCGCATGGCTGCGGGTGCAATTGAGCGGGATTGTCGGGAGGGCATCCAGGTGCCCTCCCCCACCCCGGCAAGCGAGAGCGCCGTCTGCATGCTCCTCGCCATTCAACGAATTTCACCGGCTTCACAGACATCCACAATCGCGGGGACTGCGCGCCGGGTTCCGAAGACGATTGGCGTGAACGATCTCCTCCTGGTCCAGCGATAGCATTTTGACCGGAGAGAACCAGGCTTCCATTCATGCAGGCAATGGGAACGCTCGATCTGTCCGCCGCCAGCTCCGCCCTGATCGTCATCGACGCTCAAGAGTCCTTTCGTCACCGGCCATACTTCTGCGACGAAGGCCTCGCGGCCTACATCGAGCGCCAACAGGCCCTCATCGATGGCGCAAAAGCCAAGGGCATTCCCGTCGTACAAATCTTTCATATCGAAGACAGTGGCGCCTTCTCCGAAGCGTCGGGTTTCGTGACCACGCTGGCGCCGCTGCAGCTCAAACCGGACGCGGTCTTTCGGAAGCGCCGCCATAGCGCGCTGGTCGGTACCGGTCTCGACGTCTGGCTGACGAGCAATGGTATCCGTCACCTGATCGTGTCCGGTATTCGCACCGAGCAGTGCAGCGAAACAACCACGCGGCATGCGTCGGATCTTGGCTACAAGGTGAGCTTTGTCAGCGAGGCGACGTTGACCTTCCCGATGACCGATGCAGAGGGACGTGTGTGGAGCGCCAGCGAGATTCGTCGTCGTACCGAGCTCGTGCTGTCCGGACGGTTTGCTCACATCGCAACGGTCACCGAGGTTCTCGCCGATCCCACGGAGCAGGTTGCCGCATGACGGCCACGCCGGGGTGTTTCACGTGAGCGGCGCTTGCTCGGCGTCGAGGTTCCGGCCATCATTCGGTCGGTTGTGATCGCCCGAGAGAACCGAGGATGGTTGCCAGCGACGCCTTTGCCGAATTCCTGCGCGAGCAGCTTGCGCCGCTCGGCCACGTCACGATGCGGCGCATGTTCGGCAAGTCCGGCGTGTTCTGCGACGGCGTGATGCTCGGGATGGTGACGGACAACACGTTCTATGTGCGGGTCGACGAGCAGAACCGCGAGACGTTCAAGGAGGCCGCGTCCAGCCCGCCGCTCAACTACGCGAAGCATGGCCACACCATCGATCTTGCATTCTGGCGCGTGCCGGACCGGCTGTTCGACGAAACAGACGAATTCGTCGCATGGGCGCAAGCTGCGCTTGCAGCCGCGCACCGGGTTGCCGCGAAGCGAGACCGGCCGTCGCCGCCGAAACGAAAAACACCCGCGAAATCGAGGTAAAGCGGGACTCCATCGCGGTCATGCTTCGCGCACCAAAGACGGACGGTCGCGCTCAAGCCGCGGTCAGGCGGGACTGGAAGAAGCCGATCACGCGGCTGATCGCATCGGCCGTCATCGGATCATTGTCCGCGAAGTCGAAGCCGTGGGCCTTGCCCGGATATTTGACGAACTCCGCCGGCGCGCCGACCGCCTTGCCCAGCTTGACGAGCGCTTCGCCGCTTGCGAGCGGCACGTTGCGGTCGGCCTCGCCGTGCAGCTCGATCAGCGGCGGCAAATGCTTCACGTCAGGTGCGATCTTCTCGGGCATGCCGCCGTAGAGCACGGCCAGCGCAGACACGCGCGCATCGCGCGCCGCCGCTGCCGCTGCAACGTAGCCGCCCAGCGAAAAGCCGAGCAGACCGATCCGGCCCGAACTGTCCGCGCCTGCCAGCACCGCGGTCAGCACGGACGAGACGCGCCCGGCCCAGGCCTCGAAGCGCCCGGTCTCGTAGGCCTCGCGGCTCTCGCGCGTGTGCAGCGTCTCGAAGGCGTGCTCGTCGGCCGGGGTGTAGTAGCGGACCAGATAGGCGTCGATGCCATCAGCGGTCAGCGCGTTGGCATAGCGCTCATAGGCCGGCAGCCTGAGATCGAAGCCGCGCGAGCCGTGCAGGAGAAGCACGGCAGGGCGCTTGCCGGCGTGCGCCGAAGCATACCGGCTCAGCGCAACGCGGCCGTCGCCGACCTCGACACTGAGCTTTTCCGTCGCCGCCGCCAGCGGACGGGACGCTGCAACGCAGGCAAGACCGCCAAGCAGGCTTCTTCGGCTGAGTGTGTGCACTAAGACCTCGATCGGACTGCGCAGTTCAAGGCTGCGTTGTCAGCCATATCACGTCGCAACGTACGCCCGGTAGAGCGCGCGCTCGAACGCGCGATAGGCCGCAAGCGCATGCGCATCGGCAAAGGGCAGGATCTGCATCATGATCACACCGGCAAGGCCGGACGCCGGGTCGATCCAGTAGTAGGTGTTGTAGAGGCCGGCCCAGGTCAGGCTGCCGGCCTTGCGGCCGCCGGAAACGGGATCGAGGTTGATCATGTGGCCGAGGCCCCAGCGCAACCGGACCCCCGGAAAGAAATCGACATCGTTCGAAATGGCCGGATTGGTCGTCTTCATCACGCCGGCGTCGAGATTGCCGATCTGGTTATCAGCCATCATCGCCACGGTCTGCGACCGCAGGATCGATGTACCACCTAAGCTGCCGCCGTTCAGGAGCGTCTGCAGCAAGATGAGGTAGTCAGCCGCGGTCGAATAGATACCGCCGCCACCGGAGAACGTCCTTGGCGCGGTGTGTTTCTCCAGCGGTTGCGGCACCAGCGTGCCGTCGTTCTGGCGGACATGCAGATGCGCCTCGCGGGCGCGCTGCTGCTCGGTGATCGTGAAGCCGGTATCGTTCATGCCGAGCGGACCGAGGATGTGATCGCCGAAGTAGCGGTCAAGCGTCAGCCCGCTTGCGATCTCCACCAGCCGGCCGACCCGGTCGAGGCTTCCGCCGTAGGCCCAGCCTCTGTCGGGATCGAACATCAGCACGCTGCGCGGCAGCGCCGGGTTGGATCGCGCGGCCCGGAAATAGCGTCCGACATCGGCATCCCATAGCGGATAGCTGAAGCCCGACGTATGCGACAGCAGGTTGCGCAGCGTGATCGGCGTTCGCGCCGGTCGCAGTTGCGGGGTGCCCTTGGCGTCGAAGCCGGTGAGAACCAGTGGCGCGGCCAGCGTCGGATCGATATTGGCCGCGGGCTCGTCGAGCTTCAGCCGACCCTGCTCGACCAGCTGCAGCGCCGCAACCGAGGTCAGAAGCTTGACCATCGAGGCGATGCGAAACACGGTATCGATGGACATTTGCGCGCCCGCGCCTTTCGCGCGAACGCCGAACACGCCCTGATAGATCGTGGCCCGCGCGCTGGCCGCCATGGCGACGATTCCGGGCACCTCCCCGGCATCGACGCGGGCCCGCAATGCCGCGTCAATGTCGCGGCTTTGCCGCAAGGCGCGGAGCGGGCCTGAGACCGCCACGGGCGCATTGGCCATCGTGGCCGCGGCGGCGATCGCCGCCGTGCGCAGCATCATATCGCGCCGACTGAACCGCGCTACCATCCGCAGGGCCACTCCCCTCTGGCCCGGCCGGTTATGCCGGAGCGCCCGGCTCGATACAATCGCCGACCGCAAGGACCACATGTTCAAACCGCGCCGGGTGCGCTAGTGATAGCTCCCTTCACAGATCCGTGCGTCCGTCCCGGCGCACATTATCCAGTCAATGAGTGGACCTGAATGGCCGAAGCCGACCTCGACGCCGTCATCCGGCAAACCGCAAGAACACAGACCAAGGCCGTGATGGCGGCCGCGAAGAAGCGCCAGGCCGTGTGGGTGGCGCGCGCCGCCAAGGCCAAGGACAAGGACGCCAAGGCGCGCTTCCGCTTCCTCGCCAAGAGCACCCTGCTGAACGCGACCGTAACAGCCAAGCGCCTGCAGAACTCGGCCGAGAACGCCGCCGACGCTTATGCTCGCGCCATGAAGAAGGCAATCGAGGAGCCGATGCCGGTGAAGAAAACAGCCAAGAAGACCGCGGACGCCTGAGAAAGGAAGCTCCATGCTCACGGTCCATCATCTCGGCAAATCGCAATCGGAGCGGATCGTCTGGCTGTGCGAGGAGCTGGAGATCCCCTATGAGCTGAAGCACTATGCGCGCGATCCCGTCACGATCCTGGCGCCGGCCGACTACAAGGCGCTGCATCCGATCGGCGCCGCGCCCGTTATCACCGATGGCGACCTGGTGCTGGCCGAGTCCGGCGCCGTGGTCGAATACATCATCGCGAAATATGGCAACGGACGGCTGGCCGTGAGGCCCGATCATCCCGACTTCGCGCCATTCCTGTACTGGTTTCATTTCGCCAACGGCACGCTGCAGGCCCAGATGGGCCGCAACATGATCCTGAACCGGCTCAACCTCGCGGCCGACAATCCGATGCTGGTCGCGACCAAAGCGCGGCTCGACCGTTCCTTCGAACTGGTCAACGCGCGCGTGCGCGACGCAAACTATCTCGCCGGCGACGAGTTCACGTCGGCCGACATCATGATCGGCTTCTCGCTCACGACGATGCGCTATTTCCTGCCCTACGACTTCGAGCGCTGTCCCGACATCAAGGCCTATCTCGGCCGCATTGCCGCGCGCCCGGCCTACCGGCGCGCGATGGAGAAGGGCGATCCCGGCATGGCGCTGCTGCTGACGTGAGGCCCTGATGCCCCGTTATGTCGCCCTGCTGCGCGCGGTGAATGTCGGCGGCACCGGCAAGCTGCCGATGACCGAGTTGAAGGCGATGTGCGTCGGCGAGGGCTTCGGCGAGGTCCAGACCTATATCGCCAGCGGCAATGTGGTGTTCTCCTCGAATCTCGGCGCGGCGAAGGTCAAGGCGGCGCTGGAGAAGCGGTTGCACGCCTATGCCGGCAAGCCGGTCGGCGTAGTGGTCCGGAGCGCGGACGAGATCGCCGCGGTACTGAAGGCCAATCCGTTTCCGAAGCAGCCGCCGAACTGGACGGTCGCGATCTTTCTCGACGAGCCGCCGGCCAAGGACGCTTTGAAGGACATCAAGGGCCAGCAGGACGAGCAGGTCCGGCTCGGCAAGCGCGAGATCTATGTCGCCTATGGTAGCGGCATCGGCCGCTCAAAGCTGAAGATCCCCGCGGCCATCAACGGCACCGCGCGCAACATCAACACGATCGCCAAGCTTGCGGAGTTGGTGGCGGGCGACTAACCGCCCCGCACGGTAAATCCCGCTGCACCGAGTTTCGTCAGCACGTCTTCCAGATGCGCGCGGTCGCGGGTCTCGATCACGAGCTCCAGCAGCGTCGCCTTCGCCGGCAGGTCCGAGAAGGTGCGCTGATGCGAGACCTCGATGATGTTGGCGCCAACCTCGGCGAGCAGGACCGACACCGCCGCGAGCTGTCCGGGCCGGTCGACGATGTCGAGCGCAAGCTGGGTCAGCCGGCCCTCGCGCGCGAGCTCGCGGGTCAGCACCGAAGCGATCAATCGCGTGTCGATATTGCCGCCGGTCAGCACCAGGCCGACTGAGCGGCCGGCAAAGCGTTCCGGTGCTGCGAGCACGGCGGCAAGCCCGGCAGCGCCGGCGCCCTCGACCACGGTCTTCTCGATCGAGATCAAGGTTGCGACCGCGCGCTCGATCTGGTCCTCGCTGACCAGCATGATGTCGTCGACCAGGTCGCGGACGATTGCCCTGGTGATCTTTCCGGGCGCCTTGACCGCGATGCCCTCGGCGAGCGTGTCGCCGCGCATCGGCAATTGCTCGCCACGGATCGCGTTGTACATCGACGGATAGAGTTGCGCCTGCACGCCGACGATGCGTATCGACGGTTTCAATGCCTTCGCGGCGGTCGCGATACCCGAGATCAATCCGCCGCCACCAATCGGCACAACCAGCACATCGAGCTCGGGCACCGCCTCGAGCATTTCGAGCCCGATCGTGCCCTGGCCGGCAATGATCAGGGGATCGTCATAGGGATGGACCAGAGTGAAGCCATGCGCCGCGGCATGCGACCTAACGAATGTGGCGGCCTCCTCCAGCGTCCGTCCGGTGATGATGACCTCGGCGCCGTGACGCCGTGTGTTCTCGATCTTCACCATCGGCGAACCGACCGGCATCACGATGGTGGCGGGAATGCCGAGGCGTTTCGCGTGATAGGCCACGCCCTGAGCGTGATTACCGGCCGACATCGCGATCACGCCGCGCTTGCGCTCCTCCGGCGACAGCGCCTGCAGGCGGTTCAGCGCGCCACGCTCCTTGAAGGTCGCGGTGAACTGCAGGTTCTCGAACTTCAGGAACAGACGGCAGCCGCAGATCTCGCCCATCGTGCGGCTTTCATTGCACGCCGTGACCATGACCGAATCGCGGATGATAACCGCGGCCTGGCGTACATCGGCGAGTGTCACGGTGGCTTGGGCGGTATCGGGGAGGTGCGGCATCGGATAGCTTCGCTTTCGACCGTTTCGGAAAGCGAAGCCTACCGGCTTTTGCGGGTAAAAACGACTGTGCTATCGCGCGGTCAGCGCCGCTTCCGCTGCCTTGGCCGGCTCGGAGCGTTCAATCTCATCGCATTTCGGGCATACCAGCGCGGTGCGAAAATGCTTGTCGAGCACAATGGCTCGCGTTCTGCCGCACTGGCAGCGCATCGGCTTGTCCATGAGAGATCGACCCGATTTCAAAATCAATGAAGCGTGCGCTTAGCTACCCCGGTCCGGTTAACCTAAGATGACTCGCAGCCGAAAAACCCATAAGGCTCAAAAGAAGGCCCAGCTGAGATCGATGCCATAGCTGGCCCTGAGCAGCGCAACGAATAGGGCGGCAAGAGCGAGCAACAGGAGTTGCCGGACAATATTGATTTGAAGCGAATTGGCAGGAAACGCGCGTGCAATCGATTGAGTCAAAGCAGTCATTTGCGACCTCCGAAGCAATACCCCAGATGTAGGTCGCGCCTGACGCTGCGAGGTTCAGCGGTGCTCGGAGAACGGCCGGCGACGGCCGGGTTCCCTGCGCACAATTTGCGGCCTCGTGCGATTCTTGAAGCGGTGACCAACCACGATCAGTGCACCTTGCACGTGGGTCGACGTCTCTGGTGGCGGCTCGGGCGGCAAATTATCCTGTGTCACGGCTTCCAGCGCATGCAGGAACGCGCGGCCGGCCAGTGTGATCTCCCAGCCTTCGGCATCACGCAACACGTAGCCATTGCCAAAGATGTCGATATCGGGAACCCGCGACGCCAGGCGCTTGATCCGCGCCTGCCAGTCCGCGCCGCTCGATGCGAGAATTGCGAGATCGTGTTTGAGGGACTCGAGCGTGGCGCGGCCGCTGCCGTGACTGGCCAATACTTTCAGAATCGCAACCTGTATGCTCACTCACGCCTCGACCGCCACGGTTCTTTTTGTTCTGCGCAGCCAGTGCGGAAGCTATCGCGCTGATGACTCCACCGTCCAGTCGCGGACCGCAGTTATCCAGAGTTCAGGCAACGGTATGTGCTTACGCAGGCGTGGCGATCATCGCTCTAGAGATTCGGAACGGCCTCCGGTGCGATCGACGTCAGCCCGCCGAAGCGGCGCTCGCGGCGATGGAAGGAGGCCAGTGCATCGGCGAGATCGTCGGTATCGAATTCGGGCCACATCCGCTCGGTGAAATGTAGCTCGGCATAGGCGCCCTCCCAGAGCAGGAAGTCCGACAGCCGCTTCTCGCCCGAAGTGCGGATGATGAGATCGACGTCGCGCAGACCGGTTTCGCCGGTGATGAGATCGGCAAAAGCCTCGCGGCTGAGCGGGCCTGTACTTGCCGCCCGCACCGCCGCGTTCAGGATCGCGTCGCGCGCCGAATAGTCGATCGCGATACGCAGATGGAGCGTGGTGCCGTCGACGGTCGCGGCTTCGGCGCGCGCGATGGCGTTGGCGATGCCGTCAGGCAGGCGGTCGCGGCGGCCGATCACGGTGAGACGGACGCCGTTGCGCACCAGCGCGTCGATCTCGTTGGCGAGATAGAACCGCAACAGCGTCATCAAGGCGGATACCTCGGCCCTTGGACGCCGCCAATTGTCGCTGGAGAACGCGTAAAGTGTCAGCGTGCCGACGCCTTGGTCTGGCGCCGCCTCGACCACGCGGCGGATCGCCTCCACCCCGGCCTCGTGCCCGCGCAGTCGCGACAGGCCGCGCCGCGTCGCCCACCGGCCATTGCCGTCCATGATGATGCCGACATGCAGCAGCGCGGCAGAGTCCTGGTCGGGCGAGAGCTCACTTTGCATCACAAAGTCTCCGGTCAAAAAAATGCATGGGAATCAGGCTGGCAGGATGCCGAGCCGCGTGGCCGTGCCGGCGTCCTTGCCGGCGGCCTTCGCGGCATCGCGCACCAACTGCTCGAGCACGGCGAGATAGTCGAGGAAGCGGCGGCGGCCTGATTTCGTCAGACGGCAAGTGGTATGCGGGCGATTGCCCTCATAGCCCTTGATGACGTCAACCAGGCCGGCCTCCTGCAGCACCTGCAGGTGCCGGCTGAGATTGCCGTCGGTCAGGCCGCAAAGCTGCTTGAGATCGGCGAAGGCCAGGCCCTTCGGATGGGCCATCAGCGAGGTCAGCAGTCCGAGCCGCGCCTTCTCGTGGATGACGCGGTCGAGGCCGTCATAGGCGAATGGCGCACTGGTCGCGTCAGTCTTCGGCATCATTGTCTCCGGAAGCGAAATAAAGCAGCGCGGCGAGCAGGAGCTGGCCGATCGCGAACGGCAGCCCCATGGTCCAGGGCGACAGCGCGTGAGTCTGGCTTGCGATCAAGAGCACCGTGAAGCCCGAGAGGAAATACCAGGCGCCGCCGAACGCGATCGAGCGCGGCAGCAGACGGACCGACGCGAACACGCCGAGGCTGACCAGCACCTGCCACAGGCCCGGCAACATCCACAATGTCTCGGGCGCGAATTTCCATTGCAGGATCGCAAGCAGCACGCCGGCAACCGCGGCCGGCAGGAACTGCTCGATCGCCTGCTGCACCATCGCGTCCGCCAGGCCGGAATGATGCCGCCGTGAGCGCGCCTGCATCTCGATCCAGATCAGCACGGCAGACAGCAGAGCTGCCGCGGCCCAGCCGGCGAGGAAGGCGATCGGATGCGAGGTGGGATCGTCGAGCCAGAGGTGCTGCGCCAGTACGGCGACGAGCGCGATGCCGCTGGTGGCGGCGACGGTGGCCGGACCATAGCCGCGGAACGCGGTTCCCGCCGCAATCTGGCTGCGGATCGCGAGGATATCAGCCAACGCCTTGTCGAGGTCGCGCATTTTTCCGCTCGAACTTTGTATTGCAAAGTATACGGGATCGCCAAGTGAAAGCAAGTCGCATCGCGGTGCGTCCGTATCAAGATGTTTAAGAGAAAGTTACCACACGGATGGGGCTTCCCACCTGATGCATTCCGATATTGTGCTTGCTTCCGTCATTGCGAGCGCAAGCGAAGCAATCCATCTATCCACGCGCAGAGACATGGATTGCTTCGTCGCTAGCGCTCCTCGCAATGACGGTGGCTGGCGCGCGACGCGTCAGCTATGACAACAGGATGCCTGAACTGGTGCCGGTTGGTACTGGTCCCGCAGTCTTACCCAATCCATCGGATAGGGCAGCCCCTCTTCGTGGCGCCCGAGCGGCGTCAGGTCGAGATATTGGTAGGCGGCGTTCATCATGTCGAGGCCGCGTGCAAAGGTGGAGTAGGTGTGGAAGACGTCACCGGTCTCGTCGCGATAGAACACGCTGATGCCGGGCAACTCGTCGCCATACGGCGGCGTGGTTCCGAAGTTGTAGCGCGCCTCGCCCTTGTCCATTTGCTCACGGCTAAACGAGACGGCGTAATCGAAGTTGAACTCGTTATTCCCCGATGAGACCCAGTCGAAGGTCCAGTCCATCCGCCTCTTGAACGCCTCGAGCTTCGCCAGCGGCGCGCGCGAGATCGCGGCCATCGTGGTATCGCGCGCGGCAAGATGCGCCACCGTGCGATCGAGACCGTCGGCCCAGAACGAACAGTGCTTGCAAGCCGCGTCCCATTCCGGCGCGAACATGATGTGCTGCACGACGAGCTGCGGCCGGCCCTTGAACAGCTCGCCAAGGGTGATCTCGCCTTTGGGCCCGTCAAAGACATAGTCCTTGTCGACCTTGACCCAGGGAAGCTCGCGTCGTTCGCGGCTCAGCGCTTCACGGGCCTGAGTGAACTCCTTCTCACGGACCATCAGGTCTGTGCGGGCCGCGACCCACTCCTCGCGCGAGACGATCTTGTGCGGTTGCATGGTATGCCCCTTCCGTATTCAGGCTTCGACGAAGCTTTCAAGATTGCCGAGGAACTCGGTCCAGCCGCGCTCGTGGTTGTCGCGGGCGGTCTCATCGACGAACTGGGCGTGATGGAAGGTGAGCAGCGTGCCGCCGGCATCAGGCTTGATCGACACCGTTACCAGCGACTCACGTTCCGGCGTCGAATGCCAGGCCCAGCTGAACACCAGACGCTCGTTCGGCACCACCTCGCGATAGACGCCACCAACCTCGTGATGTTCGCCGTTCGAGCCCGTGAAGCTGATGCGGTAACATCCGCCGACGCGGACATCGAGCTCCGCATGCGCCGAGCCGGGCTTGATCTGCCCGGGCCCGAACCACTGCACTAGGTTTTCCGGATCGGTCCACGCGGCGTAGACTTTTTCGGGCCGCGCGCGGAGACGCCGCGTGAGGGTGAGACTTGGGCGCGTGGGATTTGGGCGCGCGGCGAGGCCGGCGCCGGCTGCGACGGCAGATTTGTTGGCGGATCTGTTGGCCATGGGTCGTCCTCCACAAAGGCGGCAAGGCGGTCGAGATTGTCGGACCAGAATTGCGCATAGTGATTGAGCCAGTTCATCGCCTGCTCCATCGGCCGGGCGGTGAGCCGGCACGCCACCGTGCGGCCAGTCTTTTCGCGTGCGACCAGGCCGGCATCCGAGAGCACGTCGAGATGCTTCATGATCGCGGGCAACGACATCGCAAACGGCTGGGCGAGCTCGCTCACCGACAGGCTCTCCTGCTCACCGAGCCGGGCCAGAAGGGTCCGGCGGGTCGGGTCGCAAAGCGCTGCGAAGGTGCGGTCCAGCGTCTCGTCCAGATACTTAACCATAAGGTTTAGTATAGCCGCAAGCCGTGTGGCGTCAAGGCCGCGGCTTCACGATCGCGTCAATGCCACGGAATCAGAGATTCACGCACTTAGTGCCGATGGACGTGTCGGTGTCGTCGCCGATGCGGTTGCGGCAGGGACTGAAACTGAGACTGCTCGCGAAACAGGAAGCGAGGGTTTTCCCCGCAGGCGAGGTACTGGCCTGACACACTTGCCTCGCATTGTTCAAAGGTTTGATACATGCATTCACCGGGATAACCCCAGCTCGGGCCTTGCGCGCACCACGGATAATCATTGGGATCGGCCCAAGCGGGAGCGATGTTGGCGACGCCGGTGAGCATCATCGCCCCCAATGCGAGCACGGCCAGTCGCGATAGACGCATGATCGAATCTCCCGCTCTCATGGCGCCGCAACAGATAGCGCGGCACGCGAGGTAAAGTTTCCGGTGTGACGTTTTATTCCGCTGTTGGCGGATTCGAGCAATGCCGCATCATCTCGCGGCATCACGATCACGTGCGGCACCGTAGCCTATTCGACCTTGAGCCCGGCGAATTCGACCACTTTCCTCCACTTGTCGGTCTCGGCCTTGATGTCGTTGCCGAAGGCTTCCGGCGTCTGGATCAAGGAGTCGCCGCCAAGCTCGACCAGGCGCTTCCGCATATTGGGCTCGGCGAGGACGGCGTTGATCTCGGTGTTGAGCCTCGCGATCAGTTCCTTCGGCGTATTCTTCGGCGCCCCCATGCCGAACAGCGCGCTCGCCTCATAGCCCTTCACGGTTTCGGCGATCGCCGGCACGTCAGGCAGTTGCGACGAGCGTTCCGACGTCGTCACGCCGAGCGCGCGCAGCGAGCCGGCGCGGATGTGCTGGATGATCGAGGGCATGTTGTCGAAGATCACCTGCACCTGGCCGCCGAGCATGTCGGTGATCGCAGGTGCCGCGCCGCGATACGGCACGTGCTGCATCTTGCAGCCGGTCATCGACATGAACATCTCGCCGGAGAGATGCACCGAAGTACCGTTACCGGAAGACGCCATGTTCACCTTGCCGGGATTGGCCTTCACATAGTCGATGAACTCGGCGACGGTCTTGGCCGGCACGTCCTTGGCGACCGTCATCACGTTCGGCACGCGGTTGAAGGAGGCGATCGGCGCGACGTCGCGCACGAAATTGAACTTCAAATTCGTGTAGAGCGAAGCGTTGATGTAATTGGCCGGATTGACCAGCAACACCGTATAGCCGTCCGGCTCGGCGTTGATTGCCGCTTCGGTGCCAATGTTGTTGCCGGCGCCCGGCTTGTTCTCGACCACGAATTGCTGCCCGAGCTTCTCCGACAGCCGCTGCCCGATCAGGCGCGCAATGATGTCGGTGGCGCCGCCCGGCGGATAGCCGACGATCCAGCGCACCGGCCGCGCCGGATAATCGGCTGCGGACGCCCGGCCGATCGCGAGTGTCGAAATCCCCGATCCGATCAGGCCCAGCGCAGTGCGGCGTGAGATCATGAAGTTTGCTCCCGATGCGGCAGGTTTGCCCCCTGCCCGTTGCTGTTGAATTGCGCGCGCCGGCATTTTAACAAACAAAGCCTGTTGCGGCCAGTGCGACACATAAGCAGCCGACCGCGACGAAAGGCTAAGCTTTCGCTAGAAAACGCTCTCAACCGAAAGAAGTGATCATGGCTGTCAAGGTGAATTCGCTCGACCATCTCGTGATCAATGTCGCCGACGTCGCGCGTTCGGTTGCCTGGTACAGCACGATCCTCGGCATGGAGGTGAAGGTGTTCGATCCTGGCGCAGGCAAGACGCCGCGCACCTCGCTGGTGTTCGGCAACCAGAAGATCAATGTGCGGCCGCGCGATGCCGACAAGGTCGAGTGGTTCACCGCCGATCACGAGATGGCCGGCAGCGACGATCTCTGCTTCCTGACCTCGAGCACGCCAGATCAGGTCGTTGCACATCTGAAGGCCAATGGCGTCGCGATCGAGGAAGGCCCGGTGGCCAAGCAGGGCGCCCGCGGCACGCTGCGCTCAATCTATTGCCGCGATCCGGACGGGAGTCTGATCGAGATTTCGTCGTATGCGGACTGATTGCTGACGCGTGGCATTTGCCCGCCGCGCGATCCGATGGCACAAAGGCTCCCGACAACAAGCAAGCAGCCGCTGAAGCTGCGCGGGGAGGACACATGACCAATTCGAAGGCCGCGCGGGGCATCGTGGGACCGTTCGCCGGGCTCGACGTGCCGTGGCTGCTCCGGATGCGCGCCGAGGTGCGCCGCGATCATCCATTCCTGATCTGGGCGCCGTTCGATGCGCCGGCGCGGCGCTGGTCCTACGGCGAATTCCATGAGCGGGTCGGCGCGCTGGCGGCCGGACTTGCCAAGCGTGGCATCAGGCAGGGCGACTACGTCCTGATCCATCTCGACAATTGCATCGAGGCTGTGCTGTCGTGGTTTGCCTGCGTCGAGCTCGGCGCCATAGCGGTCACCACCAACACCCGCTCGGCGGCAGCCGAGATCGAGTATTTTGCCGGCCATTGCGGCGCAGTCGCAGCCATCACCCAGCCGGCCTATGCCGAACTGATATCGGCCAATTGCAAGGGGCTGCGTTGGATCGCCGTGACCTCGCATGACGCAGGGCAAGCGCCCGTGCAGGCGCCATCGCGCGGCAACAGCTTTGAATCGCTGTTTGCCGATAGCGCCGACCCGCCGCGCCGCGCGACCGATCCGCTCGCACCGTGCAGTGTGCAATATACCTCCGGCACGACGTCGCGGCCGAAGGCCGTGCTGTGGACGCATGCCAACGCATTGTGGGGCGCCAAGATCAACGCCGCGCACCAGGACCTGCACGCATCAGACGTGCATCAGACTTACTTGCCGCTGTTTCACACCAATGCCCTGGCCTATTCGATGCTGGCATCGCTGTGGGTTGGGGGATCCTGCGTGATCCAGCCGCGCTTCTCGGCGAGCCGCTTCTGGCCGGTGGCGCTGGAGCATGGCTGCACCTGGACCTCGACCATCCCGTTCTGCATGAAGGCGCTGCTCGAGCACGAGGTCCCCAGGGATCACAAATTCCGGCTCTGGGGCACCGCAGTGAACGACCCGCCGCCGTTCGCGGTGTTCGGCGTCAAGATCATCGGCTGGTGGGGCATGACCGAAACCATCACCCATGGCATCATCGGCGAGGTCGACCAGCCCAACACGCCGATGTCGATCGGCCGGGCCGCGCCAGAATACGAGATCCGCATCACCAACGACGACGGCACACCGACCGGCGTCGGCGAGACCGGCAACCTGCTGATCAAGGGCGTTCCGGGCCTGTCGCTGTTTGCCGAATATCTGCACAACGAGAAAGCCACAAGCGAAAGCTTCGACGAGCACGGCTATTTCATCACCGGCGATCGCATCACCCTGCTCGATCGGGGCTACCTCAAGTTCGGCGACCGCGCCAAGGACATGCTGAAGGTCGGCGGCGAGAACGTCGCGGCCTCCGAGATCGAGCAGGTGATCGCGGTAGTACCGGGAGTGCGCGAGGCCGCGGTGGTCGCAAAGAAGCACCCGATGCTGGACGAAGTGCCGGTCGTCTTTATCATCCCGCAGGCCGACGTTGCCGCATTGCCGGCCGACCTGCACGACAACGTCATGACCGCCTGCCGCGCTGGCCTCGCCGACTTCAAATTGCCCAGGGAAATCCGCTTCGTCGACGAGATGCCGCGCTCGACCCTGGAGAAGGTGGCGAAGGCGGAGTTGCGGAAAATGCTGGAGTGACCGTACACGCGTAGGGTGGGCAAAAGCGAAGCGTGCCCACCATTCACGGCAGTGCTCTCGATGGTGGGCACGTCGCTGCGCTCCTTTGCCCACCCTACAAGGCTCGCAACGACGCGGAAACTAATTCACCTCGAACCGGATCGGAAGCCTCTTCGGGCCATTGACAAAAGTGGCCTGAGTCATCTTCACCTCGCCGTCGAGCGACAGCGACTTCAGCCGCGGCAGCAGCTCCTCGAACAGGATACGCATTTCGAGCTTGGCCAGATACTGGCCGAGGCAAAGATGCGCGCCATAGCCGAACGCGACGTGGCGGTTGGGCCTGCGGTCGCCGCGAAAGCGATCGGGATCCTCGAACACGTCTTCGTCGCGATTGCCTGAGGCGTAGCACAGCATCAGCCAGTCGCCTTTCGCGATCCTGCGGTCGCCCAATTCCGTATCCGCGGTGGCCGACCGCATGAAATGCTTGACCGGCGTCATCCAGCGAATCGCCTCGTCGACCAGGCCCGCGATCAATTCCGGATTGGCTTTGACCCTGGCAAACTGATCCGGGTCTTCGGCCAACGCCCAGATCGCGCCGGCTGTCGAGGACGACGTGGTGTCGTGGCCCGCTGTCGCGACGATCATGTAATAGCTGGTGACATCATGCTCAGGCATGTAGTCGCCGCCGATCTTCGCGTTGGCGATGACGGTGGCGAGATCCTCACGCGGATTGCGGCGGCGATCCTCGGTGATGGCGCGGAAATAGGCCGAGAAGTCAGCGACCACCGCCTGCATCATCGCGGAAAACTGCTCGGCGCCCAGCGCCTCGCGGCTGCGCGCCGTGTCGGGATCCTGCGGGCCGAACAGCTCCTGGGTCAGCTTGAGCATCCGCGGCTCGTCCGCTTCGGGAACGCCGAGGATCTCCATAATGACATGCAGGGGATAGCCGAGCGCGACGTCCTCAACAAAATCGCAGGCTCCGCCCTTGTCGAACATGCGCTGCACCGTGGCGCGCGCGATCTCGCGGACGCGGCTTTCGAACTTGCCGAGATTGGCCGGCATGAACCAGCCCTGCGTCAGCGCGCGATATTTCGGGTGATCGGGCGCGTCCATCTGCACCAGCGAGCGCACCAGATTGGGCCCGCCGGTGATCTTGCGGACCCGCTCCTCGAGCGCCTGCGTGGTCAGCGTGGTGGGGCGGTCGGCATTGTGGAACAGCTCGTTCTGTCGGCTGATGGCCAGGATATGGGCGTGCTTGGTCACCACCCAGAACGGATCGAACCGCTCGGGGCGCGCGATGCCGAGCGGGTTGTTGGCGCGGAGCCAGCGATAGCTGTCGTGGATGCGATGGTCGGCGTAAGCCGCGGGATCGACGAGGGTGGCCGCGATGTCGGCGGGGATGTCGAGATCCCCGGTCGCTGTCGTATTCATGCGTCGTCCTCGCCGCCTGGCAGTCATCGGTCACGCCGATGATCGCCGCAATCTAGGCGGAGGCAAGGACGGGGACTTGCGTTGAATGGCTAGGGCCGATCGACCGTCATTCAGGGGCGATGCGAAGCATCGAACCCGGAACGACAGAGAAAATCAGTAATGCCCGAACGCCACCGGGCGGAAGGCCTGCAGCAATTGCTGGTCGAGCTTGCCGCTCATTTCTTCCATCATCGTGAACGCCTTGGCGTGGGTGAACTGCAGCCGGTAGGCGCGCTTCTCCACCAGCGCGGCATAGACGTCGACGATGGTGGTGACGCGGACGATGTCGCTGATCTCGTCGCCGCTGAGACCGTTGGGATAGCCGGTGCCGTCGAGGAATTCGTGGTGATGCAGGATCACGTCGAGCATTTCAGGCGGAAAGCCACCCTGCGCCGACAGCGCCTCGTAGCCGCGGCGGGGATGCTCGCGCATCTCGTCCATTTCCTCGACCGTCAGCTCGCCGGGCTTGTCGAGCAACGCGACCGGAACGAAGGCCTTGCCGACGTCGTGTAGCAGTGCGGCGCGGGCGAGCCGGCGCTGGTCGTCATCGCGCATGCCAAGATGTTGCGAAAACGCCACCGCAAAGCCGGTCACGAACAGGCAATGGCGATAGGTTTCGACGTGATGACAGCCGACGGCGGTCAGCCATTCGCGCAGAGAATTGTGCTTGATCGCCTTGAGGATCTTGTTTTCGGCCGCGATGATATCATCGAAGGTCAGCGGTTCGCCGGCCGGTATCCGCTCGAACATCTTGACCATCACCGCGTGTGCAGCCTCGACGCCGCGGTTGAGCGCCTTGCCGCGGTCGGTCTCGTCATAGCCGCTGTCGTCGGGGAATGCGGCGCGGATGCGCTGCAGGATGCCGCGCGCGTCGAACGGCCGCGAGATGGTGTCGGTGGCGCCGAGCGCCCAGGCCTGCATCGAGGCGTGGTGCAGCGCGTCCGCCAGCACGAACAGCCGCGGCATCTCGCGATAGGCCTCGGCCTGCAGCTTGGAGCGGACCAGTTGCACGCTTTCGGGGGAGCGCAGATTGATGTCGACCACGATGCCCGAGAGATCGCGGGCGGGCTGCTCGGGAATTTCCGACGTCAGGATGGTATCGACCTCGCCCACCGACCGCAGGATGCTGGCGAGCTCGTTGCTCTGATCGCTTCGGTCCGACGCCAGCAACAAGCGGCGCTTCGAAGTCTTGTTGTTGGCTAAGGCTGTCATGAAATCCCCGTCGCGGTAACGCCCGACAGCCGGACGCTACCGGACGATGCGTTCCCTCGGGCTTAATGGGGATGCTGAACGGCGGTTGAGCGGAATGGATACAATTTGAGGAACCGTGGAATCCTGCAGCAAAATCAGGCATGGTCGAAAAAATCCGCCGGAGAAAATCTCCGGCGGAACACTATTTTTGATGAGGCGAAAGGCGGTTATGCCTTCATCGCCGCCTTCACCGCATCCGCCGTGATCGGCAGCGCGCGGACGCGAGCGCCGACCGCGTTGAAGACGGCGTTGCCGATCGCCGGCGCCACCACCGTCACCGCGGGCTCGCCGACGCCGGTCGCCTTCTCGCCATTGGCGATGATGTTGACCGTGACTTCCGGCATCTGGCTCATCCGCAACGGCGTGTAGGTGTCGAAGTTGGTCTGCTCAATGCCGCCGTCTTTCAACGTCGCCTTCTCGAACAGCGCCAGCGACATGCCCCACAGCGCCGCGCCCTCGACCTGGGCACGGATGTTGTCGGGATGCACCTGGGTGCCGACATCGGTCGCGACCGTCAGCTTCTTCACCGTCACCTCGCCCGATGGCGCGACAGCGACATGGGCAACGCAGGCGGTCCAGCTGGCGGTGGCACGCTCCTGCGACGATACGCAGGCGACGCCCATGGCTTCACCCTTCGGCAGCTTCTTGGTGCCGTAGCCGGCGAGACCCATCGCGGCGAGAAGCGTGTTACGCAGCCGCTGCGCGCCGCCGTCGTTCTTGCCCTTACCATCGAGCAGTTCGACGCGGAACAAGGCCGGATCCTTGCCAGTCGCATGCGCGATCTCGTCGACCATGCTTTCGATCGCCCAGAAGGTCCAACCCGGGGCCACCGAACGAAGCTGACCCGACGGGGTGGCATTGTGCGCCATCTCGTTCTTGATCGCCCGCACATAGTGGTTGGGCACGGTGTAGAAGAAGTCCGCACCATTGACCGTGAAGGCGTCGAGCGGTCCCTTCTTGTCGACCGAGGGCGACAGGAAATCGGGGATTCCCCAGCGCTGGGTCGGCCAGGCCGAAACCACGTCGTGACTGAGCGCGACGAGCTTGCCGTCGCCGTCCAGGCCGGCCTTCACTTTCTGCAAGGTGAGCGGACGCGAGAAATCCATCGTCATGTCATTTTCGCGCGTGTAGATCACCTTGACCGGCTTGCCTGTGGCTTTCGCCGCCTGCACCGCCGGCACCATCATGTCGGCGTCGAGACGCCGGCCGAAACCGCCGCCCAGCCACATCTGGTGCATCACGACATATTTCGGATCGAGCCCGGCGGCGCCGGCTGCGATCGCGCCAGAGCGCGTCGCGAACTGGTTGCCGGAATAGATGTGCAGGATGTCGCCCTTGAACTCCGCGGTGGCGTTCATCGGCTCCATCGGCGCGTGGATGTTGATGCTGGTGGTGTACTCCGCCTCCAACACCTTGGCCGCCGTGCCGAACGCCGCGTTCGGATCGCCGTCCTTGACGAAGTACTCGCCGGAATCGCTGAGGGCTTGAAGCCGCCTGGCTTCGGTCTGCAGCGACTCGCTCGACAGCTTCGCGTTCGGACCGCCGTCATAGGCGATCTTCAGCGCATCCGCTGCCTTGCGGGCATTTGAGTAGGTGTTCGCGACCGCGACCACCCAACCCGTCGTGGTTGCGGTCTTGTCGTCCAGCGTCACGGCCTTGACGAAGCCCGGCACCTTCTTGGCCGCGCTGTCGTCGACCGATTTCACCGTGGCGCCGTAGCGCACCGGCGGGGTCACCAAGGCGCCGTACAGCATGCCGGGCAGCATGACGTCGATGCCGTATTTCGCGGTGCCGTTGGTCTTGGAGGGGATGTCGAGCTGCGGCACCGAGACGCCGATCATGGTGTATTGATCTGGCGTCTTGAGCTTGATCGCCTTGAGGTCATCCGGTGTGAAGGTCTTGGTCGCCTTGCCGCTCTTCACCACGTCGGCGAACGACATCGACTTCTTCGACTTCGGATGGCTGATGGTGGAATCGCGGACCACCAGCTCGGCGGCAGGCACGCCCATCGCGGCGGCTGCCGCTTCGGTCAGTGCCATGCGGCCGGCCGCGCCAGCGCGGCCCATCGCATCGAAGTTCATCATCGTCGACCAGCTGCCGCCGGTGATCTGCGCACCGAGGACAGGGTCGTTGAACTTCGGATCGTTGGAGGCGAGCTGAACGCGCATGTCCTTCCAGGACACGCCGAGCTCTTCGGCCACGATCTGCGCCATGGTCGAAGCGATATGCTGGCCCATGTCCGCCTTGCCGCAGGTCACGGTGACGAGACCATCGGGGGCGATCGCGTACCAGACGCTCGGCTCGAAGTTCGTCGGCGCCGCGGCAAGTGCCTGATCGATGCCGGGAACGGCCGCGTAGCCGAGCACGAGACCGGTTGCAGCGGTGCCGACCAGGAAGGAACGGCGGCTGAGATCAGCTTGTGTGCCTTGTGGGGTTTTCACGTGCGTATTCATGTGGGTCTCCGCTCGCTGCCGGTGGCTGATGCCGTGCGCATATCGGCGGCGGCGCGCATGATCGCCTTTTGAATTCGCGAATAAGTCATGCAACGGCAGAGATTGCCGTCCATGTGCGCGACCACTTCCTCCTTGGTCGGGTTGGAATTCTTCGACAGCAGCGAAGCCGCCTGCATGATCTGGCCGGACTGGCAGTAGCCGCATTGCGGGACCTGCTCGGCGATCCACGCCTTCTGCAAGGGATGATCGCCCTTGGCGGAGAGGCCTTCGATGGTGGTGATCTTCTTGCCGACGGCGTCGGAAACCGAGGTCTGGCAGGACCGCACCGCTTCGCCGTTGAGGTGGACCGTGCAAGCGCCACAGAGACCCGCGCCGCAACCGAACTTGGTGCCGGTCATCTGCAATTGCTCGCGGATGACCCAAAGCAGCGGCGTGTCGTTGGCCGCCTCGACGGACATATTCCGTCCGTTGATATTGAGATTAGGCATCTCTCTCCCCTTCCGGTGTATGAAGCCACTTACGGCGGCTGCTCACTGTTGGGTCATGGCTGGCGCCCACCGGGTAAGCGACAGTTGCCAAGACAATGATCCGGTTACCGCTTGGAGGCAATTCAATTTGGAACCGTTCAAAGATAATAAATTTTCTGATATGCCTGTTGTGCGCTGCGGCAATTGCATGAAGCTTTTGAAATACCAGTATTGATGCCCTATCGATGGCTCCTACCAAGGTCGGTAGTGCTGCCGAACAGAACATCGACACAACAAGGAGCCTTTGAATGGCCAAGCTCGACCGTGGCGGCGTCAATATCCACTACGAGGTCTACGGCAGCGGCCCGCCGCTGATTCTCACCCACGGCTATTCATCGACCTCGGCGATGTGGCAGGGCCAGGTTGAGGCATTGTCGAAACATCACAGGCTGGTGCTGTGGGACATGCGCGGCCATGGGCTATCAGACTATCCCGACGATCCCGCCGCCTACAGCGAGGCCCTGACGGTCGGCGATATCGCAGCCCTGCTCGATGCTGAAGGCGCTGAGACAGCGATCGTCGGCGGCTTGTCGCTTGGCGGTTATATGTCGCTGGCCTTCCATCGCGCCCATCCGGAGCGGGTGCGCGCGCTCTTGATCATCGACACCGGCCCGGGATTCAAGAAGGACGATGCCCGCGATATCTGGAACAAGCGTGCCCGCGACACCGGCGACCGGTTCGACCGCGAAGGGCTGGAGGTGCTGAGGACGTCGAGCGCGGAGCGCGCCTCGGTCAGGCATCGTAATGCCAGTGGTCTGGCACTCGCTGCACGCGGCATGCTCGCGCAGCGCGACGCGCGGGTGATTGAATCGCTGCCCGACATCAGGGTGCCGTCGCTGGTCGTGGTCGGCGCCGACGACACCCCGTTCCTGGCTGCCTCCGACTACATGGCTGCAAAGATTCCCGGCGCGCAGAAGGCGGTGATCCCGAACGCCGGCCACGCCGTCAATATCGACCAGCCGCAGGCCTTCATCGATGCCGTGCTGCCGTTCCTCGATCACCTTGCGGCCGACGCGCCGGGAAAGACTGCGTCATGAAGACTGGTGTCATTGCTTTGTTGCTGGCCGCAGGCGCAACGGCAGCCGCTCACGCCGAGAGGCTGCCGCCGTTCGGCGGCACGGCCACGCGCCCATTCACCGGGACACTGTCGAACAACACGCCGCTGGTGTTCGGCATGGGCGTCGATGATGCCCAGCACGCGCTCGGCACGCCCTTCACCTATGTCAGCGGACGGTCCGGCGAGGAGGTCTTCCTGACCTTCCGCGACCTCGGCGGCAGCGGGCTGTTCCCGCATCATGACCGGCTCTATCTGCAGTTCCGCAAGGGCTGGCTTGCCGGCTGGAAGGGCGACTGGGGCGAGAACTGGATGTGGCGATAGACGTTACGCTATCGCCAATATTCCTCATGCAACCACCACCAAGAATGGGATGACCCATGGGACAAGATATCAAGCTCACCGCTTCGGACGGTTTTGAACTCGGCGCCTATCGCGCCGATCCTGCCAGTGCGCCCAACGGCGCTGTTGTCGTGATCCAGGAGATTTTTGGCGTCAATCACCACATCCGCTCGGTCTGTGATCGGCTGGCGACGGAAGGCTATGTCGCCGTCGCACCGTCGATCTTCGACCGCATCACACCGAACTTCCAGTGCGGCTATTCGGGGGATGAAATCGCCCATGCGCGAAAGTTCGTCGCCAGCCCGGACTGGGCCGCGATGCTGCGCGACACCCAGGCGGCGATCGAGGCGGTGAAATCGGTCGGGCCGGTCGGCATCATCGGCTTCTGTCTCGGCGGCAGCATCGCCTATGCGGCCGCTACCAAGCTGGCGGGGCTCTCGGCCGCGGTCGGCTATTACGGCGGCGCGGTCGTGCGCTTCGCCGACGACAAGCCGACCGTGCCGACGCAGCTGCATTTCGGCGAGAAGGATTCTGGCATTCCCTTGAGCGATGTCGAGACCATCAAGTCGAGGCGGCCCGAGGTCGAGGTCTTCATCTATCCCAATGCCCAGCACGGCTTCCATTGCGACGAGCGCGCCAGCTACGACAAGGCCAGCGCCGACATCGCCTGGCCGCGCAGCCTGGCGTTCTTTGGGAAGCATTTGAAGAAGTAAGACGGATTCGGGCCTTTCCGCTTCGTCATTCCGGGGCGCGCGACGCGCGAACCCGGAATCCATCCATCCACGCGCCCTGCGGCGAAATGGATTCTGGGCCTGCGCCTCGCGGCGTATCCCGGAATGACGCGTGGGGAGATACTGCCTGGTCTAAAACCAGCGCTCGCCGACGAACACGGTGTCGCCAGGACTCATTGGCGTGCCCAGCGGCACCACGAAGCGGCCGGCGCCGCCGGCATCGGTGTGCGTCAGCGTGACGCTGTCGCGCCGGGCGCGTGGCGAGAAGCCGCCGGCAATCGCGACTGCGCTCTCGACCGTCATGTTGGGCACGTAGGGATATTGGCCGGGGGCTGCGACTTCGCCGAGGATGAAGAACGGGCGATAGGACTCGATCTCGACCGCCACCGACGGCTCGCGGATGAAGCCGTTGCGCAGCTTTGCCGCGATCTCGCCGGCGAGCCCGGCCGGCGTGCGGCCGCGCGCCGGCACCGAGCCGATCAGCGGCATGGTGATCGAGCCTGCGGCATCGATCGCATAGGTGTTGGTGAGGCCTTCCTGGCCATAGACCACGACGCGCAGCTTGTCGCCGGCGTCGAGATGATAGGCATTGTCGTAACGGGCCGCTTCGACCGGCGCGGCATAGACCACCGGGGCGGCGGCGGGCCCAGCATAATAACCGCGAGGGGAACCGGCAAAGGCCGAGCGCAGCGCGCTGATCGCACCGCCGCCGCCTGCATCCGCGACCGGACTTGGTGCGTAGGTTCCCGGCGCGTAGGTCTGACCATAAGCGACGGAATCGAGATCACCTTGCGGCGCGACCGCAACCGGACCGGCCGTGCTCATGCAGCCCGACAATGCGAGCGCCATCATGACGGCAGTGATCGGCAATCGTAACGCGTGCACAACCCGCACCGGACCATCCCTCAAAGCGAGACAGTCCTAGTCTTGCACCGGTTATGGTTAATAAACGGTTTTCGGGAAGGGGACCCCCCCCCCGCCCCGCTCTCGCGGGGAGAGAAAAGCCTAGGCGGTGACGCCAACGCCGATCGGGCAGGACACGCCGGTGCCGCCGAGCCCGCAATAGCCCGCCGGATTCTTGGCGAGGTATTGCTGGTGGTAGTCCTCGGCGAAGTAGAACTCGCCGGCTGGCGCGATCTCGGTGGTGATGGCGCCAAGGCCCTTGGCGGCGAGCGCCTTCTGATAGGCGGCCTTCGAGCTATCTGCGGCTTTGCGCTGCGCATCGTTGAACGTGTAGATCGCGGAACGATACTGCGTGCCGATGTCGTTGCCCTGGCGCATGCCCTGGGTCGGGTTGTGGTTCTCCCAGAACGTCTTCAGCAGCGTCTCATAGGAGATCTTCTTCGGATCGAACACGACCAGCACCGCCTCGGTGTGGCCGGTGCGTCCCGAACAGGTCTCTTCATAGGTCGGATTCGGCGTGTGGCCGCCGGCATAGCCGACCGCAGTCGTATAGATGCCGTCGCCGAGTTCCCAGAACTTGCGCTCCGCGCCCCAGAAGCAACCGAGCCCGAACACCGCCTGCTCGAGGCCTTGCGGATAGGGCGGCTGCAACTTGCTGCCATTGACGAAATGCGTGGTCGCGGTCGGAAGCGGCGTCGCGCGGCCCGGCAGCGCCTCGGCGGCGCTCGGCAACGCGGTGGTCTTGCGCATGAACAACATGGACACCCTCCAGGCGGAACATCGGCCGACGCGGCAACAGCCTGCGGGCCGGTTGCCACCTATATATGTCTTTACGCGAACATTGGCAGCCCCGTTTCGGACGGCTGCGGGAGCGTTTTCGAGCGAAAGCCTGCCCCACACTTGATGCGCGGTGGATATCGGTTCGCGCAAAGAAAACGCGTCAAAACAATAATCCAGAACGCCGGTCAGTCGCGGGCGTAGCCGATCAGCGGCTTCCGCGGCCGGAATAGGAGCATCAGCAAAATGCCGGCGATGCCGAGCACGGCGAACACCGGCTGATCCAGGATGATCCTGATCACACTGTTCCAGAGCCACGGCGCGTGGCCCTCCACCCAAATGCGGAACGCCTGCTGGCTGGACTGGTGGATGTCATTCCAGAACTGGCCGAACCGGGTGAACCGCAGGCTCTGGTCGGCGACATAGCGGGCGCCGTCATAGACCATGAAGATGAATCCGCCGGCCAGCAGCAGAAGGCCGATCAGACGGAAAAAACCGCGGATCATGCGTCACCCAAATTCCCTGTCGCGCCCCACGCGCCGCCAGCCCTTACCGGGCGCCTCCCGGAAATTCAACCTCTTCAGCACCTTATCTGGCCGTCGCGGGCCCAATTTCGGGCCGTTTTTGGGCCTGGAAAGCGTTGACGCTGCACCCTGCGCCATCTATAAGACCGGCCAATGGCGGCGGGCGCAATCCTGCCGCCGCTGTTCTTTGGACAGTGCTGCAGGTGGGAGCATGGATTTGCTCCCTGGCATGGCCGCCTCGGAACACCCTTGGACAATACACACGAGTAGAGACTTGAACCGGCCGGTGCGCGCGAGCCCGACCACCGAGCGATCACCGCCGAAGGACAGTTGAGACCATGGCCAATACCACTTCCGCCAAGAAGGCGACCCGCAAGATTGCCCGCCGCACCATCGTTAACAAGTCGCGCCGCACCCAGATGCGTGGCGCGGTCCGTACTGTCGAGGAAGCGATCAAGACCGGCGACCGCGCTGCGGCGTTGAAGGCGATGACGCACGCCGAACCCGAACTGATGAAGGCAGCGCAGCGCAACATCGTTCACAAGAACCACGCGAGCCGGAAGGTATCGCGACTGTCGGCAGCGATCGCGAAGCTCGCGAAGTAAGCTGACGGAAAAGAACACTCGTCACGAAGCCCGGCGCAAGCCGGGCTTTTTGTTTTTTAGCGGTGGAATAGTTTTATCTCGCAAGACTGGCGTCGTTGCTGCGCGACGAACTGCGTGTCATGCTTCGCTTGTCCGTAGTTCTACCGGACGCCGTTTCGCGCGACGCGCGCGTCGATGATCTCGCGCTAAGCAACGCAAATGGAATAGCGCGGAGCTTCGCCAGCGGCGAGGAGTTACCCTGCAAAAGTAATCGTGAAAAATCACGCTTCGCGAGTTACTTATGCACATAGCACTCGACAGCGATTGGAATATCGACCGTCGCGAGAGCAAACGTAAACAATTTATGAAATATTTTTGGTATTGCACCGTCGTTTGTGACGCGAGTGAATCTGCGCGCTGAATCAAAATCTTGCTTTCGCGATTGCGCGTTTGCAGCGACGCAACAGTCGCGAAGACTCTCCGCATCCGTCGAATCCACGGATTGTAAGAAAATCCCCTTGGTGTATTTAATTGCTTGTCCGCGACGCCCTCGGCTCTCCAGATCAGCGCGGTTTGAGACCCATGGGCGGACGTGCAAATCGGCGGCGGTATGCGCGTTAGCGACGCTTTCCAAGCGAAGCTAGATTGACAACTCATAGCGATATGAGGACGGTTGACCTGTGTCTAAATTTCTCCGGCGGTGTGCCCAGCTCTTCGGGTGCTTCGAACAAGAGAGACCAGGAGTGATTGTCAGAGTCTGGCAGTGCGGCATGCGAAGCGAGTGGACGGGTTGACGAGGAAGACACGCGGCGGCGCAGCGACCGACATTTCGGTGTTCGGTAGCGGCAACTGAATTTGAAGACACAAGCAAGCTGATAGCTTGCCGCGACACGTCGCGGTGGGAGGGGGAGGACGTATGATTTACGGTAGCATCACTGCAGTCGACGCCACGACAGCTGGAACGCAGATTTCAAATGGTGCCGTAATCAACCCCTCGGACGTGGTCTCCTACCCGCAGAGACCGTCGAGTACGCGCTGACCTCGCGGGACGCTTCTTCTCCAAACGACTGATCTGGCCGACGGCGCATTGTCGCCGAGCGGGAGATCTATGTCCGGAGCAGACAGCGCCCGCTGGAGGTCACGCCTTGGCAGGAAACCTGCACGGCGGTTTCGCAACAATATCCATCTCTCAGTCTGGAAGAAGCACGAAGGCAATGACGAACACGGAACAAGATCGCTGGTCGCGGGTAAAGGGACGGTTGCGGACGACCGTTGGCGAGGACGTCTATTCGAGCTGGTTTGCGCGGATGGACCTGGAAAGCGTGCGTGATGAGAGCGTGCACCTGTCGGTTCCGACCCGGTTCCTGAAGAGCTGGATCCAGGCGCACTACGCCGATCGCGTGCTCACCTGCTGGCAGGCCGAAATGCCCGAGGTGCATCGCATCGACCTCACCGTGCGCTCCGCGATCCGTGCGGCGGCGCC
This sequence comes from Bradyrhizobium sp. LTSPM299, assembly GCF_000938235.1. Taxonomy (NCBI): domain Bacteria; kingdom Pseudomonadati; phylum Pseudomonadota; class Alphaproteobacteria; order Hyphomicrobiales; family Nitrobacteraceae; genus Bradyrhizobium; species Bradyrhizobium sp. LTSPM299. Next base: position 75,646 of record NZ_JYMU01000007.1, read on the forward strand.
GGTCAAGGAAGCCGCGGCCCCCGTCGAGGCACGCCGCGTCGAGCGCACCGATGGCCGCCCTGCGCCGGAATTGCGTTCGTTCGCGACCGCGCCGGTGTCCGCAAGCCATGACGCGCTCGGCGGCTCGCCGCTCGATCCGCGCCTGACCTTTGCGAGCTTCGTCGTCGGCCGCTCCAACACGCTGGCGCACGCCGCCGCGCGGCAGGTCGCGGAAGGACGCCGCGGCGATCCCGTGATGTTCAACCCGCTCTACATCCATGCCGGCGTCGGCCTCGGCAAAACCCATCTGCTGCAGGCGGTGACCTGGGCCGGTAACTCCGGCAGCGAGCGCAAGGTGCTGTATCTCACCGCCGAGAAGTTCATGTACGGCTTCGTCGCCGCGCTGAAGACGCAGACGGCACTGGCGTTCAAGGAGGCGCTGCGCGGCATCGACGTGCTGGTCATCGACGATTTGCAGTTCCTGCAGGGCAAGTCGACGCAGGCTGAGTTCTGCCACACGCTGAACGCGCTGATCGATGCCGGCCGCCAGGTCGTGATCGCGGCCGATCGTCCGCCGTCGGACCTGGAGAGCCTCGACGACCGCGTGCGCTCGCGGCTCGCCGGCGGGCTGGTGGTCGAGATGGGGTCGCTCGGCGAGGAACTGCGGCTCGGCATTCTGAAATCGCGTGTCGCCGCAGCCCGCGCGCATCATGCAACTTTCGAAGTACCGGAACCGGTGCTGGATTATCTGGCGCGCACCATCACCCATAATGGCCGCGATCTCGAAGGCGCGATCAACCGGCTGCTGGCGCATTCCAAGCTCAACAACCAGCCGGTGACGCTGGAGATGGCCGAGCGCGAGGTGCGCGACCTGATCCGGCCGCAGGAACCGAAGCGGATCAAGATCGAGGACATCCAGCGCGTGGTCGCCCGGCAGTACAATGTCAGCCGCTCCGACTTGCTGTCGTCCCGCCGCACCGCCAATGTGGTGCGCCCGCGTCAGGTTGCGATGTATCTGGCCAAGACGCTGACCTTGCGCTCGCTGCCGGAAATCGGCCGGCGCTTCGGTGGCCGCGACCACACCACCGTGCTGCATGCCGTGCGCAAGATTGAGGCACTGGTCACCAAGGATACAGCCCTCTCGGAAGAGGTCGAATCGCTGAAGCGCCAGCTGCAGGAGTAAGGCTGCCTGCCACGTCGCCCTTTCCCTGTTCGCAAGGGGAAGGGCGAACGTTATTTCCGGCTCAAAACGTGGGGGAACGGTCTCCGTTTCCCTTGCGCCCGACCGCCATCCGCGCCACCTTGCGGTCCCCCCGTGGGTTTGATCAACTCCGATATTGATCCGGCTTTTCGGGTTTCAACGCCGCGGTGCTGCCATGAACGGCCGCCCGGCTTTTCCATCTGAGGGATCTGGCGGGTATTGCAATGAAGGTCACCGTCGAGCGCGCGCAACTCCTGAAATCGCTGGGCCACGTCCATCGCGTGGTCGAGCGCCGCAACACCATCCCGATCCTCGGCAATGTGCTGATCCGCGCCGAGGGCACCAAATTGTCGCTGAAGGCGACCGACCTCGACCTCGAGGTGACGGAGACGCTGGCCGCCGAGACCGGAACCGCCGGCTCGACCACCGTGCCCGCGCACATGTTCTACGACATCGTCCGCAAGCTGCCCGACGGCTCGCAGATCGTGCTGGAGGCCGACGGCGACCGTTCGATCCTGGCGGTGCGCGCCGGCCGCTCGCGTTTCACGCTGCAGACGCTGCCCGAGAGCGATTTCCCCGATCTTGCCGCCGGCGACATGACGCATTCGTTCTCGCTGCCGGCCGCCGACCTCAAGCGCCTGATCGACCGCACCCAGTTTGCGATCTCGACCGAGGAGACCCGCTACTATCTCAACGGCATCTATCTGCACGCCGCCGGCAGCGCCAAGGCAGCGACGCTCCGCGGCGTCGCCACCGATGGCCATCGCCTGGCGCAGATCGATCTGGTGCTGCCGAAAGGCGCGACCGGCATGCCCGGGGTGATCGTGCCGCGCAAGACGGTCGGCGAGGTGCAGCGGCTGATCGAGGACGGCGAGGCCGAGATCGCGATCGAGCTGTCGCAGGGCAAGATCCGCTTCTCGCTCGGCAATGTGGTGCTGACCTCGAAGCTGATCGACGGCACCTTCCCTGACTATGGCCGCGTCATTCCGCAGAACAACGACAAGGAACTCGTCGTCGACAAGAAGGATTTCGAGGCCGCCGTCGACCGTGTCTCGACCATCTCCAGCGAACGCGGCCGCGCGGTGAAGCTCGCGCTGTCGCCGGGCAAGCTGGTGCTCTCGGTCACCAACCCGGATTCCGGCAGCGCCACCGAAGAGCTCGAGGTCGAATACGCCTCCGACGCGCTCGATATCGGATTCAACTCGCGCTATCTGCTCGACATTGCCGCCCAGATCGAGGGCGAAGTCGCCGTGCTCAGGCTCGCCGACCCCGGCTCGCCGACGCTGGTCCAGGACAAGGACAACAAGGGCGCGCTCTACGTGCTGATGCCGATGCGGGTGTGATGTGCTTTCTGTCTGCTCGACTTGTTACTAGATTACGTCATGCCCGGGCTTGTCCCGGGCATCCACGTCTTTGCTGCGTCTAAGTCGTGGATGGCCGGGACAAGCCCAGGCGTGACGAAGGACAGACATGACCCCGTCCCGCATTCATCGGCTGTCGCTGACGCATTTCCGCAATTACCGGGCGGCGACGCTGTCGGCGCGGGGCGACATGGTGGTGCTGGTCGGGCCGAACGGCGCCGGCAAGACCAATTGCCTGGAGGCAATCTCGTTGCTGTCGCCGGGCCGCGGCCTGCGCCGCGCCACGCTGGAGGACATCGCCGACAACCAGGGCGACGGCTCCTGGGCGGTGTCATCAGAGGTCGAGGGCGCGCTCGGACTCGCAACGCTGGGCACTGGCATCGATGCGCCGACCGGCGAGGCTGCCGCAACCGGCCGGCGCTGCCGCATCGACCGTGAGCCGGTGAGTTCGGCGACCGCCTTCGGCGATCATTTGCGCATGGTGTGGCTGACGCCGACGATGGACGGGCTGTTCCTCGGCGCCGCGTCCGAACGGCGGCGCTTCTTCGACCGCCTGGTGCTCGCGATCGATTCCGACCATTCCAGCCGCGTTTCGGCGCTCGAACGCTCGCTGCGCTCGCGCAACCGGCTGCTCGAAGTGCGCAACTATGACGATCATTGGTGTGACGCGATCGAGCGCGAGACCGCGGAGCTTGCGGTCGCGGTCGCCGCATCGCGCGGCCAGACCGCCGCCAAACTCGCCGTGATGCTGCGCGAGCGCGGCGCGGCGTCGGCCTTCCCTTCGGCCGAGATCATGCTCGACGGCTGGATGGAGAATGCGCTGCTGCAGGAACCCGCCACCGCGGTCGAAGACCGCTACCGCGAGATCCTGCGCGCCAGCCGCCCACGCGACGCCGCCGCCGGGCGCACGCTGGACGGCCCGCATCTGACCGACCTGCAGGTGGTCTATGCGCCGAAGAACATGCCGGCGCGGGACGCCTCGACCGGCGAGCAGAAGGCGCTGCTGATCGGGCTGGTGCTGGCGCACGCGACGATGGTTGCGGAGATGACCGGCATCGTGCCGCTGCTGCTGCTCGACGAAGTCGTCGCCCATCTCGATCCCAACAGACGCAGGGCGCTGTTCGAGGAACTCGCCAAGCTCGGCGCGCAGGTCTGGATGACCGGCGCCGATCCCGCAGCTTTCATCGACATCGGCCTCACGGGCGAGATCTTCGACGTCGAGTCCGGCTGCGTCACCCGTCGCGGCTGAGGGATGCGGGACCGCACTCCGAAAAGCCCTCGAATCTGCCTCCAAATCGGGCTTTTCAGAGCCTTCGGAATCGACCTCTGACGGTCTTGAAAGACAGTGAAAAAATCCCATTTATTCAATAACTTGTGGACATAGACTTTGCGCTAGGCGCAATACCTCTTTCGTGGCACAAATAGTGGAATCAGCGCCCCTCTTGCGCCGCTGATTCGGGACACTCCTCGAAGGCCTCACATGACAGAACCTGCCCGGCAGACCCCTGCCGAATCTGAGCATCCCATTCCGATCGAATATGGTGCGGAATCGATCCGGGTGCTGAAGGGCCTCGATGCCGTGCGCAAGCGGCCCGGCATGTATATCGGCGACACCGACGACGGCTCCGGCCTGCACCACATGGTCTACGAAGTCGTCGACAACGCCATCGACGAAGCGCTGGCCGGCCATGCCACCGCGGTCGAAGTCGTGCTCAACGCCGACAACTCCGTCACCGTGCGCGACGACGGCCGCGGCATCCCCGTCGACATCCACAAGGGCGAAGGCATTTCGGCGGCCGAGGTCATCATGACCCAGCTCCACGCCGGCGGAAAATTCGACCAGAATTCCTACAAGGTTTCCGGCGGCCTGCACGGCGTCGGCGTCTCCGTCGTCAACGCACTGTCGAGCAAGCTGCAATTGCGGGTCTGGCGCGACGGCAAGGAGCATTTCATCGAGTTCGCCCATGGCGACGCGGTGGCTCCGCTCGAGACCTTGGGCGACGCCAACGGCAAGCGCGGCACTGAGGTTACGTTCCTCGCCTCGACGGAAACCTTCACCAATGTCGAGTATGATTTCGCGACGTTGGAGCATCGCCTGCGCGAGCTCGCGTTCCTCAATTCGGGCGTCAACATCGTACTCTCCGACATGCGCCACGCGGTCGAGAAGCGCGAGGCGATGCGTTACGACGGCGGCGTCGAGGAATTCGTCAAATACCTCGACCGCAACAAGAAGGCGATCGTGCCGGCTCCGATCATGGTGCGCGCGGAGGCCAACGGCATCGGCGTCGAGGCGGCGCTGTGGTGGAACGACAGCTACCATGAGAACGTGCTGTGCTTCACCAACAACATCCCGCAGCGCGACGGCGGTACCCATCTGGCCGGCTTCCGCGGCGCGCTGACGCGCCAGGTCAACGGCTATGCCGAGGCCAATGCGAAGAAGGAAAAGATCGCACTGACCGGCGATGACTGCCGCGAAGGCCTCACCGCGGTGCTGTCGGTGAAGGTGCCCGATCCGAAATTCTCGTCGCAGACCAAGGACAAACTGGTGTCCTCGGAAGTCCGCCCGGTGGTCGAGAACGTCCTGAACGAGGCGCTCGCGGCCTGGTTCGAGGAGCATCCGAAGGAAGCCAAGGAGATCGTCGGCAAGGTGATCCAGGCGGCGGCAGCCCGCGAAGCCGCCCGCAAGGCCCGCGAGCTGACCCGCAAGAACCCGCTCAGCGTCTCCTCGCTGCCCGGCAAGCTCGCCGACTGCCAGGAAAAGGATCCCGCCAAGTCCGAGCTCTTCATCGTCGAGGGTGACTCGGCCGGCGGCAGCGCCAAGCAGGGCCGCAACCGTGAGTTCCAGGCGGTGCTGCCGCTGCGCGGCAAGATCCTCAATGTCGAGCGCGTTCGCCCCGACAAGATGCTGTCGTCCGAGCAGATCGGCACGCTGATCACGGCGCTTGGCACCGGCATCAGCGACGATTTCTCGGTCGAGAAGCTGCGCTATCACAAGATCATCGTGATGACCGACGCCGACGTCGACGGCGCGCACATCCGCACGCTGCTCTTGACCTTCTTCTATCGTCAGATGCGCGCGATCATCGATGGCGGCTTTCTCTATATCGCCCAGCCGCCGCTCTATAAGGTCTCGCGCGGCAAGTCCGAGCAATATTTGAAGGACGAGCGCGCGCTGGAGGACTATCTGATCTCGACCGGGCTCGACGAATGCGTGTTCAAGCCGGCCTCCGGCGACGACCGCTCGGGCCGCGACCTGTTGTCGCTGGTTGAGGACGCCCGAATCATCCGCTCCGTGTTGCGCAATCTGCACAGCCGCTATAGTCGCGCGGTGATCGAGCAGGCCGCTATCGCGGGCGTGTTGACCCCCAAGATCACCAGCGATGTCGATACCGCGAACTCGGCGGCCGACTACATCGCCAAGCGGCTGGACGCCGTTGCTGACGAAGTCGAGCGCGGCTGGATCGGTTCTTTCACCGAAGGGCAGGGTTTCCAGTTCGAGCGCACCGTGCGCGGGGTCAAGGAAGCGGCTGTTATCGACGACGCGTTTCTCGGCTCAGCGGATGCGCGCAAGCTCGACGAATATGCAACCAGGCTGCAAGAGACCTACGTGCGTGCAGGCAAGCTGCGCCGCAAGGATGCAGAGCAAGCCATCCACGGTCCCGTCGGCCTGTTCGAGGCCGTCACCGACGCCGCCCGCAAGGGCGTTTCGTTGCAGCGCTACAAAGGTCTCGGCGAAATGAATCCGGGCCAGCTCTGGGAGACCACGCTCGATACCAACGCACGCTCGCTGCTGCAGGTGAAGGTCAAGGAGGTCGACGAGGCCGACGATATCTTCACCAAATTGATGGGCGACGTGGTCGAACCGCGCCGCGACTTCATCCAGGAAAACTCGCTCAGCGCCAACATCGACATCTGAGCGCCGAGGCGCACGCCGAGGACGCGACGACGAGAGGTTGGCATCTCCACATCTCGGATCGCGCTACTTCGCAGTCGATACGGCGCTGGACGGCGAAGACGACGGTCCGTCGACACCCAGACCGGGCGGCGTCAGGAAGCGCCTGTTTCGGCCGATGGCAGGCTGATGATCCGCGGCGCGCCGACCTCCTAGGGCAGTTGCGCGCCGAGCACAAGCGAGAGCTGATGCGAGGCGCTGCGTGCACCGGCTCCCACAAACTGTCCGGGATCGCCAGCCCGCGCTGGACGGCGGCGCCCCCTTGCGTCTTCAGCATCGAAATCCCTGTCTTGGCGATTTTCGGTTGACCTTGGCTCGCCACACCCGCGAAATGCTGAGACCGGAGCCGCCGTCCCCTACCTGCGCCAGAACGGTGATTTCAAGCTATGACCCGCACAGAAACGCCAACCGCCATCGCACCGACGGGATATCGTCTTCGGCTTCCCGGCCCGACTGAAGTGCCCGAGCGGGTGCGGCAGGCAATTGCCGGAGTGATGGTCAATCATCGCGGTCCCGAATGCCGGACTGCGATCGGCCAGGCTGAGGAGATGATCCGCCCGATCTTGGGCACCACGAACCGCATCCTGTTCTTTGCCGCCTCCGGAACCGGCGTCATGGAGGCCGCGCTCGTCAACGTGGCCGGACCCGGCAGCCGGATCCTGGTGATCGAGCATGGTCAGTTCGGTGAGCGTTTCACCGCGATCGCCAAGGCCATGAACATCACAGTCGACACGGTCGCGATCGAATGGGGCAAGCCGATCGATGTTGCTGCGGTGGAGGCTCGGTTGAGCGAGCAGGCCTATCGAGCTGTCATCGTCGTGCACAATGAGAGCTCGACCGGAATCGTGGCCGATCTCGCAGCTCTTGGCGCACTCTTGCGCGACCGGCCGACGCTGTTGATCGCAGATTCGGTGAGCGGCCTAGGCGGCATCGAGATGCTGCAGGACGAATGGGGCGTCGACATCGTTGTCTCGGCCTCGCAGAAGGCCTTGATGTGCCCGCCGGGCCTCGCGCTTGCCAGCGTGAGCGCCAAGGCGTGGCGCGTGATCGGTCAGGACGAGGGAAGATCGGTGTTCTATTGGGATTTCCGCCGCGCGCTGAAATCCGCGGAGCAGAACGAGACGGCGTTCACAGCGCCGGTGAGCCATATCTATGGCCTGCGTGAAGCCCTGACGATGATGCACGAGGAGGGATTCTCCAATGTGCTCGCGCGCCACAAGCGGCTATCCGGCGCGCTGCGCGCCGGCGGCGCGGCGCTCGGACTTGCTGATTTTTGCAGCGATGGGCCGCGCTCAAGCACGGTCGTGGTTTTCAAAGTCCCGGACGGGCTCGAGGGCGGAGCCATCGTGCGGCAGCTCTACCAGGATCATCGCACGGTGATCGCCGGCGCCCGCAACCGTCTCTCCGGCCGTGTCATCCGGTTTGGCACGATGGGCGCTTTGAATGCCGGGACCATTCTGACCGACCTTCTGCATCTCGAAGACGCACTGACGAAGCTCGGCCTGCCGATAGAACCCGGTGCCGGACTCAAGGCCGCCACCGAGCACCTCGCCGCAACCACATGAGCAACGGCTAAACTTACAAGGGCGAACCACGATGAGATCTCCTGCCTCAGTCCTCGCCCGCGTCGTGACGCTCGCCGCATCGCTGTTCGCGGCCGGGTTGGCCTCGGCCCAGGAGAACGTCGTGCTCTATTCGTCCAACGACGACACCGTGAACAAGCTTGTCGCCGACGGCTTCACCAAGGCGACCGGAATCAGGGTCGACGTGGTCTCGACCGGATCAGGTGTTCTTGTGCGCCGCGTCGCCTCCGAGGCCGCCAATCCGCAGGGCGACGTGATCTGGGGCGTCAGTGCGACGCTCCTGCGATTGGCCAGTCCGCACCTTCAGGCCTACCCGGCCAAAGGCCGCGAAGCCGTGCCGGACCAGTTTCGCGATCCGAACGACCTTTGGCTGGGCACCAACATCCAGGTCGTTGTGATTGGCCAGAACACCAAGGCGATCGACAAGGCCAGTGGACCCAAATCCTGGGCCGACCTCCTCGACCCGACATGGAAGGGCAGGCTCGCTTATACCGACCCGTCCAACTCCGGATTCTCTTATGCCGCTGCCACCACGCTTCTCTCGCTGTGGGGCGAGGGAGACGCGGCCTGGACCAAGATCGGCGAGCTGCTTGCGAATGCGAAGGTGCTCAACCGCTCGACCCAGGTCTTCGACGGCATCGGCAGCGGCGAGTATCCGCTCGGCATCACCCTCGAATATGCCGGCTTCCTGTGGGCCCATAATGGCGCGCCGGTGAGCGTCGTCTATCCGGCCGAGGGCACATATGCAGGCGTCGAGGGCGCCGCGGTCCTGAAAGGCGGACCGAACCCCGAGGCAGCCAAAAAGCTCGTCGACTATCTGGCCAGCAAGGAGGTCCAGGAGATGCTCCTGAAGGTGACCTTCAGGCGCCCTGCCCGCCAGGATATCGAACTCGACGCATTGGCGTCCGGCATGGCGCCGTTCTCGGCGATCAAGGTGTTGCCCTACGACGAAGGCAAATGGGAAGCGGCGCGGCGCGACATCCTCGCGCGGCTGAAGACCACGATCCAGAACACGCGCTGATCCGATGACGGCGATCCGGATTGAAAGCCTGACCCGCACCTTCGGTGCGGTGCGGGCCGTGGACGACATCTCGCTCGATATCGCGCATGGCGAGCTATTCACGCTGCTTGGGCCTTCAGGCTGTGGCAAGACGACGCTGCTGCGCTTGATCGCCGGCTTCGTCGATGTCGAATCCGGCTCCATTTCCTTCGACGACCGGCGCATCGACGGTCTGCCCGCGCATCGCCGCGACACCGGCATGGTGTTTCAAAACTATGCGATCTTCCCCAACCATACCGTGGCCGAAAACGTGGCTTACGGGCTGAAGGCCCGGAAGGTCCCGGCTGCCGAGATCGGGGCGCGTGTCGAGAAGGCACTCGAGCGGGTGCGTCTCGCCGGCTACGGTCAACGCTCGCCACACCAGCTCTCGGGCGGTCAGCTGCAGCGCGTGGCGATCGCCCGCGCGCTCGTGATCGAACCCGCTGTGCTCCTGTTCGACGAGCCCTTGTCCAATCTCGACGCGCAGCTGCGCACCGAAATGCGGATCGAGGTCCGGCAGTTGCAGCAGTCGCTCGGTCTGACTGCGATTTACGTCACGCATGATCAGGAGGAGGCGCTGGCGATTTCCGACCGCATCGCCGTCTTGCGTCACGGCAGGGTCGAGCAAGTGGACACACCCGAACACATCTACCGGCTGCCGCAAACCGCCTTCGTGGCCGAGTTCCTCGGCTCGACCAATATGGTGCCAGGCATCGCAGGAGCCTTCGACGGCAACAACACCGTTGTCGTGGCAGCCGGAACGGAGTTCACGGTCAGGGGCGAGATCGCCGCGCCCGGGGTGCCGGTGCTGCTGTCGCTGCGGCCGGAGGCCTTGCGGCTGGGGAACGATTCCACCGGCCCACTGGTTCAAGCCCGGCTGGCGTTGCGCGAGTTTCTCGGCCCGGTGCAGCGACTTCACGCAACCCTGCCGGACGGGACCCAGATTCGGATCGCGGCGCTCGGCGGACAGGTGTTCGATGTCTCGCCCGGCGCGCCGCTCGCCCTCACCTACGACCCCGCGCAGATCACGGCATTTCCGGCGCCATGAAACGCTTCGCCACCATCGTGACACTGGCGGCGCTGGTGCTACTCGCGGTGTTTCTGCTCTACCCGCTGGCGCTCGTTCTGGATGCGAGCATACGGATCGACGGCACGGGCGGCCTGACACTTGGCAACTACGCGGCGATTGTGAAGAGCCACTATTATCTCGGCTCGATCGGCAACAGTCTGCTCTGCGCCGCGCTCGCGACGGCGTTCGCATGCGCCATCGGCATCCCGCTCGCCTTCTGTCTCGCCCGCATCGATATCCCAGGCCGCGCGCTCTTGCTGACGCTTGCGACCCTGCCGCTGGTCCTGCCCTCGTTCGTCAGCGCCTACGCGCTGGTGCTGCTGTTCGGCCATGCCGGCGTCGTCACCACGGCGTTGCGCGGGATCGGCATTCCTGTCGGCTCGATCTACGGCCTGCCCGGCATCGTCATCGTGTTCACGTTGACGCTCTACCCGTACGTTGTCATGCCGGTCCTGGCCGGTTTCCAGGCAGTCGACGCCTCGATGGAAGAGGCCGCCCGCAATCTCGGCGGTTCGCGGCCCTATGTAATCCGCACCGTGCTGCTGCCGATCGTGATGCCGGCGATCCTCGCCGGCGGATTGCTGGTCTTCATCGAGGCACTGGAGAGTTTCGGCGTGCCGGCAGTGCTGGCCGAAGACCGGCCATTCCTGGCCGTCGACATCTTCAAGCTCTTCGCCGGTGAATCCGACGCTAACCCGGCCGCGGCGGGCGCGCTCAGCGTGCTGCTGATCGCCTGTACGGCAGCGACGCTTCTCGTTCAACGGCACTATCTCGGCAAGCGCCGTTTCTCGACGAGTGCCCGCAGCGCGCCCGCGAAATTGCCGCTGACGCCGGGACTGCGGCTGGCGGCTACGATCGTGAGTTGGGGCATCGTGATCGTTTCGTTGCTGCCCTTCGCGGCGGTGTTGATGGTCTCATTTCTGCGCTTCCGCGGCCCCGTCCTGACTTGGGAGCTGGGATTGGGCAACTACGCCACCTTGCTGTCGGGCTCCTATCGGCCGCTGCTCAATACGCTGACACTCGCCAGCATCGCGGCCGTCGCCACCATGCTGATTGGTGCCCCGATCGGATATGTCGTCGCCCGGCACCGCTCCCGTCTGTCGGGGTTGCTCGACTTCGTCGGCATGGTGCCGTTTGCGGTCTCGGGCACGATCCTGGCGATCGGGCTCATCATCGCGTTCAACAGCGGTCCATTGGTCTTGACGGGCGGCTGGTTGATCCTGGTCATCGCCTACGTCGTCCGCAAATTGCCGTTCGCGATCCGGTCGTCCTCGGCAATTGTGCATCAGCTCGATCCCTCGCTCGAGGAAGCCTCGATCAATCTCGGGGTCTCGCCAGCCAAAACCTTCGCGACCCTGACGGTGCCCTTGATGGCGAGTGGTCTTGTCGGCGGGCTGGTGCTGGTCTGGATCACGGCGGCATCGGAGTTAAGCGCGACCATCGTCCTCTATGCGAGCGGCTGGGTCACCACGACCGTTGTCATGTACCATGCCATCGAGGGCACCGGCGCGGGGCTCGCGGCCGCCGCTGCCGCCGTGCTTATCCTCGTCACCGCAATTCCGTTGCTGCTGATCAACCGGCGCACCGGCGAGCAGGAAACAACCGTGATATGACGGCAGGACGGAACGGCATGAACGAAGCAACCCGGGCGCTCCCGAATTTCCGCAGCGATAACGTCGCGCCGGTCAGCCCCGAGATATTGCGGGCGATCGAGGAGGCCAATCGCGGCCCCGCCGCCGCTTATGGCGACGACGATTGTTCGAAGCTGCTCAATCGGCGCTTCTCGACGCTGTTCGAGACCGAGGCCACGGTGTTCCCGGTCTCGACCGGCACAGCGGCCAACGCCTTGTCGCTTGCGAGCTGCGTACGGCCCTATGGCGCGATCTATTGTCACGAAGAGGCGCATATTCACACGGCAGAGGGCGGCGCGGCAGAAGCCTTCACCGGCGGCGCGAAGCTGCTCCCTTTGCCCGGCCAGCACTTTCGGATCGAGCCGTCGATGCTACGCGAGGCGCTCGCTGGCGCGGCCTGGGGCGTCCGCAATCGCTCTCAGCCCGATGCGGTGTCGATCACGCAGGCCAGTGAATATGGCACCGTCTATCCGCTCGCCGAAATCACCGAGATCGGCGCAATTGCTCACGACAGGCATCTGTCGCTGCACATGGATGGTGCGCGGTTCGCTAATGCGCTGGCGCGACTCGGCTGCAGCCCGGCCGACATGACCTGGCGAGCCGGCGTCGACATCTTGTCTTTCGGGGCGACCAAGAACGGGGCGATGTCGGCGGATGCGATCGTGGTGTTCGACCAGAACCTCGTCGAGTCCCTGTCCTATCGGCTGCGCCGCGCTGGCCAGACCTCGTCGAAGATGCGCTATGCGTCTGCACAGCTGCTCGCTTACGTCGAGGATCGGCTTTATCTGCGGCTCGCGGCGAAGGCCAATGCCGTGGCAGCCCGGCTCGGCGCGGGTCTCGCTGCGCTGCCCGGCGTTCGGCTCGTGGCGCCAGTGGAAGCCAATCTGGTTTTCCTCAACCTGCCGGCGGTGGCCATCAACCGGCTCGCGGCAACCGGGCTGCACTTCGCGCGGCGGGACCACGATGTGATCCGGTTCGTCGCCCGCTTTGACAGCACCGAACAGGAGGCGGACGAGGTCATCGCGCTCGTCCGTGGCGCAATCACTGGAAGCTGAGCAGTCATTGGCGGACCTCGATGGCGACTAGCTAGGGGGCCTGTTTCCCGTCGAGCAACAGCTCTCGTTCAATCCGCGGACTGCGGCCAGGTCAGCAGTTTAGCTAGCAGCCGGCCACTCGGCGGCAACGGCCGATCGATCGACGAGATCAGCGAGAACTGGGTTGTATAGCGGAACGCCTCGGCTTCCGAGACCTCCTCTAGATGATGGATCGGGCCCAGCATCTCGACGTAGTGCGTCGGCAAAAAGCCGACAAAGCCGCCGCCGACCAGCATCGTTGCGACAGCCTCCAGCCCAAAGGCGACGGCATGCTGCTTGATGTGCAGGCGCCGCGCGAGATTTTGCGTGCGCCGATCGTTGGTACGCGTCACCAGAGCGATGTTGCTGTCGCGCAGGTTCCTGAGCGTCAGCGGTGCCGCGGCCGCCGTGTAAAGCCGGAACTCTTCGGTGAATAGCGAGACGTAATCGAGTTTGCCGTTGCCGGTGGGCTGTCCGCTGATGGCGAGATGCAGGCGTCGCTCCAGCACGTCCTCGACAAGCGCGCTCGGCATGCCGATCGCGATATTGAGCGTGACATTGGGCGCAGCGGCGCGAAACCGGGCGAGGGTGTCCGCGAAGCGGCAGCGCGGGTTGGACAGGCAGTTGTCGGCGATGCCGATCTTCAACTCGCCGGAGGCAATGTTGCGGGCCAGGTTGAGCTCATGATGCACCATTTCAAGCGCGTCACAGGCGGCAATGCTGGCGTGCAGGGCGCGGTGGCCGAAATCGGTCAGTTCAAAGCCGGACGGGCCGCGAAAGCAGAGCCGGCTGCCGAGCCGCGTTTCCAACGCCAGCAGATGACGGCTGATAGTCGATCGTTCCATGCCGAGCTGAGTTTCGGCGGCGGTCAGGCCGCCAGCTTCGGCAACGGCGCGAAAGATCCGCAACAGCCGCAGGTCGACTTCGGTGAGATGTGGAACTGGCGCGTGCGCGACGTGCTTCATGTTGCACTCCCTACAAGCATGGTTTCGCAGACTGTCATTCCAGGCGTTCTCCCGCCCGGGCTACGGTGGGGCAGCTGCCGATAAGTTCGGCGCACCACCCGCTGTGACCTCGATCCGACTTATCTCAAGCTGACTTATCTCAAGCTGACTTGGAGGACGTATGGCTCTACCCCTGACGGTGCCGCCTTCGCTGAGGCACCAGAGCCTGCTCTGGTCGCCCATCTGCACTGACCTCGACACCCTCGACGCGCACATCGCCATCCTCGGTATCCCGTTTGGCAGCGCCTATCATGCCTCCGCGATCACCAACGATCAGTCGAAAGCGCCAGACGCTGTCCGCTCGGTCACCGATCGCATCTGCCGCAGCCTGGAACGCTACGATTTCGACGTCGGCGGCCCGATCTATGGCGGTCGGGCGCTGAAAGTGGTCGATGTCGGCAATGTTCCAGCCGACATGACCGATCTTCGCAGCCACTCCATCCGCGCTGAAGAAGCGGTAAGCAAGATTCTTGCCGCCGGTGCCATGCCGATCACCCTCGGCGGCGACCATGGCATCCCGATCCCGATCCTGCGGGCCTACAAGGGACATGGCCCGATCACGCTGATCCAGGTCGACGCCCACATCGACTGGCGCGACGAGGTCAATGGCGTCCGCGACGGCCTGTCCAGCCCGATCCGCCGGGCCTCCGAGATGCCGCACGTCGGCGAAATCTTCCAGATCGGGATTCGCGCCCAGGGCAGCGCGCGGCCCGAAGAGGTTGCGGCGGCGGCTGCCTACGGGTCCAACATCATTCCGGCCTTCGAAGTGCACGACAAGGGCATGGACGCGGTGCTCGAGCGGATTCCGGATGGCGGCCAATACTACATCACCATCGACGCTGACGGACTTGATCCGAGCGTGATGCCCGCTGTCGAGGGCCCGGCGCCGGGCGGGCTCACCTTTCATCAGGTCCGCAAGCTCATCCACGGCCTGGTCGGCAAGGGCCGCGTGGTCGGCATGGACATCGTGGAGATCACGCCGTCCATCGACGTCAACATGATCAGCTGCATCACTGCCGGACGTCTGATCGTGAATCTGATCGGCGCGGCGGTGAGGGCGAATTATTTCGACGCACCGCCCGTGTGAGGCGGCAGCGGCTTTCGGACCCCGGGAAAAGGATAGGACGATGTTGAGGATCGACCGCAAGACGCTGGGCTCTCTCGCCGGCGGTATCTGTTTAGCTCTCGTCGCGAGCCAGCAGGCGTTCGCCGAGACGACACTGGAAAAGATCCAGCGGACCGGCGAATTGACGGTCGGCACCGAAGCGGCCTTTCCGCCCTTCGAGTTCGTCAAGGACGGCAAGATCGTCGGCTACGGCTCCGATATTCTGGCCGAAGTGGTCAAGGAGCTCGGTGTCAAGAAGCTGAACCAGCTCGACCTGCCGTGGCAGGGCATCCTGCCGGGCGTGCTGGCCGGAAAGTTCGACTTTGTCGCCACCACGGTCGGCATCAATCCGGAGCGCGCCAGGCGATACGCCTACACCATGCCCATCGCCGATGGCGTGCCCTATGCCATGAAACGCAAGGGCGACAACCTCACCAAGCCGGAGGACCTCAACGGCAAGGTGGTGGCAACCCAGCTTGCGTCATCGACCGAGCCGGTTGCCCGTGCGCTCGACGCCAAACTGAAGGCCGCCGGCGGGCCGGGCTTCAAGGAATTGAAACTCTTCACCGCGTTCCCCGAAAGCTATGTGGCGCTCGCGAGCGGCGAAGTCGATGCGGTGATCCAGTCGCTGCCGAGCCTCGCAGCCCTGGTCAAGGAGAAGCCTGACGTCTTCGAGCTGCTCGCGCCGACGCCGCAGGACGGCGGTTTCAACTATCTCGCCTGGGTGACACGGCCCGACGACAAGGATCTGCGGGACGCCATTTCCGCCGTGATCCGCAAGATGCGCGACGACGGCCGCCTCGCGGCCCTGCAGAAAAAATGGTTCGGCTTCGAAATGACGATTCCCGATCAGGGCTATCTGCCGCCCGGCGCGATGTAGGCCGCGCGGCGGCGAGGCAGCAGGAGGCGCGGTAACATTCGTTTCACGCGACATCAAGGGCACCCTCCATGGGCTTCAAGCTCGATTACCTGTTGTCGATCCTGCCAAGTCTCATGAACGCGGCGCTGGTCAATATCCGGCTGGCCGCCATCATCATGCTGCTCTCAGTTGTGCTCGGCACTGCGTTCACGATCGTGCGGTCGCTGAAAATCATTGCGGTGAACATGATCATCGCCGTCATCATCAGCTTCGTGCGCGGCACGCCGCTGCTGATCCAGATCTTCATCGTCTATTATGTGCTGCCGGCCATCGGTCTCGATCTCTCGCCGGAGGTGGCCGGCGTCTCCGCCATTGTGTTCAACAGCATGGTCTTTGTCAGCGAGAGCATGCGCGGCGGCCTCGCCACCATCGAGGCCGGCCAGATCGAGGCGGCGACGGCGCTCGGCCTGCCGCCGCGTGCGATCTGGCTGAAGGTCGTGCTGCCGCAACTGTTCCGCCGCATCGTTCCGGTGCTGATCAACGAGGCGACCATCGTGGTGAAGGGCACCGCGCTGTTGTCGGTCATCACGGTCGTCGACGTGCTGCGTACCGCGCAGCAGATCGCCAGCGCGAACTACCGACCGTTTGAAACCATGATCGGATCGGCCCTGGTGTTCCTGGTCATCAATCTCGTCATCAGCCTGTCCGGCAGGATGACGGAGGCGCGCTTCGCCACGGCACGGATCTGAGCAATGCACTTTGATCCCACCGTGCTCGCCGACTACTGGCCGCTGCTGCTGCAGGGCGCCTGGCTGACCATCCAGGTCTCGGTAGCGGCGATGGCGATCGGCTATGCGGCGGGAATCGTGGTGGCGTTGATCGCACTGATGCCGGGTTGGCCGCTGCGGCTTGTCACCGCCTTCTATGTCGAGACGCTGCGCAACATCCCCTTCATCATCCTTCTCGTCGTGGTCTATTACGGCTTGCCGTTTGCGGGCATCCGCCTGCCGGCGACGCTGGTCGGGACCGTGGCGCTGGCGCTCTTCGCCAGCGCCTATTACGCCGAGATCGTGCGTGCTGCGATCCTTGCCCTGCCGCGCGGCCAGTTCGAAAGCGCTCGCGCCATCGGCATGTCACCCGCCAGCGCCATGTGGCACGTGTTGGCGCCGCAGATCCTGCGCGCGCTGGTGCCACCGTCCACCAACATGACGCTGACCATGATGAAGGAGTCGGCCGTGCTCTCCTCCATCACGGTGCCGGAGCTCACCTACCAGAGCCTGGTGGTGCAGGGGAACACATTCGCGCCCTTCGAGGTGTTCGCGGCGGTGGCATCGATCTACTGGCTGATCGCGAGCGTGATCGCGGAAGCCTCGCGACGCCTGGAGCGCCGGGTCGGCACAGCGCAGGCCGAGAGCGTCAGCCACAACCCGATCGCCGAGCGCTATCTCTCGCTCGTCGCGCGGAGGGCCTCATGAGTGCGCCCATCCTGCGGGTCTCGGCCTTGACCAAGCGCTTTTTCGGCGTCACCGCGCTTGATCAGGTCTATCTCGATGTGCGCGAAGGCGAGATCGTCGCGTTGATCGGCCCAAGCGGCTGCGGCAAGAGCACGCTGCTGCGCTGCTTGACCTGGCTCGAACAGCCCGATGACGGCTTCATCGAAGTGACCGGCAAGCCGTTCGGGCGTGAACTGACGCCGGGTGGCGTGGTCCGCCGGCAAAGCCGCCGCCAGATCGATGCGTTGCGCCCGAAAATCGGCATCGTCTTCCAGCAGTTCAATCTCTGGCCGCACATGACTGCGCTGGAGAACGTGGTGCGCGCACAGATTGTCGTGCGGCGCCGCCCGCGCGCGGAGGCGATTCGGCGCGGCGAGGAGCTGCTGGAGCGGCTCGGGCTCGCCGACCGCATGGACCGTTATCCGCATGCGCTCTCCGGCGGGCAGAAGCAGCGGGTGGCGATCGCGCGGGCGCTGGCGATGGATCCGGCGCTGATGCTGTTCGACGAGCCGACCTCCGCGCTGGATCCCGAGCTGGTGGGCGAGGTGCTCACCGTGCTGCGATCATTGGCCGAGATCGGCATGACCATGCTGGTCGTCACCCATGAGATCGGCTTCGCAGCCAACGTCGCCGACCGCATCGCCTTCATGGACCATGGCCGCATCCTGGAACAAGGGCCGGCGCGCGAAATCATTTCCGCACCGAAAGAGCCGCGCCTGCGCAGTTTTCTCGATCTGGTGCAGGCGGACCGCCGCCCGGTCGATCCTCTGACCCCGAGCAACATCACGGAGTAAGCCATGTCCCGCGTCAACCGGCCCTATGTCGGCATCCCGTCCTTCCTGCGTGCACCAATCTGTGAGGACCTGTCCACGCTTGACGCGGCCATCGCCGTGCTCGGCGTGCCGTTCGACGAGGGTTCGCCGTTCCTGCCCGGCAGCCGCTTTGCGCCGCGCGCATTGCGTGAGCATTCGCTGCGGTTCTATGGCAGCGGCCGGGGCTATTACGATCCGGAGACCCGGCGCGAATATCTGGTCGAGGAAATGTCGCGGGGACTGATCGCCGATGCCGGCGACGTCGACATCCATCCGGCCAACGCGCCCCGCACCTTTGACAACATCACCGCCATGGTGCGCGGCATTATCGATCGCGGCGCACTGCCGGTGGTGCTCGGCGGCGATCATGCCATCACCTATCCGGTGTTCCGGGCCTTCGACGAGAAGCTGCACGTCATCCATTTCGATGCGCACACCGACTACGCGCCGTTCGAGAATGACCTGACCATCACCAACAGCCATGCCTTTCGCCATATCGCCGGCATGGACAACACGCTGAGCCTGACCCAGGTCGGGATTCGCAGTCTGCGCCATTCGCCGGCGCAGGTGGAGGACATCATCAACGCCGGCAACCGGGTGATTCCGATGGGCGAGTTCCGCCGGATCGGCCCGCAAGGCGTCGCCGACCTGCTACCCGCGAACTCGCGGGTCTATGTCAGCATCGATGTCGACGCCATGGACATGTCGCTGGTACCGGGCTGTGTCTCGGCCGAGCCCAACGGGATGAGTTACGGCGAGCTTCGCGACAGCCTGAAGGCCATTGCCGAGCGGCACGATATCGCTGGCTTCGATTTCGTCGAGGTCAACCCGCCGCTTGATGTCGGCACCGGCGTCACCGCCTATCTCGGCGCGCTGACCGTCATCGAATTCCTGGGTCATATCTGCGCCCAGCCCCGCTGGGCGGCGCACCGCGCCAACCGTCACGCCACCTGAAGGAGGAAATCATGACCGAGCCACACGACACCATTCCAGCCACGCGCGGCAAGGCGGTACGGCTGAGCAAGGGACAAGCCGTGCAGATTATCAATACCCATGGCTCGCAGGTGGTGGACACCTGGGCCTTCTGCGCAGAGGACCTCGGACATCACATGTCGATGGAGCACACAAGGGTCGAGAACGGCAGGTTGATGCCGGCTGCGGGCCAGACCCTGTTCACCAACAAGCGCGAACCGATCCTGGTGCTGGAGAAAGACACCTCGCCCGGCATCCACGACACGCTGATGGCGGCGTGCGACCGCTGGCGCTACGAACATCTGGGCTGCACGCACTATCACCGCAACTGCGCCGACAACATGATCGAGGCCATGGCGGAAATCGGCCTGACCGCCGGCCATGTGCCCCAGCCGCTCAATCTGTTTATGAACATCCCGGTCAATGCCGACCTCAGCCTGACCCAAGGCGAGCCGCTGAGCCGGCCGGGCGACCACGTCACCCTGCGCGCGACACGCGATTGCTATGTGGTGTTCTCAGCCTGTCCGCAGGATATCACGCCGATCAACGGTGCCGGCCGCAAGCCGACCGAGGCGCATATAAGGCTGACCGGCACGTCGGCTGTTTCTTGAACGGAGACGCTCGGCGCTGGCCCGCGGCGCCGAGCAGGGCTCATGAGAGGCGGTTTGCAGGGTCCGGGATTTACGTTATTCGAGTCATGGATTTGTGTTACGGTTGGCCAGCGCCCCTTGATTCTATTGTTGAATTTCGGGTAACTCAGTCAGACTTTATGTGTCAGGGGACATTTCCGCGTGGCGCCGATCCAGTACATCGTAGAAGGCGGCCGCCGGCTCTCCGGCACCATCGAGCCGTCCGGCAACAAGAACGCCGCGCTGCCGATCATCGCCGCGGCGCTTCTAACCGAACATCCGGTCACGCTGACCAACGTCCCGCGCATCCGCGACACCGAAACCCTTGTCGAGCTGTGCCGCTCGGTCGGCGCCTCAGCGGAATGGACCGAGCGCAACACTCTTGTGATCCATGCCAAGGAGATCCGCGCCGCCGATCTCGATCCCGAGCTGTGTGCACGCATCCGCGCCTCGATCCTGCTCGCGGGCCCGCTGCTCGCCCGCTGCGGCGAGGTGGCGCTGCCGCCGCCCGGCGGCGATGTGATCGGCCGCCGCCGCCTCGACACGCACTTTTTGGCCTTCGAACAGCTCGGCGCCACCGTCACCGCGACGCACCGGCTCGAATTCCGCGCCTCGCGGCTGAAGGGCGCCGACGTGTTCCTCGACGAGCCCAGCGTCACCGCGACCGAGAACGCGCTGGTGGCCGCCGTGGCCGCTCGCGGCACCACTTACTTGCGCAACGCGGCCTCCGAGCCGCATGTGCAGGACCTCGCGCATTTCCTGGTCGCGCTCGGCGCCAAGATCGAGGGCATCGGCACCAACACCATCATCGTGCATGGGCCGGCGACGCTCGGCGGCACGACCTACGCAATCCAGCCCGACCATATCGAAGTCGGTTCGCTGATCGGGCTCGCCGCGGTAACACGCTCGCCGCTGCGTATCGCGCGGGCCGGCGTCGAGCATCTGCGCTCGATCCGGATGGGTTTTGAGCGACTCGGCATCGTCTGCGGCGTCGAGGGCGACGATCTCGTGGTGCCGTCCGGCCAGACCATGAAAATCCAGGACGATTTCGGCGGCCATGTGCCGAAGCTTGAGGATCAGCCCTGGCCGGCCTTCCCGGCGGACCTGATGTCGATCGCAATCGTCACTGCTACCCAGTGCGACGGCATCATCCTGATGCACGAGAAGATGTTCGAATCGCGAATGTTCTTCGTCGACAATCTGATCGCGATGGGCGGCCGCATCGTGCTGTGCGACCCGCATCGCGCGGTCGTCGCAGGTCCCAGCCGGCTGCGCGGTGCGCCGATGAGTTCGCCCGATATCCGCGCGGGCATGGCGATGCTGCTCGCCGCTGTTTGTGCCGAGGGCACCTCGACGATCAACAACGCCGACCAGATCGAGCGTGGCTATGAGCGGATCGACGAACGGCTGAACGCGCTCGGCGCCAGGATCAAGCGGATTCCGGCGCGGACCTAGTCCCTCTGCGGCAGCTTGATCGCCTGCGGCAGCTTGGCCATGCTTTTGGCCCGCTTGCCGTGCTAAGCGTGCCGCCATGACCTCCATCGACAAGATCGAACCGGCCGCGCCGCGCGCGGCCGTCAACGTCACTGGCAACCTGCTCACCGCCGAGCTTGCGGAAACGTTGAAGCTCGCGGTGCCGCTTGCGCTGACGCAACTCGGCCAGATCGCGATGATGACGACCGACCTCGCCTTTATCGGACGGCTGGGCAGCGATACCGTGGCCGCGGCCGCGCTGGCGCACACCGTGTTCTTCGTCAGCTTCACCTTCGGCATGGGGCTGGTCTCGGCGGTCTCGCCATTGGCGGCGCAGGCGTTCGGGGCGCGCGACCCGCGCGTGATGCGGCGCGCGCTGCGCGTCGGGCTGTGGGCGGCGCTGTTCATCGCGCTGCCGCTGATGGCGCTGCCGTTCCATGGTGAAACCGTGCTGCTCGCGCTCGGCCAGGCGCCCGCGGCTGCGCATCTGGCCCAGCAATATCTGTTCGGGCTGGTCTGGGGCATCCTGCCAGCACTTTGGTTCATTGCGCTCCGTGGCTTCATGAGCGCGGTGAACCGGCCGGAGCCGGTGCTGTGGATCACGTTGGCTGCGATCCCGGCCAATGCCCTGTTGGTCTATCTGCTGCTCTACGGCAAATGGGGCATGCCGCAGCTCGGCCTGTTCGGCGCGGGACTTGCGACCACGCTGGTCAATTCCGCAATGTTCCTCGCCGGCGCGTGGTTCGCCGCGCGCCGGCATCCGTTCCGGAAATACCACGTGTTCAGCCGGATCTGGCGGATCGACTGGCCGCTGATGGGCAAGCTGGTGGCCGTCGGGGCGCCGATCTCGCTGTCGTTCCTGCTGGAGTACGGCATGTTCGGTGCCGCCGGCCTCTTGATGGGCCTGATCAGCACCACCGCGCTGGCGGCGCATCAGATCGCACTGCAGATCGCCGCAATCCTGTTCATGGTGCCGTTCGGCATCAGCATGGCAGCAACCGTGCGGGTCGGCCACGCGGTCGGCCGGCGCGACCCGGGCGCACTCCGGCGCGCCGGCTATGTCGCGATCGCACTCAGCGCCGCCTTCATGAGCATCATGACGCTCGCGGTGATCCTGGCGCGATTCGAGATCGCGGCGATCTTCCTTGGCGAAGCGACCGACACCACGGCACAGCTCACCGCGACGCTGCTGCTGATCGGCGCGACCTTCTTCATCGCCGACGGCGTCCAGACAACTATGGCCGGCGCGCTGCGCGGCATGAACGACACAAGGGTACCGCTGTTGTTCGCCACCATCAGCTACTGGCTGGTCGGCTTCGCGGCTGCCTACGTGCTTGCCTTCCAAACGGCGCTTGGTGCGATCGGCGTCTGGATCGGACTGTCGCTCGGGACCGCTGTCTATGCCGTCCTCCTGATCTTGCGTTTCCGCCGGTTGACGAGCAGATTGCCTATATGAAAGTCGACGAAATCACACCGAACGCCGACTCCACCGCGCTGCTCGCGGGCGCGCAATTCATGGACGCGTTCCGCATCGAAACCGAACACTCCGATCTCGACGCACGGCATGCAGCTGAAGTGATGGTCGAGCAGCAACCGCGCTGGTTCGAGACGTTGCAGACGCTGCGCAACATTCTGGTCAAGCCATTCGGCCTCAAGACCTCCGGCGCGGAACGCGGTGTGCCCCGCGACATGATCGGGATATTCCCTGTCGTCAGCCAAACGCAGGCGCGGCTGGTCGCGGGCTTCAACGACAAGCATCTCGACTTCCGGATCGTCGTCGACGTTGCCGCAGCGGGAAACGGCCGCAACGTCACGCTCACCATGCTCGTGCTGACGCACAACTCGCTCGGCCGCGCCTATCTCGCGCTGATCATGCCGTTTCATCGGCTGATCGTACCGGCGATGCTGCGCAAGGTTGCGAACTGAATCATGACGCTCGCAGTCGACCTCTTCTTCTCGTTCCGCAGCCCCTACAGCTATCTGGCGCTGCCGAAGACGCTGAAGATGGCCGCCGACTACGATGTCGCCGTGAATCTGCGGCCGGTCTATCCGCTCGCCGTGCGAGTGCCCGGCTTCTTCAAGACGGCAAATCCGCAATTCGCGCGCTACGTCGTGCTCGACAGCCGCCGTGTCGCCCAGCACGACGACATCCCGTTCCGCTTTCCGCGGCCGGATCCGATCGTGCAGGACATGACGACGCTCGATGTCGCCGAGCACCAGCCCTACATCCACCGCCTGACCCGGCTCGGCGCCGCCGCGCAGCTCGAGGGACGTTCGCTTCCCTTCGCCTCCGCCATCAGCCGCGTGCTGTGGGACGGCAGCATCAAGGGCTGGAACGAACGCGATCACCTTGCGAAAGCCGCAACAGCCGCCGGCTTCGATCTCG
Source organism: Bradyrhizobium sp. LTSPM299 (assembly GCF_000938235.1). Lineage (NCBI taxonomy): Bacteria > Pseudomonadati > Pseudomonadota > Alphaproteobacteria > Hyphomicrobiales > Nitrobacteraceae > Bradyrhizobium > Bradyrhizobium sp. LTSPM299. The sequence goes on from NZ_JYMU01000007.1 coordinate 99,267, forward strand.
CGGCGATGGAGGCGGCCATCGCCACTGATCCTGACCGCTACGCGCGGGTCATCAAGGGCAACGAGGACGCGCATGCCGCGTCCGGCCATTGGGGTGTGCCGACTTTCGTGTTCGAGAACGAACCATTCTTCGGCCAGAACCGGATCGACCTGCTGATCTGCGGATGGAAAGCAGGGGCCTCGCGCGCCGAGATGCATAGCCTGAGTCAGGCTGTGCGTTCTTCCGCAATATCCTCGTCCACACACCAATTTCCGTGGCAGCGCTTGAGATCCGTCAGGTTCTGCCGCATCTGCTCCAGCGAAAATCCGAGCGCGTAGAAGCGCTCGGCAGCGTCGACCGGCAGGCCGCGGATCAAACCATCATGACGTATCGCGGCGACCTCGTCGCTGTAGGCGTGCAGCGCCGCGTCGACCGGAGCGATGTCCACGGCGCCGACGCCTGCACGAAGGGTCACGGCGACGGACGTCATGTAGGTGACGATCGCATTGCTCACGTCGGACAACGGCCGCGCCAGCCGCGCCTGGATGTCAGCCGGCAGCGGAGTGCCGCTGGCGCGGCCGATCATCACGACATCGTGCCGCAGCCGCTGGACCGTGCGCAATAGCGGGCCGGTCTCCGGCCCGGAGGACAAATGCACGGCGCGCTCGCGCTCGGCTTCCGCGCCTGTTGCGTTGAGGTTGGTTACCGCCGTGCCAATCCCGTCCTGGATCCGGTGCAGCGCATCGTTGTCGAGACCGCGGGTCAGGCCGGCCAGCAATTCGGCGAACGCGGCCGAGAGCAGTTCCAGCAGCTTCGCCGCATTGATCCGTATCTGGCTGACCGCGCGCGACGGCAGCACCAGGAACGAGATCACAAGCCCGGTCAGCGCGCCGACCGTGACCTCGAGGACGCGGTCGATCGCGGAGTCCAGCGGATTGGTCTGATGTATCGTTGGCAGCAGCAGCACGATCACGGCCGTCACTGTCGCCGAGTTCAGGCTCGGGTTAAGCGACGCGATGAAGGCGAGCGGCACGATCGCCAGCACCAGCAGCGCCAGCAGACTGCCCTCACCGGAATGCGGGATCAGCACCGCGATTGCCCCGCCATAGATGGCGCCACCGATGGTACCGAGCATGTAGTCGCGGGTCGCCTTTAGCGAGCGGCCGACGCTCATCTGGGTGACGATCAAAGACGTCAGCACGGCCCACAGTGGCAGCATCAGGTGAAACGCGACCGCGATGGCATAGGCCGCCACCCCCGAAGCCGCGATCCGGATTGCCAGCGCCAATTGCGTCCTGCGAGCCCAGAACGGGTCGAACATGCGTTTTGCGAAGGTCCTCATGCAGCCTGATCCGGAATCAATGGAAAGGTCCTTGATAGGTGAATTCGAGTTAAGCCACTTGGAGCATGGCTGCTGCCCGCGGCGGCAAGGCGGCTTGAAGGCAAGTCTACTTGAAAGGCAAGTCAGCCCCGCCTACCCTGCGCCGCGAAATTGAGGAAACACGATGGCTCACGAAACCGCAACGCTTGCCGCCTATGTCGCCGACCTGAAATATTCCGACATCCCGCCGGAGGTGCTGGAGCGCGCCAAGGTGCTGACGCTGGATTTCCTCGGCAGCGCCATCCGCGCCCGCCGCGACGCGGAATCGACGCCCTCGCTGGTGAAGATGCTGGAGGCGCTGGCGCTGGACGGCAAGGGCGAGGCCACCGTGTTCGGCGACGGCAAGACCTGGACACCGGCCGTGGCGGCGCTGCTCAATGGCGCGCTCGGCCATTCGCTTGATTTCGACGACACCCACGCGGATTCCTCGCTGCATCCCAGCGCGCCCGTGGTGCCCGCCGCATTCGCGGTCGGCGAGATGGTCGGGGCCTCCGGCCGCGACGTGCTGACCGCGATCGTCGCCGGCTACGAAGTGTGCTGCCGGCTCGGCAACGCGCTCGACCCGACCTCGCATTACGCCCGCGGCTTCCACCCGACCGCGACCGCAGGCACCTATGGCGCCGCCGCCGCCGCGGCAAAGCTGTTCGGCCTGTCGAAAGAGCAGATCGCCTCCGCCTTCGGCGTCTCCGGCAGCCAGGCCGCCGGTTCGCTGCAGTTTTTAGTCAACGGCGCCTGGAACAAGCGCTACCAGGTCGGTGCTGCCGCGATGAACGGCGTGATCGCAGCGACGCTGGCGCGCAACGATTTCGTAGGCTCGTCCGAATCGGTCGAGGGCAGGCACGGCCTGCTGGTCGGCTACAGCGACAATGCGCATCCGGACAAGGCGGTGGCCGGCTTGGGCCACACCTACGAGACCATGAAGATCGGCGTAAAACCCTATCCGAGCTGCCGCTACACCCATGCCGCGATCGACGCGCTGATCGCGATGCGCAGGGAGCACAATCTGACCCCCGACCAGATCAAAAAGGTCGAGATCGGCCTGCACCGCAACGGCATCACGCTGACGGGCGACGCCGCCACCAAGCGGCACCCGACCTCGATCGTCGGCGGCCAGTTCTCGATGTTCTTCACTGGCGCCATCGCGCTGGATCAGGGACGCTTCGGCTGGGACGATTACGAGCGGCTGGGCGACAAGGCGATCGACGCACTCGCCGACAAATTCGACGTGGTGCAGGACGACCGCCTCGAGGTTGGCCGCCCCCACCCGTTCGGCGCCCGCGTCTCCATCACCACCGACGACGGTGTGCATGAGCGGCTCTACGCCGATCCCTCCGGCGAACCGGCCTCGTTTCCCGATGCGCAGGCGATGCAGCAGAAGTTTCTGACGCTGGCGAGGCCGGTGCTCAACAAGCGCGCGGACCAGCTCGCGGATGCGATTCTCTCGCTGGAGCAGTTCGATCGCGTGGAAACGGCGACGCAGTTGGGACGGCAGTAATAGCCGCTGTCGTCCCGGCCAAGGCCGGGGCCCATACTCCGCGGCGGGTGTTGTGATCGGGACTCGTCGTTCCAGCGTGGCGCAACAATTGCCATTCGTGGTTATGGGTCCCGACCCTCGCCGGGACGACACGGACTTTGTTGCGCGGCCGGTGGGTCAATTCCCACCCGCAAGCGTCGCCTTGCCTGACGCCGCTACGACATCGCGGACGAGATCGAACACGCCATCCGCCTCCACCGGCCAGTTCGGCGAGCGGCCGAGACGGACGATGACGAGCCGCTCCGACGGCACGACGATCACATATTGCCCGATCGTGCCCTTGGCGAAGAAGGCATCGCGCGGCCAGCCGTGTTCGATGCGGTAGTTGGCGCCATGGCTGTCGCCGCGATTGGTCCAGAAGCCGGCGCCATAGCCGACCCAGGCGTTCGGCGTCGCTGACGCGGAGTATTTCACCCAGCCTTCCGGCAGGATGCGTTTTCCGCCGGCCATGCCGTCGTTGAAATAGAGCTGGCCGAACCGCGCCCAGTCGCGCGCACTCGCCAGCATCTGGCTCGATCCTTCCGGCGTTCCCGCGGCATCGAACTCCAGAACGACATTACGCATGCCGAGCGGGCCGAACAATTCGCGGCGCGCAAAGCGCATCACGTCCGCCGCGTGACCGCCGGCCGCATTGCGGATCAGATGCGAGAGGATGATGAAATTGCCGTCGTGATAATTCCAGGCCGCGCCGGGTGTGCTCTCCAGCGGAATGCTCTCGGCATACGCGGCCATGTCCGATTCCATGAACTTCATCCGGTTGACTGGTTCGAGCGTCGAGGTCAGCGAAGCCTGCAGCGAGCTGCCAAGCGCGAGTCCCGCGGTGTGACGCAGCAATTGGTCGACCGATATCGCGTGGCGCGGATCGCTTTGGTTCTGCCAGGCAGCGATCGGGACCGGCTGATCGACCGTCAACTTGCCGTCGCGCACCAGAATTCCGACCAGCGCCGAAATCACCGATTTGGTCGCGGAGAACCCGAGCAGCGGCGTATCGATGCCGATGCCGTCGGCGTAACGCTCGGCGACAATGTGGCCGTCCTTCATGACGACGATCGCGCGGGTGTGGCGGAACGGCGGTTGCGTCGGCTCGGCGAAGGCGCGGTCGAGCGCAACGGCGAGCTGCGGGTTTTGCGGCGCGACCACCGCGGGACCGGCGACCTCAGGCAGCAGTGCTACTTGCGGCGTCGCCGGTGGCAGCGCGGTATCGGCCGGAGCTTCGCCATGATCGAGAGTGCAGCCGAGCCCGTCACGATAAACGGCGTGACTACGGCCGAGGCCAAACAGCGTCACGGTGACGTCCTTGCGCGCGCGGTCGACCTTTGTGTCCATCGCCCAGGTGATCAGGCTGGTGCCCGGCATCGCCTCCATGGTCTCGGAGAAAATCCGGCCCGGTTCGAGGCCTGTCACGAAGGTCTCAGAGCAGATGATGTTGGCGACAAAGCCGGTCGCGACCTTCGGCACTTCGCGGGCGCGGGCGGCGGACCAGACAAGCGCGGTAAACGCGGTGGTGGCGGCAAGGATGAGAAACAGCTTTCGACGGGTCACGGTATCCTCCGGCATGGCGCAATGGGCGCGCGGCCGGGATTAGGCGGGACCGGGCGCGGAAGCGCTCGCCAGATTTGGAAATCGGGATGGTCGAAAGTTGAGGGTGGCTGGCCGATTCTGAAATTATGCAGGGATTACAAAGGTCCAGGAAAGGGGCACGTCGTCCCTTCTCCCCTTGTGGGAGAAGGTGGCCATAGGCGGCCTCTGGCCGCCGTTCGTCAAAAAGGACGCCGACGCGTTGCATCGGCTATGCGCAGTCCGCGACGGATGAGGGGCCTGCTTCCGCGGAGAGAAACCCCCACCCGGCTTCGATGCTTCCGCATCGAAGCCACCCTCTTCCACAACGGGAGAGGGTGTAGAGGGCCCGTCGCAGGCAATTACGCCGCGCTGACCTTCAGCCGCCGGTATTCCGTCGGCGTCACGCCTGTCGTCGCCTTGAAGGCGCGATTGAAAGGCCCGAGCGATTGGAAACCGGCATCCATCGCAATCGTGATGACGGGGACTTCAGCCTGGGTGGGATCGGCGAGCGCGGCCTTGGCCTCCTCGATCCGGTGGTTGTTGAGGAAGACGTTGAAATTGCGATAGCCGAGCCGCTGGTTGATCAGCCGCCTCAGGCGGTATTCGGGGATCTTCAGCCGGCTCGCCAGCGTGCCGATGGTGATGTTGTCGTGGCGATAGATACGCTCATCCGCCATCAGCCGCATCAGGGCGTCGACCAGCTTCCGGTCGGCCGAATCCTCCGCGGCGGCCGGCGGCGCGTTGAGCACAACCGCCTCGGGCGAGCCGGTGAACAGGTCGGCACCGTCGACACGCAACATCGCCGAGGTGATCGCGGCCACGAGACCGGTGAGCACGGCGACATTCAGCAGGTTGGCCCATTCCACCGTCACGCGGCTCCCGGCATACGCGATCTGCAGCACCGCGTTCATTCCGCCGTACAGCGCAGACGCAGCGACGATGAAGACGCGGACACGGCGGCGTCGCTCGACCAGGTCCGCAGACCACGCCGTGATGGTCTGCGCCACCGCCAGCGCGATGAAGACCAGCACGAGCAAATTGACCATCACGATCGCGGTCCGCGCGTTGCCGCCGGGCGCAAACCACATGCAGTTGACGAAGCTGAAGGCGACGACCGCGGCCCAGATCGGGCCATGCCACCAGCGCAGCTGAAAGGCGTCATCGAACAGCGCGCGGGTGAACAGCCAGAACACCACGATATTGCCGGTCGAGAGCGCGATCAGCGGCGCATGCCCGGCCGAGACCGGCGCCCCGGCGCCGATCGACGCGGTCATCGCATGCGCGGCCGAGCCGAGCGCGAAGGCAATCGTAAGCCGCCCGGCCAGCACCTTGCCGAAATCCGAGACCAGCGAGGCCGCAAGCACCAGCAGCAGCGCCACGGTGGCGGCGCGCAGGCACAGTTCTGTCGCGGCAAGGGTCATCGATCGGTTGGCTTCAAGTTGGAAACAGCAGCGGCACGAACATCGGTCCTCACACGTGACTTTTCAAGAACCATCGCGAGGCCACCGACCTCGCAGCGTGACCCAGATATCGACGATGTCGCCCTCGAGCTTGCCCGCGCCCTCGTTCTCGGCGCCCAATCGCCGCGCCACGACCTGCGAGGCGACGTTGGCCGGACCGATGCAGTGGATGATACGGTCGACCGTAAAATTGGCGAACACCCAATCGATCGCGGCGCGCGCCGCTTCCACCGCATAGCCCCGCCCGCGACACTCTTTGGCGATGCCCCAGCCGACCTCGAAGCCCGGCCAACCCGGCGGATAATACGGCCCGACGCGGCCGATATAGCGGCCCGAGGATTTCTCCTCGACCGCGAACATGCCGAAGCCATGCAGCGCCCAGTGCCCGGAGATCACGGCCGCGTTGCGCCAACCTTTCAGCTCCGATGTGATCGGTTGGTGATCCGGCGTGATGAAGCGCGCGGTTTCAGGATCGGACAGCATCGCCGTGTTGTCAGCGACATCGGACGCGCGCCACGGCCGCAGGATGAGGCGCGCGGTTTCGATCACGGGACCATCGACCTGCAGCAGCTTCGCGCCGGGCTTGATCAGAGAAACCATCGCTCACCTCAGTTTCCAGGATTGCTCTCGCGGATATCGCACGGCGTACGCAAATAGACCACGGTCACTGCGCCGCGACCGGCGCGACGAGGCGATCAAATCCTGTTACGATCACCGCAATCACGAAGGAGTCTTCTCATGAGCTGGCAACCCTCCACCGACCCAGAGCTCGGCGATCCAAGGACCTGCGATGCGATCGACCTCGTCATCGTGCCGCGCACCCGCGATCTCGGCGACGGCTTTGCGGTGCGCCGCGCGCTGCCGCATGGCAAGCGGCAGATGGTCGGTCCCTTCATCTTCTTCGATCATTTCGGACCGGTGCAATATCTCGCCGGCAAGGGCATGGACGTGCGGCCGCATCCGCATATCGGCCTTGCCACGGTCACCTATCTGTTCGACGGCAGCATCATGCACCGCGACAGCGAGGGCAACGTCCGGGAGATCCAGCCCGGCGCGATGAATCTGATGACCGCGGGCCGCGGCATCGCACATTCCGAGCGCACCCCCGAGGTGCAGCGCCGCGATGGCCAGAAAATGCTCGGTCTGCAGAGCTGGATCGCCTTGCCCGCGGGCAAGGAAGAAATCGCGCCGTCGTTCCAGCATTATGCTGCCGGCGAATTGCCTATTATCAATGAGCGCGACTTCACTGCGCGCGTGATCGCAGGCTCGGCGTTCGGCATCACCTCGCCAGTCAGCATGGTATCGCCGTGGTTCTATGCCGAGGTCACCGCGCAGTCAGGGACGAGCGTGCCGCTCGACCCTGACCATGAGGAGCGCGCGATCTACCTGGTCGACGGCGAGGTCGAGATCACCAATGAACGCTATGAGGGGCCGCGGCTGCTGATCTTCCGGCCCGGCGATCGCATCACCGTGAAGACGACGAAGCCAACGCGCATGATGTTCCTCGGCGGCGACGCGCTGGAGGGGCCGCGCCACATCTGGTGGAATTTCGTTTCTTCCAGCAAGGAGCGGATCGAGCAGGCCAAACAGGACTGGAAAACCGGCCGATTCACGCAAGTTCCGCAGGAACATGAGTTCATTCCACTGCCGGAGTGAGCTATCTCCTGTCGTAGGCTCCCTTGCCGCCCGCGCGACGCCCGCGCGGGCGCGCGGCTTTCGAAAGATCACGCCATGACTGCGATGCTATCAAGCGATTTGCCCCTGCCCCGGATCGGCCGCGGCAAGGTGCGCGATATCTATGCCGTCGGCGACGACCGTGTGCTGCTGCTCACCACGGACCGCATCTCGGCCTTCGACGTGGTGATGACTGAGACCATCCCGATGAAGGGCGCGGTGCTCACGCAGATCAGCGCCTGGTGGTTCCGGCAGCTCGAGGGCACCGTGCCGCACCACATGATCAGCGCCGATGCCGACGAGATCATCCGTGCGGTGCCCGCGCTGAAGGACCATCGTGCCGACATCGTCGGGCGCGCGATGCTCTGCAAGCGCACGACGGTGTTCCCGATCGAATGCGTGATCCGCGGCTACATCTCCGGCTCGGCGTGGAAGGAATACGCGGCCGACGGCACGCTCGCCGGCGAGAAGCTGCCCGCGGGCCTGGTCGAGAGCCAGAAGCTCGAGCCCGCGATCTTCAGCCCGGCGACCAAGGCGGAGGCCGGCCACGACGAGAACATCACCGTGGCCCGCGTACGCGAGATCCTCGGCGCCGACGTCGCGGCGACGCTGGAGACCATGGCGCGCGATGTCTACGGCTATGGTGAAAAGACCAGCCGAACCCGCGGCATCATCATCGCGGATACGAAATTCGAGTTCGGCCGCGACAAGGATGGCCGCATCATCCTGATCGACGAGGTGATGACGCCGGATTCCTCGCGCTTCTGGGCGGTCGACGCCTACAGGCCCGGCCGGCCGCAGCCGAGCTTCGACAAGCAGCCGTTGCGCGACTATCTCGACATCGAGCGCCGCGCCGGCCGCTGGAACGGCGACGCCCCCGCGCCGCCATTGCCAGCGAGCGTCGTTGATACCACCAGCAAGCGGTATCTCGAGGCTTACAGCCGCGTGACGGGGACGGAGCTGAAGGTCTAGCTCCAGCGCCATTGCGGATCGCGTAGCGACAGCGCAAATTCCCTCTCCGTCATTCCGGGACGCTCCGAAGGAGCGGGCCCGGAATCCATTCATCCGCACGCGCCGTGTGGCGAAATGGATTCCGGGTTCGCGCTTCGCGCGCCCCGGAATGACGACAAGGAAAACACCCAGGGAGCGCCCCATGTCCGAAGCCGACTCCGTGCTCGTCGCGCGCGATGGCCCCATCTCCATCAACCGTCCGCATTGCCGCAACGCTGTCGACGGCGCGACTGCGCGCAAATTGTATGACGCATTCTTGGCGTTCGACGCCGATCAAGACGCATCGGTCGCCGTCTTCACCGGAACCGGCGGCACCTTCTGCGCGGGCGCGGACCTTAAGGCGGTGGCGGCAGGCGATCCCAACAAGAAGCGCGAGATCGGCGGCCACAAAACGATCGCGCCGATGGGGCCGAGCCGGTTGCGACTGTCTAAGCCCGTCATCGCGGCGATCGAAGGCTTTGCCGTCGCTGGCGGCATGGAACTCGCGCTGTGGGCCGACATGCGCGTGGTCGCCGAGGATGCGACCTTCGGCGTCTTCTGTCGCCGCTTCGGCGTGCCGCTGATCGATCTCGGCACCGTCCGCCTGCCACGACTGATCGGCCACTCGCAGGCGATCGACCTGATCCTCACCGGACGCCCGGTCGGCGGACCCGAGGCACTGCGCATGGGACTTGCGAACCGGCTGGTGCCGAAGGGCGAGACCCGCGCGCACGCAATCGTGCTCGCCAAGGAGATCGCGCAATTCCCGCAAAAATGCCTGCGCGCCGACCGGCTGTCGGCGCTGCGACAATGGGACCTCGAGGAGGAGGACGCAATCAGGAACGAGATGCGCGGCGGGCTCGAAGTGATCGCATCAGGCGAGACGCTATCAGGCGCGACGCGCTTCGCCTCGGGCGTCGGCCGTCATGGCGCATTCGGTGGCGAGAGCGGAGGCGGTTGAACTCCCTGTTGGTCTGGCGAACGACAGGACGACAAGGGTTCACGTGCGCGCGTTGAGAGCCGCTGTCACAAAAATCCTGTTGTGGTCCTGCGCCGCGCTCGTCTACGACTGACGGCTAAATTTCGGGATATTCTTTGTGATCAGCCGATCGCTTTATCTCGGCTCGCGTGCGCGGCGGGCCTTCAATGATATTCTTGGTGGGAGCGCAGCCAGCGTCCTCAGCATCACGTTCGGCCTGTCCTACGCGCTGCTGATCTTTGCCGGGCCGTTGTCGCCCTATCTGTCCTACGGCGTCGCCGCGGCCTTCATCAGTTCGGCGGTGCTTGCGACATTCATCGCGTTGGGCAGTTCGCTGCCATTTGCGATTGCCGGGCCTGAAAGTTCCACCGCCGCTGTGACCGGGATTCTGGCGACCTCGCTGGTCGAGCGCATCAGTGCCGCGAATCCGTCGGCGCCGCTGCTCGCGCCGGTGCTGATCACGCTCGGCCTGTCGACCGTCATCACCGGCCTCGTGCTGTGCGGCCTTGGCTTGACGCGGATGGGCCGCGCGATCCGCTATGTGCCCTATCCCGTGGTCGGCGGCTTCCTCGGCGCGACCGGACTGTTGATCGTGCTGGGCGCGATCAGGGTCATCACCGATCACCCCGTGCAGTTCAGCACCCTGTTCCGCTTCACGAACCTCATCACCGTCTCAGAGCTTTGCGCGGCCGGCGCGATGGCGCTGGTGCTGTATCTGACCTGGCACCGCTCGCGGACGCCGCTTGGCCTGCCGATCATCCTGATCGGCGGCGTACTCGTCGCGCATCTGGCGTTCTGGATCGTCGGCATCTCGCCCGAGGAAGCCCGCGCGGCCGGTTGGACCTTCCAGCCGCCGCCACCCTCGAGCTTCATGCTGCCCTGGCACGCCGACGAGCTCGCGCATTACCCCTGGTCGGCGGTCCCGGACCTGCTCGGCAATTTGATCGCGGTCGTATTCGTCACCGCGGCCTCGACGCTGTTCAACACCACCGGGATCGAGGTCGCCGCGCATCGCGAAGCCAATCTGGAGCGCGAGCTCAACATCACCGGCTTTGCCAACATCATGACCGGCGCGCTGGCCGGCTATGCCGGCTGCATCTCGGTCAGCCGCACGGTCCTCAATTTCTCGAGCGGCGGGCGCGGCCGGTTGTCCGGCTTCACCGTCGCCGCGACGTCGCTATTGATGCTGGCCGTCGCGCCGGAATTGCTCGGCTACATGCCGAAATTCGTGCTTGGCGGGCTGCTGATCTATCTCGGCGCCGACCAGTTGCACAAATGGATCATCGAATCGCGCAAACGGCTGTCGAAGGCCGAATACGCATCGCTGCTCGCGATCATCGCCATCATCGTCACCTGGGGATTCGTCCCGGGTATCCTGATCGGCATCATCATCGGCTGCGCGACGTTCGCGTTCAGTGCAGCGCGCATCGAGGCGGTCAAGTACAGCTTCGACGGCTCGGAATATCGCAGTTCCCTGGACCGCTCGCGCGACGACCAGGAGGTGCTGCTGGCCCATGGCGGCAAGATCCGCGGGCTCAACCTGCAAAGCTATCTGTTCTTCGGCTCCGCCAACCGGCTCTACCAGCACGTCAAGGCGTTACTGCAGGAACATCCGGAGTGCCGCTACCTGCTGTTCGACTTCAAGCTCGTCACCGGCATCGATTCGTCCGCGGCCTACAGCTTTGCGCAGATCAAGCGCAGCGCGCACGATGTCGGCGTCGAGCTGGTGCTCGTTTATCTGTCGGCCACGGCAGAGAAACTGCTGCGCTCGAGCGATTTCATCACCGAGGGCGTCACGATTATTCCCGAGCTCGATCATGCGCTGGAATGGTGCGAGAACGAGCTCATCGCGCAGCATCAAGGGCTCACCCAGGAAGCGGCTAGTCTGCGCGGCTGGTTCACAGAGATTCTCGACAGCGAGCGCGACGCCGACGAGCTGATCCGCCGCTGCCAGCGTATCGAGGTCGACGCCGGCGAGACTATCGTGCGCGCCGGCGATGCCGCCGATTCCATGCACTTCATCCTCGACGGGCGCGTCGGCATCATGGTGCCCGCCGACGACGGCCGCACCACGCGGGTTCGCAGTCTCGGCCCGACCACAACGATCGGCGAAATGGGCCTCGTCTCGCACGCCCCGCGCAGCGCGACGATCCAGGCCGAGGTCGCAAGCGTGCTCTACGTGCTGAACGCGCTCCAGTTCGCAGCGATCAAGGACGAAGACCCTGAGCTCAGCCACAAGCTGCTGACATATTTCGTCTCCGTGATGGCCGAGCGGCTGACCTTCGCGAACCGCACCATCGCGGTACTGCGGCGGTAGCTACAGCAACCCGCGGCTGGCGGTCGCCTCCAACTCGGCCATCAGCGTCTTGTCCTCGTAGCGCGCGAGCGAGAGGCTGCGGGCGAATCCTGGCGCCGGCGCGCCGACGACGGCGCGGGCGCAGAGATCGCCGGCGGCGCCGGCGCCCATCGTGCCGTAGCCGGAGAGCGCGGTCGCCAGGAACACGCCCGGGGTTTTCGCCGCGCCGATCAGCGGCCAGTTTTCTTTCGTCATCGGATAGTAGCCGCCATAGTGCACGCGGTCGCGCGGCAAGGCGCCGAGATAGTGCGCAAGCGCCGGCTGCAGCCGGCTCGCCGCGCGCAACACCACTTCGGGGAAATAAGGGTTCAGCTCCGGCTCACGAACTGGCTCGGTTGTCGTTTCTTCATTGAAGGCCCAGCCGAGCTTGATCCATTCGCCGTGATCGCCGCCATCGGGCCGGCAATGGATGCTGCCGGGCATCGGTTCAAGAAGACCCGCAAATTCGGGCGCGGATGCGAGCGCCTCGCGCTCGTCGTCGGACCAGGCCAGCGTCTGGCCGTCGAGATCGATCGCAAATGGCATCCGGCGGTCGACCGCATGATTGCGATCGGCGAAAGCGATCTTTTGCTGCAGGACATTGAAAATTGGCAATTGCTCGCCGTGCATCGCCGACACGTGCGCGGCGAACGGGCCCGCGGCGTTGACGATGATGTCGGCCTTGATGGTCTGCCTGACGTCATCGGCCAGCACATCGACGGCGAACCGGTCGGCCTTGGCGATGCCGAGAACTTTCGCCTGCTGAAACTGCGCGCCTGAGTGCCGCATGGTCTCCAGCATGTACTGGCCGAGCTGCTGGCCGCTGATGTCACCCGCCCTCCGGATATGCAGGCCGGTGGCGACTTCGCGATCGAATTTCGGATAGTAGGTCTGGACCAGATCGCGGCCGAGCAGCACGTCGACGCCGTCCGGCGCGCTCTGCCAGTCCGCCGACAGCGCCGGCGCGTAGCCGCTCGCCGTGCCTTCGTGCAGGCGGATCAGCTTTGACGCTGAAGCGCCATAGCCGGCGAACAATTGCTGCAGCAGCTCGTCCGGCTTCTCCTCGCGCGTGACGAGGAGGTAGCCGCGGCGCGTCATGTGGATGCGATTGTCGCTGCGGCGCGCGATCTCCTCCATCAAATCGGTAGAGTGGTTGGTGAAATCGGCCATCGTCGGATGCGGCCACCAATTGCGGTAGTTCTCGCCCGACTGCGCCGACGTCAACGTCATCGGCTGGCCTTCGTCGACGATCAAAAGGCGCGACCGCTTGTGCTGGACAGCGAGGTAATAGGCCGTGGCAATGCCGACGATTCCAGCACCGATCACCAGGATTTCAACGTCGTCAGTCTTCACACGCACTCTCCCAAGGCCTCGCGGCGAGGCCAACGATGTTGATTCGGAAATAGCGATCAACCCTCGGCGCCGGCGTCCCGCGTGGCCTGACGCTGCGCAGACCGCAGCGTCTTCTGGGTCTGCTCGATGTGCTCGCGCAGCAGGCGGATCGCCTTCTCGGTCTCACCCTCGCGGCACAATTCCAGCAGCCGGTAATGCTCGCGCTGCGGACGCTCCTTGCCGGTCGCGCGCGATACCAAGGCTCGCGTGAAGCGACCGACGTGACCGTAATTCGCTTCGATCATCGTCAGCAGCCGTGGGCGGTTGCACGGCGCGTAGAGCGTCGCATGGAATGTCCAGTTGAAGGCGCCCCATTGCGCCGGATCGGGCTCGCGATCGTAGGAGCGGAGGATCTTCGTCGCCTCATCGAGATCCATCTCGCCCATCGCCGGGATCGCCAGCCGCAGCGCATGGCATTCGAGCGCGATGCGGATTTCGAGCAGCTCCACGACCTCGTCGATCGACAGGTCCGAGACCACAGCGCCGCGATTGGGCAGGATCGTCACAAAACCCTCGGCCTCGAGTTGCCGCAACGCTTCGCGAACCGGGATGCGGCTGGTGCCGAACCGTTCGGCCAGTTCGTCCTGCCGGAGCTGGAGGCCGGGTGCGAGCTCGCCCGATGAGATCGCGCGGCGCAGCGCCTCGCGCACCGTATCCGGCGTCGATCCGTGCGCTCCAGCCAGTCGGTTTCCTGCGGCGGCTCCCGGTCCCATCCCGGCTCCTCGATGCTTGCGGCGGCCCGCGATGTCGCGGCCGACTGCCAGATTGTATAAAATCTATTTGCTGATTATGCAATACTCTGTACAAGGCGGGTCGATTTCAGTCCGTCTTATCCAAGGGGATCGCGATGAATCAGCCGAAGCACACAGCCGCAAAAGCATTGTTCCGCTCGTTCATGCTGGCCGTGGTGGTCGTTGTCCCCGCTTATGCCCAGTCGCCTGGCGGCACGCTGGCCAAGATCAGGGACACCAGCGAAATCCGGCTCGGCCACCGCGATGTGTCGGTGCCGTTTTCCTATCTCGACGAGAATCAGAAGCCGGTCGGTTTTGCGATGGACCTCTGCGCACGGATCGTCGATGCCGTGAAGAGCGAACTCAAACTGCCATCGCTGCAGACCAAACTGCAGCCGATCCAGCTCTCGACCCAGATTCCGCTGATCGAGAACGGCACCATCGATATCGTCTGCGGTCCCGCGACCAACACGCTGGAGCGGCAGAAGGTAGTGGCCTTCAGCGACACCATCTTCGTCTCGAGCATCCGCGCCGTGGTGCAGAAGGATGCGCCGATCAGGTCATTCGAGGATCTGAGCGGCCGGCCGGTGTCGCTGACCTCGGGCTCGACCTCGATCGGGCTCTTGGCCGCGCGCGGCCAGGAGAAGAATTTCCAGACCAGGAACATCCTGACCCCGGTTCATGGGGCATCGTTCCTGGCGCTAACAACCGGCCGCAGCGAAGCCTTCATCATGGATGACATCCTGCTCGCGAGCCTGATTGCCAACAGCGCCAAGCCCTCCGACTGGCGCATCATCGACGACAGCCTGCGCACCGAGCCCTATGGGTTGATCATTCGCAAGGGCGATCCGGAATTCAAGGCGCTCGTGGACACGACGCTGACCGCCATGATGAGGAGCAACGCGTTCGGGGAACTCTACGCAAAATGGTTCAAGACTCCGATTCCGCCGAGGAACGTGAACCTGAACTTCCCGATGACGGCGCCTTTGAAGGACGCGGTCGCCAATCCGAACGACAAGGGCGTCTGACGAACCGACCCGCGAGAAAATGCACGGCTGTGGGGCAAAACAGCCGGTTCCCGTCAACGGCCTGTTAAGCAGGAACCGAGATCACAAGAGAAATTTCAGGCCTTTGTAGCTCCGAAGGGGTTCGATTGGCGCGTGCTCATTGGAAAACGCCGCCATGTCAGTACCCCATATGTCAGTGCCCAATCTCAAGGTCCGCGGCCGTACGCTGCTGGCCGCCAAGGTCATCTTCAACTTCGGCCAGTCCATCATCGACTGCGTGGTGCGACGGATCACCGACGATGGCGCGACGATCGAACTTGAAAGCGGGCTCGGTATCCCGGAACACTTCCAGCTCTCGATCGCCAGCGAAGCCGCGGTGCTCCCCTGCAAGCTGGTCTGGCAATCGGAAAAGCAGATCGGGGTCACCTTCGAAACCCAACAGGCCGCCGACGCGGCGACAGCCAAGCAGGATGCGTCAGAGGAACGCGGCGGAGACCATGTCGTGCGCAGCCAGATGCTGGCGCTGCGTGCGGCACTCGATCAGGTGCCGCTCGGCATCGTTCTGCTCGACGCAAGGCTGAACGCCCGTTTCATCAATCAGGCCTTCCGGCGGATGTGGGCGCTATCCGACGCGGTCGCCGACCGGCACCCGTCGTTTGCCGCGCTGATGTTCCACGGGCGCGACACCGGTGCCTATGAAATTCCCGCAGACCGGCTCGAAGCCTATGTCGCCGAGCGCATCGAGCGCGTCGCCAGGAATGAGGGCTTCCAGCAAGACCTGCGCCGCACCAAGGGCGACGTCATCCGCATGCAGTGTACGCCGCTGCCCGACGGCGGCCGCATGCTGAGCTACATGGAGGTCACCGATATCGTCCGTCAGTCGGACGAGCTGAGGACGCTGCGGGACGCACTGGAAAATGTCCAGGATGGCGTGCTGCTGCTCGATGCCGATCTCAAGGCGACCTTCATGAACCAGAAAGTGCGAAAATTCTGGGAGATCGACGAACAGGAGGCGGCGAAACACCCGTCCTATGCCTCGCTGATTACCCGCACGCGGCGGGCCATCGATCCCCACATGTCACCGAAAGAGCTGGCCAGCTTTGCGAGCAAGCGTGTCGCCGAGGTGAAGGCAGGCAATCATGTCCGCGAGTTGCAGACCCCTGATAACCGACGCCTCCGGGCGCATTGCACCACGATGGCCGGCGGCGGCCGCATGATCACCTACTACGATGTCACCGATCTGATCCGCAATGCCGAGCAGCTTGAACGGCTCGCGACCACCGACCCGCTCACCGGTCTCTATAATCGACGGCATTTCCTCGAGGCGCTGGACGCCGAGTGGAGCCGCTTCCAGCGTTATTACCGCTCGGTCTCGGTGCTGATGGTCGACATCGATCACTTCAAGGACGTCAACGACCGCTACGGACACGCTGTCGGCGACGAGGCGATCAAGGCCATGACCGAGGCCTGCCTTCACGGCAAGCGGAAATCCGACATTGTCGGCCGGGTCGGTGGCGAGGAATTCGCCATCGTGTTGCCGGAGACAAGCCTGTCGCGAGCGAAAATCGTCGCGGAGCGCATCCGCAAGCGCATCGCCGCGCAAACGCTCGGCGCCCGCGATGGATCTTTCCAGATCACGGCGAGCATCGGCGTCGCCGAGGCCTCGGTCAGCATGTCCGGCATAGAGGCCCTGATGAGCGCCGCCGATCAGGCGCTGTATCAGGCGAAAGACCAGGGGCGGAATTGCTGCGTGTGCTGGTCGCCGCCAGCGCCGGCAAAGCTGGCCGCGGAGTAGCACCTCGACCGCACGACGTCGGCCGTGGACGCTGGACGCGTGACACGAGCAGGTTTGATTTCGGCCGCGCCGCGTGCTCGCGATCGACGGCCACCCTCACTCCTTCAATCCTGCCGCCTCAATCAGGCTTCTCCACTTTTCGATATCGCGGGCGATGAAGCTGGCGAACTCGGCAGGCGTGCCGCCCAGCACCTCGATGCCCTGCGCCTTCAACGCCTCCCGGATCGATGGCTGTTGCAGCGCTTCGTTCGACGCCTTGGCGAGGGTGTCGATGATCTCGGGCGCCGTTCCGGCCGGCGCCAGCAGGCCGATCCAGACGCCGACGTCGAAACCGGTCAAACCCGCCTCCTCCATGGTCGGAACATCCGGCAGGATGGCCGTACGTTTCGACTGGCCGACAGCCAGCGCGGTCAATTGGCCGGACGCCACAAAGGGCGCGAGCGGGGCCGCGACGTTGAACATCAGATTGATGCGCCCGGCCAGCAGATCCGTCACCGCCTGGCTGGCTCCGCCCTGATAGGGCACCGCCACGATGTCGGTCCCCGCCTTCATGTTGAACATCGCGACCGCCATGTGGCTCGCCGTCCACAGTCCGGAGGTCCCGAAGGTCAGCTGGCCGGTCTGTCGTTTCGCGAGCGCGATCAGATCGCCCACTGTCTTCACCGGCAAGGACGGGTTAGCCACGAGGACGTTGGGGACGACACCCAGCAGCGCAATCGGCGCGAGCTCCTTGCCGAGGTCAAAGCCGCTCTTCATGCGCGCTGGATTGATCGTGTTGGCCACCGTCGCCACGAACAGGGTTCGGCCGTCATTCGGCGCACGCGCCACCGCTTCTGCCGCGAGCATACTGCTGTTGCCTGGGCGATTCTCGACAACAACCGGCTTGCCGAGGGCCTCCTCCAGGTGCCTTGCGACCAATCTGGCGACGATGTCGGCGGGCGATGCCGAGCCGAAACCGACGACCAGACGTACCGGCCCTGCCGGATAGGATGCAGCGTTCGCCGGCGCGAATCCGGATGCCAGAGCAAGCGCCAGGAAGATGAAGGCCAAACGCAGGCTGATCGTCCCATTCATTTCGGTTGCTCCGCGCGGCCCAGAGCCGCAGCGGCCAGCCTTGCCCGCCGCCGCGATCACTGTTCATGGCGTAGCATTCTCCGGCTATCCTGCCCATCTGTCACTAGGTCATGTGACTCAGCGATCGCAGCGAGCCTGCTTAACCCGTGCATCCGTCAGGAGAGCGTCATGGAAACAAATCAACATCTTCGCCAGCGCGGCGAGCAGAAGATCGGGGAAATCCTCGGACAGACCGCCGCCGATATCGAGAAGTCCCTGGGCGATCTCGCCCCATCGCTGGCGACCTATGTGCTGGAGACGATCTACGGGCAGATCTATCAGTCGCCGACGCTTGATAGCCGGACACGCCAGATCGTCACCGTGGCAAGCCTCGCAACGCTTGGCACGGCGGACCACAATTGCGGACCCATATCGGTGGCGCTTTGAAATGCGGGGTGACCCGCGAGGAGTTGATCGAGATCATGGTGCAGCTTGTGCCCTATGCCGGCGTTGCAACCGCGATCAATGGCGTCGCCGCATGCCGTGACGTCTTCGCCAAGCTCGATCGACATCCAGACGCATAGGCCTGGGAACTCACACACCGGGACAACGATGCCGCATCCAACCGGCGACATCTCCGTTTCTTCGTCGATGGCAGTGCATCGCTGGCGAGCATCCTGCTCGCCAGCGATGGTGTGTTCCGGTAGACAGCTCTTCGGCCTACGGTCAGCCCTGTGCGCGCCTTGAAACGTCCGACCATGCGTCCCAGGTCGCAAGCCGTTCGGCGTATTGCTTTTGCGCAATACCGAGAGCGATCTCACCGAGGAAGAGCCGGAGTGGCGGCGATGACGCGTCAACGACAACACTCAGGATGGCTTCAGCAGTCGCCACAGGGTTGCCGAGCTTGCGCGACGATGATGCCAGCTTGAGCCGATCCCGAAGCCCGCCATATTCCGACATCGGCGCAAGATGCGTGGAGGAGCTTCCACGCCAATCGGTATCGTAGCCGCCAGGCTCGATCAGCGTAACCTTGATTCCGAAATCTGCGACCTCGGAGGCCAGCGTTTCTCCAAGACCCTCCACCGCCCACTTAGTCGCATTATAGACGCCCGCGGTCGGGAAGGTGATGATGCCCGCGAGGCTGGACGTGATCAGGATGTGTCCGCCGCGCAGGACAGGCAGCGCGGCCTGGATGACCCAAAGCGTGCCAAAGAAGTTGGTGTCGAATTGCGCCCGTGCATTCTCCTCATCGGTTTCCTCGATGGTCCCGAAGACGGCGTAACCGGCATTGCTAACGATCACATCGAGGCGTCCGAACGTCGTCACGGCGGTGTGCACGGCCGCCCTGACGGCCTCCTCGTTGCGCACGTCCAACTCGATCGGCAATAGTGCAGAGCCGTGGACCTCGCGGAGATCCGAGAGTGCTCGTCTGTCTCTGACGCACGCAGCGACTTTGTCGCCACGCGCTAGCGCAGCCTCCGTCCAGGCGCGCCCCAAACCGCGCGACGCTCCCGTGATGAACCAGATCTTTTCGGCCATGGTCAAACTGTTCTCCAACATGGTGCAAGCGGCCCGGAGACAGTGGAGGTCTCACTTGGCCATGACCAAAGCTAACGGCGATGCCCGTCCGACCTGTAATCGATACGCGCCACATAATGCGCCGATCCGGCCATCTTCGTTTGGGCAGGATCACAATCGATCCAATCGGCGGGCAGCGAGAGACGGCGGCTGCCTGCGCGACAGCTACTCACGAACGCGGCTTGGCATGCCGCTGACTGGCCGCCTCGAAATCCACGATGTCCGCGACAGCGGAGGTTTCACTATCGGGAGATCGATCGGCATCGCTGCCGGATTGCAGCAGCTTCCGCGTACCTCGATCGAGGTCACCGGCCGCGGCCTCGGTGAAGTACCGGGCCGGCGTCGTTGCAAGCATTCGCCTGAACATCGCGATGAAGGCGCTCGGGCTTTCATAACCGAGGTCGAACGCGATATTCGTCACGGATTGTCCGGAAGCGAGGCGCTGCAACGCCAGGCCGATGTGCAACTGTTGCCGCCACCGCACGAACGACATGCCCGTCTCACGCTGGAATAGCCGGGTCAGCGTGCGGTTGCTCGCACCAACGCGCGCGCCCCACTCCTCGATCGTGAAGCGCAGTGAAGGATCGTCGATCAACGTTTCAACCAGGCGCCGCAGCCGCCGGTCAGTCGGCATCGGCAGATGCAACGGCTCGAGCGGCGCAGCCTGCAGCTCGTCGAGCAGGACGGAGACCAGCCGCTGCTCGCGCGTATCGCCCTCGGGATAGAGCGATGGCGCTGAGATGAATCGAAGCAGCAGCTCGCGAAGCAGCGGCTGGACGAACACAATCCCACACTCGTCGCGGAGCGAGCCCGCAAGCGAGGGATCGATGTAGAGACTGCCGACCGTGATCCGGCCGGACGCGCGGGCATGATGAGCAACGCCGCTCGGCATCCAGATTGCGCAATGAGGCGGCACAGTCCAGATGCCGCCGGCGGCTTCGACTGTGATGACTCCCCGGATGACGTAGAGCAATTGCGCCTTGCGGTGGCGGTGCGGTTCGGTCTTATCAATGGAGGCAAGGTCGATCGTGAGGCCAACGACGGAGCGCGGCACTTGATCGGGATCGTCCAGGTCCGGAGTGGTCGAAAGGCTCATTGAACCAGCTCCTGCGAGAGGAGGCGCGACTATCGCAATTCGCGCCTCCTCAGCGCATCAGACCCCGGCCATCATCACGTATTTGATCTCGACATATTCATCCATGCCGTGACGCGAGCCTTCGCGGCCGAGGCCGCTTTCCTTGACGCCGCCGAAGGGGGCTACTTCGGTGGTGATCAGGCCGGAGTTGACGCCGACCATGCCCGACTCCAGCGCCTCGGCGACGCGCCAGACGCGGCCGATGTCACGGGAATAGAAATACGAGGCGAGGCCGAACGGCGAGTTGTTGCACATCGCGATCACCTCGGCCTCGTCCTTGAAGCGGATCACCGGCGCCAGCGGACCGAAGGTCTCTTCGTGCGACACCAGCGCGTCCGGCCTCACGTCGGACAGCACCGTCGGCTCGAAGAAGCTGCGGCCGAGCGACGAGCGCTTGCCGCCGGTCACGATCTTGGCGCCGCCCTTCACCGCGTCCGCAATGTGGCGCTCGACCTTCTCGATCGCTTTCATGTTGATCAGCGGTCCCTGGGTCACGCCTTGCTCGGTGCCGTCGCCGATCTTCATCGCCGCGACCTTTTTCGACAGCTTCTCAACGAACGCGTCGTAGATCTTGTCCTGCGCGTAGAGGCGGTTGGCGCAGACGCAGGTCTGGCCCATGTTGCGATATTTCGAAACGATGGCACCTTCGACCGCGGCATCGATATCGGCATCGTCGAACACCACGAAAGGCGCGTTGCCGCCGAGCTCGAGGCCGAGCCGCTTCACGCCGACCGACGCCTGCCGGTAAAGGATCTTGCCGACCGCCGTCGAGCCCGTGAAGCCGACAAAGCGCACCGCAGGATGCTCGCACAGCACCTTGCCGATCGGCGGCGCATCACCGGTGACGATGTTGAACACGCCCTTCGGCACGCCGGCCTTTTCGGCCAGCACGGCGAGCGCGAGCGCCGACAGCGGCGTCTCGTTGGCGGGCTTCAGCACGACGGTGCAGCCGGCCGCCAGCGCCGGCGACACCTTGCGCGTGATCATCGAATTCGGAAAATTCCAGGGCGTGATGGCGCCGCAGACGCCGATCGGTTGCCGGATCGCCAGCAGGCGGGCATCCGGCCGCTGGGTCGGAATGGTCTCGCCATAGACGCGGCGCGCTTCCTCCGCAAAGAACTCGACATAGGCCGCGCCGATGTCGACCTCGCCGAGCGCTTCCGACAGCGGCTTGCCCTGCTCGGAGGTCAGGATCAGCGCGAGGTCCTCGCGGTTGGCGATGATCAGGTCGAACCATTTGCGCAGGATATTGGAGCGCTGCTTGGCGGTCAGCTTGGCCCAGGCCGGGAACGCGCGCTGCGCGGCCTCGACAGCGAGGGTCGTTTCAGCGGCGCCCAGTTGCGCGATCTTGATCAGCTCGACCCCGGTGGCCGGATTGTTGACCGCGAACTCGGGCGTGCCGACCCAGGCGCCATCGATGTAGCAACGGTCGCGCAGCAGCGAGGGGTCCTTCAGGCGGTCGTGGAGGAAAGATGCTGCGGGCTGCGAAGCGCGTGCGGCAACGGGCGGGGTCATGGCGGTGGTCCTCGGCTTTTTGGAGGGGGTTTTCGCCGCCTATATAGGCCGAAACGCAGCGCAATGCATTGTCCGCAAACGCGGCTCTGCTCTTAGCAATTTCGAGGGCCGATGGCGTCAGGCCGCACCGCTCATATAGGTCTCGCGGCGGCCGATCATGCGCTGGGCGGCGGCCTTGGCATCGGCCTTGGTCGAGGTTGCGCAGGTCCGGTATTCGAGCTCGGCCTCCGCCTTGGTATCGCGGCGGCCGAACCAGGATTTCGAGCCGGTCTGCAGCAGTGCCAAAGCCTGCGCCACATTGTCGACTGCCTCGAAAGAGTGCAGCGCACCGGTGCCGGCGTAGCGGACTTCGTAGAGGCCGGGACTGATCGGCGCTTCGATATTCTCGCCACGCCCTAGCCGCGGATAGCGCTTCCACTCACTCCAGGTCGAAATCATTGCCGCGTCCCCGCAACCCCTCAAGAAAGACGATCAATTTTCGTCAAATGAACTCGATTTTCCGCACCGTTTGTGCAGTGATCTGAATGCGTTAATGCAAAAAATCAGGTCCGAAAATCAGTCTCGCAATCACGTTACCGTGGTTGTTCCCAACGGTCACCCGGGATTGCAGCAAAGTCCACCGCAAAATCTCTGCGCGTGGTGAACGTCGGTTGCGCGCGGGCCTTGTGCAAGGCCGTTTCCGCGGCCCTCCGGTTCACGAGATCGCGACTTCATCGCCCCGCGGCCTCCTTGCGGGACCCCGAAAGCGGGAGGATGATCGGCGCCTTCCAAAATAAATAAATCCGGAGGACAACCCCATGCAAAGTAAGGCCCAGATCGATCAGGTGCTGCTTCAGAAGAGCGAGGCAAAGGAGATTCCCGGCGTCGTCGCGATCGCGGCAACCGGCAAGGACATCATCTACCAGGGCGCGTTCGGCAAGCGCGACCTGTCCAAGGACGACGCCATGACCGCGGACAGCGTGTTCTGGATCGCCTCGATGACCAAGGCGGTGACATCGGCGGGCGCGATGCAGCTGGTCGAACAGGGCAAGCTGTCGCTCGATGAGCCGATCGGCAAGCTGTTGCCCGACCTCGCCGCGCCGCAGGTGCTTGACGGCTTCGACGCCAAGGGCGAGCCGAAGCTGCGGCCGGCCAAGTCGCCGATCACGCTGCGCAAGCTCATGACCCACACTGCCGGCTTCTGCTACGACCTGTGGAACGCCGACATGGGGAAGTATATGGAGAAGACCGGCACGCCCGGGATCATCTCCTGCTCGAATGCTGCGCTGAAGACGCCGCTCGCGAGCGATCCCGGCACGCGCTGGGAATACGGCATCAATATCGACTTCGTCGGCAAGGCCGTAGAGGCCGCGAGCGGCAAGAAGCTCGATGCGTATTTGCATGACCACATGTTCGCACCGCTCGGCATGAGCGACACCGGCTTCAAGATCACGGACAACATGCGCAAGCGGCTGGTCGGCATGCATGCTCGCGGCGAGGACGGAGCATTGGCCGCGATCCCGTTCGAGCTCGAGCAGAATCCGGAATTCCACATGGGCGGCGGCGGCCTCTACTCCACCGCGGCTGATTACATCAAGTTCTGCCAGATGATCCTCAACAAGGGCAAAGGCAACGGCAACCAGGTGCTGAAGCCCGAGACCGTCGCGGCCATGGGGCAGAACCAGATGGGCGATCTCACTGTCGGCAAGCTGACATCAGCGGCGCCGCCGTTCACCAACGACGTCGACCTCTATCCGGACATGATCAAGAAGTGGGGGCTGAGCTTCCTGATCAACACCGCCAAGACGCCGGAAGGCCGCAGCGCCGGCAGCCTCGCCTGGGCAGGCCTCGCCAACACCTACTACTGGATCGATCCGTCGCGCGACGTCTGCGGCGTGATCCTGACGCAGCTGTTGCCGTTCGCGGACAAGCACAGCCTGGAAGCCTTCGCGGGCTTCGAGCGCGGCATCTATGCCGGACTCGATGCCGGCAGCGGGCAGAAGGCGGCCTGACGTTCCACCCATAGAACGCCACAGTCCCTCCCCTCGCGGGGAGGGATTTTTTTGCACCCTCGGGCCTGTCCGGCCCGCGCCAAATGACTAAGATCGCGCGCAAAGCGCGGTCACGCGAGGGAGGACGAACTTGGTATCAAAGGCGGACAGCTACGTTTGCGGCATTTCCGATACGCCGCTGCTCGGCGAAACCATCGGCCGCGCCCTCGACCGTGCGCGCGAGCGCTGGGGCGACCGCGAGGCGCTGGTGTCGCCCAGCCACAATGTGCGCTGGACCTGGAATGAATTCGCCTGTCACGTCGAGGCGCTGGCGGCGGGCTTCCTCGCGCTTGGGCTGGAGCGCGGCGAGCGGATCGGCATCTGGTCGCTGAACCGCCCCGAGTGGACGCTGACGCAATTCGCCGCGGCGAAAGCCGGGCTGATCCTGGTCACCATCAATCCGGCCTATCGCCTGACCGAGCTCGAATTCGCGCTTGGCAAGGTCGGCTGCGCCGCGATCGTGTCCGCGACCGCGTTCAAGACCTCGGCCTATATGGAGATGCTGAACACGCTGTTGCCCGAGCTTGCGAGCAGCGAGCCCGGCCATTTGCGATCGGCACGGCTGCCGCAGTTGCGCGCCGTGATCCAGATCGGTGGCCCCCCGTCATCAGGCACCATTCCATTCGACGAGGTCGCGCGGATGGGTGGGCCCCGGCATCATGAGCAGCTTGCAGTGCTCGCTGAGAGCCTGCAGTTCGACGACCCCGTCAATATCCAGTTCACCAGCGGCACCACAGGCTCGCCCAAGGGCGTGACGCTGACCCATCACAACATCCTCAACAATGGCTACTTCACCGGTCGCGCGATGAAGCTGACGGAGCAAGACCGCATCTGTATTCCGGTGCCGCTCTATCACTGCTTCGGCATGGTGATGGGCAACCTCGCATCGGTCACGCTCGGCACCACCATGGTCTATCCGGGCGAAGGTTTTGATCCCTTGGCGACGCTGACGACGATCGCACAGGAGAAATGCACGACGCTGTACGGCGTGCCGACCATGTTCATCGCCGAGCTCGATCATCCGGAATTCTCGCGCTTCGACCTGTCATCGCTGCGCACCGGCATCATGGCCGGCGCGCCCTGCCCGATCGAGGTGATGAAGCGCGTCAACACCGAGATGAACATGCGCGAAGTGACGATCGCCTACGGCATGACCGAGACCAGCCCGGTGAGCTTCCAGAGCGCGACCGACGATCCCTTGGAGCGCCGCGTCTCCACCGTCGGCCGCATCCATCCGCATGTCGAGGTCAAGGTGGTCGATCTCGACGGCAAGGCGGTAGCACGCGGCGAACGCGGCGAACTCTGCACCCGCGGCTACAGCATCATGCTCGGCTATTGGGACGAGACGGAGAAGACATCAGACGTGCTCGACGCCAATGGCTGGATGCACACCGGCGATCTCGCCGTGATCGACGACGAGGGCTATTGCAACATCGTCGGCCGCATCAAGGACATGGTCATCCGCGGCGGTGAGAACCTTTATCCACGCGAGATCGAGGAGTTCCTCTACCGCCATCCAAAAATCCAGGACGTGCAGATCTTCGGCGTCGCCGACGAGCGCTATGGCGAGGAGCTGTGCGCCTGGGTCAGGGTGCGGCCGGGCGAGACGCTGACACCGGACGAGGTCCGCGCCTTCTGCCAGGGCCAGATCGCCCACAACAAGATCCCGCGCTACGTCGAGTTCGTCGAGGAGTTCCCGATGACGGTCACGGGGAAGATCCAGAAATTCGTGATGCGGGACGCGGTGGAGCAGCGGCTCGGATTGAAAGCGGCGAAGACGGCGTAAGGGCTCTTCCCTCTCCCTCTCCCGCTTGCGGGGGAGGGCCGGGGTGGGGGCTCTCTCCGCGAGTCACGTTGTGGAGAGAGCCCCCCACCCGCACCGCATCTTCGATGCGCTGCGACCTCCCCCGCAAGCGGGAGAGGTGAAGAAAGACCGGTGCCTACACCAGCAGCCCCTTTTGCATCGCCAGCTCCTTCAGCGACACCAGCGGCCGCGCGCCGATGTGCTGGATCACTTCGGCCGCCGCAAGCGCACCTAACCTCCCGGCGTTTTCATAACCGGAATTGCGCACCAGGCCGACCAGGAAGCCGGCGGCGAACAAATCGCCGGCGCCTGTCGTGTCGACGAGTCTGTCGATCGGGTGCGCCGGCACGGATGTGACGCCATCCCTAGCCACGACGACACAGCCCTTCTCGCTGCGGGTGACGACGCCGAGTTTGGTGTCGACACCGAACTGTTTTAGCGCGGTGTCGAAATCCGAGGTCTGGTACAGCGAGTGCAACTCGGCCTCGTTGGAGAACACCAGATCCACGATGCCCTTGCGCATCAAATCGAGGAATTCGTCGCGGTAGCGGTCGACGCAGAACGAATCCGACAGCGTCAGCGCGACCTGGCGGCCGGCGCCGTGGGCGATCGTCGCCGCCTTCACGAACGCGTCCTTGGCGTTCTTCGGGTCCCAGAGATAGCCTTCGAGATAGATGATGCCGGCGGCTTCGATCTGCGCGGCGTCGATGTCGTCAGGCGTCAGATCCTGCGCGGCGCCAAGATAGGTGTTCATGGTGCGCTCACCGTCCGGCGTCACCAGGATGTAGGAGCAGCCGGTGGCGGGCCCGCCGGTGGCCGGCTTGGTGTCAAAGGTCACGCCGGCGGCACGAATGTCGTGGGTGTAGAGCCCGCCGATCTGGTCGTTCTTGACCTTGCCGACATAGGCCGCGCGGGCGCCGAAACTGCCGACGCCGACGATGGTGTTCGCCGCCGAGCCGCCCGATATCTCGGTGGCCGGGCCCATGTCGCTATAGATCGCGGTGGCACGGTTTTCGTCGATCAGCTGCATCGAGCCCTTGGTCATGCCGTGACGGGCGAGGAACGCCTCGTCGGTCTGCACCAGCACGTCGAAGATCGCATTACCGATCCCGAGAACGTCATATTTTGCGTCAGCCATTGACCTGCCCTGTTGTCACGAACGGCTGCGGCCTATCACGTTCGGCCCAGCACCAGCAAGCCGCTGGGCTCGCCCGTCATCCTGAAGGAGGCATGTCCGCCTCCCCGTCATTGCGAGGAGCGTTAGCGACGAAGCAATCCATGGTTCCGCGTACGCGGTGCGATGGATTGCTTCGCGGAGCCTGTCATCGGGCGCGCATTCGCGCGACCCGTTGGCTCGCAATGACGGGGAGAGAGCCGCGCAACCCATACCCGTCCCCTGGCCGGGTCTGATAGGCCGGCTGGCAGCAATCCGCACGACTGCTATACAGCCCAAATGATCCGCTCCTTCCTCACCGTCTCTTCGGGAACGCTGGCCTCGCGGCTGCTCGGGTTCGTGCGCGATTCCGTGATCGCGGCGCTGCTCGGCGCCGGACCCGTGGCCGATGCCTTCCTGGCGGCGTTTCAATTGGTCAACGTGGTGCGGCGGCTGCTGTCCGAGGGCGGGCTGAACGCCGCGCTGGTGCCGGCCTGGCTCAGGGTGCGCGACAGCGATGGCGCGGCAGCGGCGCGCGCCTTTGCCGGCCGCGTGCTCGGCACCGTCAGCGCCGCCGTGATCGCAGCCGCACTGGTGCTCGGCGTGCTGATGCCGCTGGTGATCGCAGCAATCGCCCCGGGCTTCATCGGCCGCGACACGCTGCAACTCGCCGTCGACGACGCGCGGCTGATGCTGCCCTATCTCGCCTTCGCCGGCCCCGTCACGGTCATGATGGCGCTGCTCAATGCGCAGGGCCGCTTCGCGCTGACGGCGTTCTCGCCGTTGCTGTTCAACGTCACGCTGATCGCTGTGATGGCCGTACTGCTGGTGCGGCGACAGGATCCGGTTCAGGCCGCCCTGGTCATGGCGGCAACGATCGGCGTCGCCGGCTTTCTGCAGCTCTCGATGCTGGCCTTGCGCAGTGGCAGGATCGCATCGCCCATGCGGGTCTCCTTCGATCAAGAGATGCGTGGCTTCCTCGGCCGCGCGGTGCCCGGCATGATCGCCAGCAGCGCACCGCAATGGCTGATGGTCGCCGGCGCGGTGATCGCATCCACCTCGCCGTCGGCAGTGTCCTGGCTCTATTTCGCCAACCGCCTGCTCGAACTGCCGCTCGGCATCGTCGGCGTCGCGATGGGCACCGTATTGGTGCCGGAGATGACCCGCGCGGTGCGTAGCGGCGAGCATGCCGCGATCGCGCATGCCGAATCGCGCGGCCTCGAGCTTGCGGTCGGGCTGGCCTTTCCCGCAACGCTCGGCCTGATGGTGCTGAGCGCGCCGATCGCCCGCGTGCTGTTCGAGCACGGCGCGTTCGCGACTGAGGACACCGCGGCGACCGCGCAGGCGCTGATCTGGCTGACGCTCGCGCTGCCGGCGCATGTGCTGGTGAAGGCGCTGTCGCCGGCGTTCTTTGCGCGCGAGGACACGCTGACGCCGCTGCTCGCGACCTTGAAAGCCATTGTGGTCGCGATTGCGACCGCCTTCCTGCTCGGCCATTATTTCGGCGCCAACGGGATCGCCGCCGGCATCGCGCTCGGCGCCTGGAGCAACGCGCTGTCGCTGATCCGGAAAGGTGCGGCAAGCTTCGGCTTTTCGGTCGATGCCAACGCCCGCCGCCGGCTGCCGCGCATCCTCGCCGCAACAGCCGCGATGGGCGCCGTGCTGTGGGTTGCGGCAGGCAACCTGCCGGCGGCGAGCGCACATGGTTTTGTGCAGGCTGCGGGACTGCTGCTGCTGATCGCCGCCGGCATCGCCGCTTACGGGCTGTTTTTGCAGCTTTTCGGCGTCACCGGCTGGCGCGAGGCGGTGAGCGCGATCAGGCAAAAGCGCCCTGCCTGACTTGCGCGCACGGGCCTTAAGTGGCAAACGACGCGGCCAAAGCGGCCATTTCCGGGAATTAAGACCATGGCGTTCGTTGAACGGGTTTTCTCAGGCGTCCAGCCGACGGGCAATCTGCACCTCGGCAACTATCTCGGCGCCATCGTCAACTTCGTGAAGATGCAAGAGACCCACAATTGCATCTATTGCGTCGTCGACATGCACGCGATCACCCAAGGCGTCGACGTCTGGGGCGGCCCGGCCGAGCTCGCGCGCAACACCCGCGAGGTGACGGCTGCGTTCATCGCGGCCGGCATCGACCCGAAGAAACATATCGTCTTCAACCAGAGCCAGGTCGCCGGCCATTCCGAGCTGACCTGGATCTTCAACTGTGTCGCGCGCGTCGGCTGGCTCAGCCGGATGACCCAGTTCAAGGAGAAGGCGGGCAAGGACCGCGAGAATGCGTCGGTCGGTCTCTACGACTATCCGGTGCTGATGGCGGCCGACATTCTCTTGTACCGCGCCACCCACGTGCCGGTCGGCGAGGACCAGAAGCAGCATCTCGAACTGTCCCGCGACATCGCGCAGAAGTTCAACAACGACTTCGGCGATTCGATCCGCGGCCTCGGCTTCAATGAGGGCCTGTTTTTCCCGCAGCCCGAGCCGTTCATCACCGGACCGGCAACGCGGGTGATGAGCCTGCGCGACGGCACCAAGAAGATGTCGAAGTCGGATCCGTCGGACAATTCGCGCATCAATCTGACCGACGACGCCGACACCATCGCGCAGAAGATCCGCAAGGCAAAGACCGATCCGGAGCCGCTGCCGTCGGAGGAGAAGGGGCTGGAGCCGCGCCCCGAGGCCGACAACCTCGTCGGCATCTACGCCGCGCTTGCCGACGTCAGCAAGCAGGATGTGCTGACGCAGTTCGGCGGCGGGCAATTCTCCAGCTTCAAGAACGCGCTGGTCGAACTTTGCGTCGCAAAATTGTCGCCGATCGCCGGCGAGATGAAGCGGCTGGTCGCCGATCCCGGCCATGTCGATTCGATCCTGATCGACGGCGCCAACCGCGCACGCGTGATCGCCGACGAGACCATGCGCACCACCAAGGACATCGTCGGCTTCATCCGCCAGCGCTGACACGGCGAACAGGAACCTCGTCACTCCCTCTCCCAAACGGAGAGGGAGTGTGGCAGCATGGGCGTTGTTTGAGCATGATCTTATCGGAAAACCGCTACACACTTTTCCGGATCATGCTCGTGGGCCAAGCACCGGGACATGCATGACCACCCAGCGACGCAGCTACGAGACCGGTCACAAGCCAAAATGCCTCGTCATCGTTGACGACACGGCGGAATGGGACCGCGCGGTCTATTACGCCAGCCGCTGGGCGATCCGGATCGGCGGCGGCGTCGTGATGCTGCGGGTGATCGAGACCGAGGACCAGAACCAGCAGTGGCTTGGTGTTGCCGACATCATGCGTGCGGAGGCCGAGGAAGCCGCCAATGAGGCGCTCGACCGCGCCGCCGGCCGCGCCAACGGGATCGCCGCGATCACCCCGGAGCGGGTGATTCGCGAGGGCGACCCGACCGAGCAGATCCTCGACGTGATCGACAAGGACGCCGACATCGCTGTCCTGGTGCTGGCCGCCAATCCGGGCGCCGAGGGGCCCGGGCCGATCATCACCACCATGGCCAACGCCATGGGCGAATTCCCGATTCCGGTCACCATCGTGCCCGGCGGCCTGACCGACGCCGAAATCGACGCCCTGTCGTAATGCAGGCCTGGAACTGCTGACCTGCACCTTGATCGGTGCTTTTCGGGTCGCCATCTGTTAAGGGAACCCCAACGCGCCGGCCTTGAACCGGCGACGCCGGAGACAGCAGATGTTCATTCAGACCGAAGCCACGCCCAACCCCGCGACCCTGAAGTTCATTCCGGGCCGCACGGTGCTCGACAGCGGCACCCTGGAATTCTCGACCCCCGAATCCGCCACGCGCTCGCCGCTCGCCGAACGGCTGTTCGCCGTATCAGGCGTCACCGGCGTGTTCTACGGCGCCGATTTCGTCACGGTGACCAAGGCGGACGGCGACTGGCAGCACCTCAAGCCCGCGATCCTCGGCGCCATCATGGAGCATTACATGTCCGGCGCGCCGCTGCTCGCCGACGGTACCGCTGGCAGCGATGACGCCCGCGATGAGGAAGACGAATTCTTCAACGAGGAAGACGCCGAGACCGTCGCGCAGATCAAGGACCTGATCGAGACCCGCGTGCGTCCGGCGGTTGCCAACGACGGCGGCGACATCACCTTCCGCGGCTTCAAGGACGGCATTGTCTATCTCAACATGAAGGGCTCCTGCGCCGGCTGCCCGTCATCGACGGCCACACTGCAACACGGCATCCAGAACCTGCTCCGGCACTATGTGCCCGACGTGCAGGAAGTCCGGCCGATGTAACCGACGTAGGGTGGGCAAAGGCGCACTTGCGCCATGCCCACCATCAATAATCGAGCAAGGAGTGGTGGGCACGCTTCGCTTTGACCACCCATCAAGGGGGAACGAACCGTGAGCCGGCGAACCGGAATTAGCCTTGTAATTAGCCTTGGCATTCCATTCGTCATGATGTTCGTCCCATGCTGATCCTCGCCATCGACACCGCGCTCGACGCCTGCTCCGCTGCCGTGCTCGACACATCGGCGGGCAACACCATCGCCCTTGAGTCGCAGCCGATGCAGCGCGGCCACGCCGAAGCGCTGATGCCGCTGATCGCGCGGGTGATGAAGCAGAGCGGCGTCGCCTTTGCCGCGCTCGACCGCATCGCCGTCACCACCGGGCCCGGCAGTTTCACCGGCCTGCGCGTCGGCCTCTCGGCCGCACGCGGCATCGCGCTGGCCGCTGACAAGCCTGCGGTCGGACTGACGACGCTCGCCGCCTACGCCGCGCCCATTGTCGCCGAGAATGGCGCACGTCCGATCCTGTCGGCGATCGATGCGCGGCACGATCACGTCTACTTCCAGGTGGTCGGCGGCGATGGCAGTCCGCTAGTGAAACCCAAGGTGGCGCCGATCGCGGAAGCCCTCGACGCCGCGCAATTCGGCGCCCTGCACCTGGTCGGCAACGCCGCAAAAATCCTCGCCGAGCGCTGGCCCGCGGAGGCAACGCCGCCGGTCCAGGTCGATCCCCAGGCCGCACCCGACATCAACTGGGTCGCCTGGGTCGGCGCAGCCGTGACCCCGGAGAACGCGCCGGCGCGCCCGTTCTATCTGCGGGCACCGGATGCAAAGCCGCCGAAAGATCAACTCCAGACCAGCGCGCAGCTCTCAGGCACATGATCGGCTGGCTGTCACGGTGGTGGCGCGGCGGCAGCACGCCCGCGGTCGAGCCGGCATCGTTGCGCGACGCGGCGCGGTTGGCGCAATTGCACGGCGCCTCGTTCCATCGCGGCTGGGGCGAAGGCGAGTTCGAGACGATGCTGACCGAGCACAACACCCTCGTGCATCGCTTGAGGCAGGGCCGCAAGGTGATCGGCTTCGCGGTGTCGCGATTGGCCGCGGATGAAGCCGAAATTCTCTCGATCGCGATCGATACCGATGAGCGCGGGCGCGGCCTGTCGCGCAGCCTGCTCTTGACCCATCTCGGCCATCTTGCCGGCCGCGGCGTCCGTACCATCTTTCTGGAAGTGGAAGAAAACAATCAGCCGGCGCGCCGGCTGTATGAATGGGCCGGATTCGGCGTCATCGGCCGCCGTGAGCGCTATTACAAGCAGCCCGGCGGGGAACATTTGAACGCACTTCTGATGCGGCGCGACTTGTCGTAATATCCGCGCGGTGGCAGAACAGCCCTGTTACGCCACCCAAGTTTTCTAAACCCATGTTGTCTGAACCGATGTTTTCTAAACCCATGGCCCTGAACTCATGACCACGGTACGAATCCCGCCTGCGCACAAAAATACTGGCATCGAGGCGCGCTGCGCCGCGACCGGCATGCGCATGACCGAACAGCGCCGCGTCATTGCGCGCGTGCTGGCGGAAGCCCTGGATCACCCTGACGTCGAGGAACTGTATCGGCGCTGCGTCGCGGTCGACGACAAGATCTCGATCTCGACGGTGTATCGCACCGTCAAGCTGTTCGAGGACGCCGGCATCATCGAGCGTCACGATTTCCGCGAGGGCCGTGCGCGCTATGAGCAGATGCCCGAGAGCCACCATGACCATTTGATCAATCTGCGTGACGGCAAGGTGATCGAGTTCACCTCCGAGGAGATCGAGAAGCTGCAGGCCGAAATCGCGCGCAAGCTCGGCTACAAGCTGGTGGATCACCGGCTCGAGCTCTATTGCGTTCCGCTTGATGACGAAAAGTCATAGCGGCAAAGCGTTTTCAAGCGAAGTGGGGACCGGTTCGCGTGAAGAAAACGCGTCAAATAATATCATGAGGTTTGATCTCATCATCTTCGATTGCGACGGCGTATTGGTCGACAGCGAAGTGATTTCCTCTCGCGCGCACGCGGAAACGCTGACCCGTCACGGCTACCCGATCACGCCGGATGGCGTGCTGAAGCGCTTCCTCGGCGTATCCGACCGCGAGGCGCGGCAGATCGTCGAAGCCGAGATCGGCCGCAAGCTGCCCGATGATTTCGAGGCACAGGTCAAGCACGCGACACTCAGCTTCTATGCCGACGATCTCAACGCGATCGATCCTGTCGGCGAGGTGATATCAGGGCTCGATATGCCCAAATGCGTGGCCTCGAGCGGCACGCCGGAGAAGATCCGCCACGGCCTCACCTGCGCCGGGCTCTACGATCAGCTCGCGCCGCATATTTTCTCCGCCATGCAGGTCAAGCGCGGCAAGCCGGCGCCCGACATCTTCCTGTTCGCGGCCGCGCAGATGGGAGCCGACCCTGCGCGCTGCATCGTGATCGAGGACAGCATGCACGGCGTCACCGGCGCCCGCGCCGCCGGGATGACGGTGCTGGGTTTCCATGGCGGCAGCCACTGCGCGCCGGGGCACGAAGAGGTGCTGCGCAAGGCGGGAGCGGCCGTGACGTTCGCCGATATGCGCCAATTGCCCGATTTGATCGCCCGGATTGGGGCCGCAGCCCCGGTAGCGTGAGCCATAAAACACTGTCATTCCGGGGCGATGCGTTAGCATCGAACCCGGAATCTCGAGATTCCGGGTTCGCTCCCTCCGGAGCGCCCCGGAATGACGGGGTGGAACGCTGGATTTTCGCCCCTTTAGGCTATATCTGAGCCCCGCCGCCCTGATGGCGCCGTTTCCACAACCCGGGTTCCATGACCACGCCGCGCAAGCTGCACATCAAGTCCTATGGCTGCCAGATGAACGTCTACGATGCGCAACGCATGGTGGACACGCTGGCTGGCGAAGGCTTTGTCGAGACGGCGAGCGCGGAGGACGCGGATCTCGTCATCCTCAACACCTGCCATATCCGCGAGAAGGCCTCGGAAAAGGTCTATTCCGAGCTCGGACGCCTCCGCGTCGCCAAGGACGAGGCCGCACGCCAAGGCCGCGAGATGAAGATCGCGGTCGCCGGCTGCGTCGCGCAGGCCGAGGGCGCGGAGATCATCCACCGCGCTCCGACCGTCGACATCGTGGTCGGTCCGCAGAGCTATCATCATTTGCCGGAGCTGTTGAAGCGCGCAAAAGCCAACGGCCGCGCGCTGGAAACCGAATTTCCGGTCGACGACAAGTTCGGCTTCCTGCCGCAGCCGAAGCCGGCCGCGATCCGCGCGCGCGG
Source organism: Bradyrhizobium sp. LTSPM299 (assembly GCF_000938235.1). Taxonomy (NCBI): domain Bacteria; kingdom Pseudomonadati; phylum Pseudomonadota; class Alphaproteobacteria; order Hyphomicrobiales; family Nitrobacteraceae; genus Bradyrhizobium; species Bradyrhizobium sp. LTSPM299. The sequence continues at coordinate 133,921 of NZ_JYMU01000007.1, forward strand.
CATCTCGGCTTTCGTCACCGTTCAGGAAGGTTGCGACAAGTTCTGCACCTTCTGCGTGGTACCCTATACGCGCGGCGCGGAAGTCTCGCGCCCAGTCGCGAAGATCATCGACGACGTCACCCAGCTCACCGACAACGGCGTGCGCGAGATCACGCTGATCGGACAGAACGTCAACGCCTATCATGGTGAAGGCCCCGACGGCCGCGCCTGGCCGCTCGGCAAGCTCTTGCAGCGGCTGGCGGAGATCCCCGGCGTGGCGCGGCTGCGCTATTCGACCAGCCATCCGCGCGACGTCGACGACTCACTGATCGCGGCGCATCGCGATTTGCCCGAGCTCATGCCGTTCGTGCATCTGCCGGTGCAATCGGGCGCGGACCGGATCCTTGCAGCCATGAACCGCAAACATACCGCCGACGATTACCGGCGCGTCATCGACCGGTTCCGTGCTGCGCGGCAAGACATTGCTTTCTCATCAGATTTTATTGTCGGCTTCCCTGGGGAGAGCGCGGAAGAATTTTCCGCCACCCTCGCGCTTGTCACGCAAATCGGCTACGCTGGGGCATATTCATTCAAATATTCGCCTCGGCCAGGCACGCCGGCGGCGGAGATGCGGGAGACGGTGTCAGCAGCAGAGATGGACGAGCGTTTGGGGCGGCTTCAGGAATTGATCGACAGCCAGCAATCGGCCTTCAACCGGGCCGCGATCGGCACAACGGTCGATGTGCTGTTCGAGCGCGCCGCGCGCAATCCCGGCCAGATCGTCGGCCGCACCGCCTATCTGCAGCCCGCCCATGTGATGGCCTCATCCGACATCATCGGCAAGGTTCTCCCGGTACGGATCGACAGCCTCGAACGCTACAGCCTGATCGGCGAGCTTGCGGCGCCTTTGGCGCCATCCCCCAATTTGCAGATGACCATTGGAGCCTGAAATCCTTGCCCAAAAGCGCATCGGATTCGCCTGCCCTCGCTCCCAGCCGCAAACCAGACCGCGACATGCAAACCCCACCTGAGACCCAGGTCGTCATCGATTTCGACGACAACCGCGCCGCTTCGGCGCTGGTCGGCCCCTACGGGCAGAACCTCGCACTGATCGAGCGACGGCTCGGCGTCGTGGTCGATTCCCGCGGCAACCACGTCACCATTGCCGGCTCCCGCGACGGCTGCGACGCGGCGCGGCGCGTGCTCGAGACGCTCTACGCGCAGGCCGTCGAAGGCCACGACCTCGATCAGGGCGAAGTGGAAGGCGCGATCCGCGTCGTGATCGCGCAGGGCTCGCTGTTCGAGTTCGACAACAAGACGGCCAAAGCGGCCTTCGAGACCATCAATCTGCGCAAGCGCCCGGTCCGCGCCCGCACCGCGGCGCAAGATTCCTACATCCGCGCGCTGAAGCGGCATGAGATGGTGTTCGGCGTCGGCCCGGCCGGCACCGGCAAGACCTGGCTCGCGGTCGCACACGCCGCGCAACTGTTTGAACGCAAGGAAGTCGACCGCATCATCCTGACGCGTCCCGCGGTCGAAGCCGGCGAGCGGCTCGGCTTCCTGCCCGGCGACCTCAAGGAGAAGGTCGATCCCTATCTGCGCCCGATCTATGACGCGCTGTACGATCTGATGGACTCGCGCGTGGTCGAGCGCGCGATGCAGGGTGGCGAGATCGAGATCGCGCCGCTCGCCTTCATGCGCGGCCGCACGCTGACCAATGCCGTCGTCATCCTCGACGAAGCCCAGAACACCACGTCGATGCAGATGAAGATGTTCCTGACCCGGCTTGGCGAGAACTCCAGGATGATCATCACCGGCGATCCGACGCAGGTCGACCTGCCGCACGGTCAGGCCTCGGGGCTTGCGGAAGCCGTGAAGCTGCTCGACGGTGTCGAGGGCATCTCCCAGGTGCGGTTCACCGCCGAGGACGTCATCCGGCACGAACTGGTTGCGCGCATCGTGGCCGCCTATGAGGGATTGCCGCAAAAGCCGGCAAACGCCAGATCTTGAGATTTTCAGCTTCGACCGGGAGCCCGCGTGCGGCGGGTTCCAGCCCCAACGCAGATTTTGGAACGACCGTGTCCGCCTTTCCCGCCACCGAGGTTCTCGTCACGGCCGAATGCTGGCAGACCGAGCCCGATGCCGAGGCGGTGATCCATCGCGCCATCGAAGCCGCCGCCGAGATCGCCGACGCCGATGTCGCCGACGCCGAGCTTGCGGTGATGCTGACCGACGACACCGGCATCCGCACCCTGAACAACAATTGGCGCAGCATCGACAAACCGACCAACGTGCTGTCGTTTCCGGCGCTGCAGCCGACCGGCAACGAGCCCGCTGATGCCCCGCGCATGCTCGGCGACATCGCGATCGCCTACGAGACGACGCGGCGCGAGGCCGACGAGGAACAGAAACCGTTCGACCATCATTTGAGCCATCTTGCGGTGCACGGCTTCCTGCATCTGATCGGCTACGACCACGAGAATGACGACGATGCCGAAGACATGGAGGCTCTCGAGCGCGAGATCCTCAGCCAGCTCGGCATTCCCGACCCCTATGCGGATCGGATCGCCTGAGATGCCGGATTCCGACCCAATCCAAGACAATCCGCGCAGCGTGAGCAACCTGCCGGCCATCGTGCATGACGGCGAGGTGCAGCGGCCGGCGGCCGAGGGCTGGCTGGTGCGCGCGATCCGCACGTTGTTCGGCTGGAAGGCCGGATCGGTGCGCGACGATTTGCAGGTCGTGCTCGACGCCTCGACGCCCGACGATGTCGGCTTCTCGGCGATCGAGCGCACCATGCTGCGCAACATCCTGTCGCTGAACGAGCGGCGGATCGCCGACGTCATGATCCACCGCGCCGACATCGTCGCGGTCAAGCGCGACATTCCGCTCGGCGAGCTGATGAGCCTGTTCGAGAGCGCGGCGCATTCGCGGCTCGTGGTCTACAACGAGACCCTCGACGACCCCGAGGGCATGGTGCACATCCGCGACCTGCTCGCCTTCATGACGGCGAAGGCACGGATCGGCGACACCACCAAGGCGCGGCGCAAGAAGCCATTCCCGGCAGGGCTCGATCTGCGCGCCGTCGACCTCGCGCTGCCGCTGTCGGAGGCCCACATCATCCGCAAGCTGCTCTACATCCCGCCGTCGATGCGCGCGATCGACCTGTTGGCGCAGATGCAGGCTTCGCGCATCCACTTGGCGCTGGTGGTCGACGAATATGGCGGCACCGACGGGCTGGTGTCGATCGAGGACATCGTCGAGCAGATCGTCGGCGAGATCGACGACGAGCACGATTCCGACGAGCCGCCCTCGATCGTCAAGCAGCCCGACAATTCCTTCATCGCCGACGCCCGCGCCAGCCTCGACGACGTCCGCACCGTGATCGGCGAGGACTTCGTCACCGGCGAGGCCGGCGAAGAGGTCGAGACGCTGGGCGGCTATCTGGTCTCGTTCGTCGGCCGCCTGCCGGTGCGCGGCGAGGTGATTTCGGGACCCGGCCATTTCGAGGTCGAGGTGCTCGACGCCGATCCACGGCGGGTGAAGCGACTGCGCGTCACCACCCGCAAGGAGCGCCCGGCGCCGCGCAAGGAACGCGAGAAGGACCGCGAGCGGCGCCGCGAGCAACCGCCGGAATCAGACACGCCGCAGGCCAACGACAATTCTCCGCCGCCATCCGGCGATGGAGCCGGACAGCCGTGAGGCCCTCCGACAAACTCCGCGCGGCAGGGCTTGCGATCATCCTGACCTGGGGATGGAAGCGCGCCGCCATCGCGCTCATCGCCGGCGCGGCGTCGGCGCTGGCGATGGCACCGTTCAACGCCTGGCCGGTTTTGTTTCTGACTTTGTCCGTCGCGGTCTGGCTGATCGACGGCGCCGCGGCCGGGCGCTGGCGCGGCGTGCCCGCGGCGGCGCTGTCGGGCTTCTGGTTCGGCCTCGGCTATTTCGTGCCGGGACTGTACTGGATCGGTTACGCCTTCTTTGTCGACGCGGACACTTTCGCCTGGCTGACGCCGTTCGCAGTGCTGGGCCTGCCGGCCTATCTCGCGCTGTTCACCGCGTTCGGTTTCGCGCTGGCGCGGCTGATCTGGCCGCGCGACGTCTCGCGCGTGCTGGCGCTCGCGGTCAGCCTGACGATCTCGGAATGGCTGCGCGGCCATGTCCTGACCGGCTTTCCGTGGAACACGTTCGGCTATTCGCTGAGCGAACCGCTGGCGCTGGCACAAACTGCATGTCTTGTCGGGCTGTGGGGCATGACGTTCCTCAGCGTTGCGATCTTCGCGAGCCCGGCCGTGCTGATCGACGGCTCCTCGCGCGGCCGCAAGCCGTGGCGGACGCCGGTCGCGGCATTGGTGGTGCTGGCGGCGATGCTGGTGTTCGGCACGGTCCGGCTGTCGCGTGAGCCGACCCGGCTGGTCGCCAACGTCAAGCTGCGCATCATGCAGCCCAACCTGCAACAGGATGTCAGGTTCAACTACTCCGCCAAGGCGGCGGTGATGCAGAAGTATCTCACATTGTCGGATAGGGCATCCGGGCCGCATTCCACCGGCGTGAGCGATGCAACCATCCTGATCTGGCCGGAATCCGCGTTTCCGTTCTTCCTGACCCGGGAAGCCGACGCGATGGCGCAGATCGCCGATCTGCTGCCCAAGGGCACCGTGCTGATCACCGGCTCGGTGCGCGCGCCTGAACTGCCGCCCGGCGTCCGCATCACGCGTGCTTACAATTCGATCTATCTCATTGACCATGACGGCAGCGTGCTGGCCGTCTACGACAAGCTGCACCTGGTGCCGTTCGGCGAGTATCTGCCGTTCCAGGACCTGATGGAAAAGCTCGGCTTCGTGCAGCTCACCAAGGTGCAGGGCGGCTTCATTCCAGGCACCGTCAGGCGAACGATCGACGTGCCGAACGCGCCGCGCGCGCTGCCCTTGATCTGCTACGAGGCGATCTTCCCCGGCAATGTCGTCAGCCGCGACGACCGTCCGGGCTGGATCATCAACGTTACCAATGACGGCTGGTTCGGATTCTCGACCGGTCCCTACCAGCATCTGCAGCAGGCCCGGATGCGATCGATCGAGGAAGGGCTGCCGCTGGTGCGTGCCGCAAATACGGGCATCTCCGCGGTGATCGATCCTGTGGGCCGGATTGTGGCGCAACTCGGGCTCGGCATCGAAGGCGTGCTCGACGCCAATTTGCCGCAGGCCATCGCGCCGACGATCTACGCGCGTATCGGGAATGGTCCCGCCGCTGTGATTGTGATCGTTGCCTTGGCAATCGTGTTGCGGCGGCGTTTTGCCAGGCGAAAAGCCTGACGTCTGCGTATTGGCGTTGCCGTCAGGTCTCAAAGAGTCTCTAAATTCATTGCTGCGCGAATCCACCAGTTGACAGATTGACCGTGCACTTCGCATTGTACGGTTCCGTACGAAATCAGAAGTCCAGTCAGCCACTTTGCGCAAATTATCCGCATTTCGTCCCGATCCTCCTTGCAGGATTTGACAGCCCCCGCGCCTGAGGCAGACTGCGCTTCCAACTTGCCTCATCGACGGGCGCGCTATCCCTAGGAGAAGTTGGTGATGTCGATCAAAGCGCCCAACCCTGTTGACAAATATGTCGGCAGCCGCGTCCGGATGCGACGCATCATGCTCGGCATGAGCCAGGAAAAACTGGGCGAGGCGCTCGGCCTGACGTTCCAGCAGGTGCAGAAATACGAGAAGGGGACCAACCGCGTCGGCGCCAGCCGCTTGCAGCAGATCTCCGAGATCCTGCAGGTGCCGGTCTCATTCCTGTTCGACGGCGGGCCGAGCGGCATCAAGACCGCCGACGGCTTCAGCGAGGGCTCCTCGCCGGCCTATGTCTCCGACTTTCTTGCGACCGCCGAGGGCCTCGCGCTGACCCGTGCCTTCACCCGCATCAGCGACGGCAAGCTCCGCCGCAGCATCGTCGAGCTGGTCGAGCAGATCGCCGCACGCGAGGCCTCCGACCAGGCCTGAGCGCGGTCATATCCGTTTGAGGGATCGGCAAATCTGGACTATGCCATTCCGGTGCGCTCGATCGCGTCATGTTCCCGCGCGTGCACGCGATGAGAAGTCAACTTCCCCTGAAAATTCACGGCAGCTATGTCCAACCCGTTTGATGCAGCAAATATCCTCGACGGCATCCGCCGCTGGGTCGAGATCGAGTCTCCGACGGAGCGGCCCGATCAGGTCAACAAGGTCGCCGACCTCGTCGCTTCAGGCTATCGCGACCTGCCGGCCAGTATTGAACGTGTCCCGGGACGCGACGGCTGCGGCGACCATCTGGTGGCGCGCTCGTCATGGGGCCAGGACGCGCCGGGCATTCTGGTGCTCAGCCATCTCGACACCGTTCATCCGATGGGATTCATCGAACGCCTGCCGTTCAAGGTCGAGGGCGACAGCGCGTTCGGTCCCGGCATCTACGACATGAAGGGTGGCGCCTATCTCGCCTATCACGCCTTCCGGCAGATCTGCGCCGACGGCGCACGCGCCCCGCTCGGCATCACCCAGCTCTACGTCTCCGACGAGGAGATCGGCAGCCCAACCTCGCGGGCGCTGATCGAGGCCGAGGGCCGCAAGGCCAAATATGTGCTGGTGACCGAGCCCGCGCGCGACGGCGGCAAGATCGTCACCGGGCGCAAGGGCGTCGCGCGCTTCGAGGTGTTCATCAAGGGCGTGCCGTCGCATGCCGGCACCCGTCCCGAGGATGGCCGCAGCGCGATCCGCGAGCTCGGCAATGTTATCCAGGCGCTGGAGGCGATGAACGACCTCAAGCGCGGCGTCACCGTCAATGTCGGCGTCGTCAAAGGCGGCACCAAGCCCAACGTGATCGCGGAAGAGGCTTATGCCGAAGTCGACATGCGGGTGCCGACCATCGCCGATGCCGACGAGCTCGTGCCGAAGATCCTCGGGCTGACATCGCGCACCGATGGCGTCAGCGTCAAGGTGACGGGCGAGCTGAACCGTCCGCCCTATGAGAAGAGCAATGCCGGCGCGGCGCTCTACGAACAAGCCCGGACGCTCGCGACCGAGCTCGGCTTCGATCTCGTCGACGTCTTCACCGGCGGCGGCTCCGACGGCAATTTCACCGCGCCGCATACCGCAACGCTGGATGGCCTCGGTGTCGACGGCAAGGGCGCGCATACCCATTACGAGCAGCTCTACGTCTCGTCGATCGAACCGCGCGCGCGGCTGCTGCACCGGCTCTATCAGACGCTGCGATGATCTCGGCACCGCACGAGACCGGCGATCGCGACGCGCCGTCGGACGATGGCGGGATTGCGCATTCGCGCGGCTCGTTCTTCGGGCGGCGCAAGGGCCACAAACTGCGCTCGCATCAGGCCGACCTGATCGACAATCTGCTGCCGCACCTTGCGCTCGATATCGGCATGCCCGCGCCGGACAGGCTCGTCGAGCTGTTCGATGACGGCATCGAACAGGTCCGGCTCGAAATCGGCTTCGGCGGCGGCGAGCATCTGATCGCGGAAGCGCAGGCGTTCCCCCAGACCGGCTTCATCGGCTGCGAGCCTTACGTCAACGGGATGGCAAAAATCCTGGCGCAGATCGAGGCGCACAATATCGGCAATATCAGGCTGTTCGCCGGCGACGCCGCCGAACTGCTGGCCTGGGCGCCGTCGCGATCGCTTGCACGCATCGACCTGATCCATCCCGATCCGTGGCCGAAGCGGCGGCACTGGAAGCGGCGCTTCGTGCAGGATGCAACTGTGACCGCGATGGCGCGGATCCTCAACGCGAGCGGCGAATTCCGCTTCGTCAGCGACATCGACGATTATTGCGCATGGACACTGGCGCATCTGATGCGTTCGCCGGATTTCGCCTGGCTCGCCGAGCGCGCAACCGACTGGCAATTGCCTTGGCCCGGCTACACGATGACACGCTACGGCGCCAAGGCCGCGCGCGAAGGCCGCAAGGCGGCGTATCTGCGGTTCCAGCGTTCGCGTTAGCTGGTCGCCGTAGGATATTGTGCCCATGAGTGTTGCCGATGCGACACGACGGGCAAATCAGCAAAACCTGTCAATCTCCCGCAGCAAAAATATTTCGCTTTATCCGAAGCGCAACTCAGTGTATAGATGTAGCTGCTTGAACGATGACGCGGAAAGAGCTGTGCGCGAGCGATCGCTTCCGACAACGACGCCGCGACTACCGCGACTTCCAGAAATCCACCACGCGCTGTGCCGTCGACGGCATGAGGCGGGCGAAATTGGCCCGCGCGCCTTCAATGTCGGCGGGCGATACAGTCCGGTTCGGCCCGAGCCGCATCAGGATCAACGCGCGCACCGTCGACCATTCCACGCCGATGGTTTTGCTCGCGATCAGGATCGAGTCGTAGCGTTCGCCGCCGATCAGGCGGTCGAGGGTTGCGATCTTCACGCCGGTCATCGCAGCGAGCGCCGCAACGGCCTCCTCGTACTTGAATACCTTGGCGAAGTTGAGCAACGCGCCTTCGGTCAATTGACCGGCGCGATGCAACGCCATCACCGTGCGTTGTGCCTGCGCATAGTCGCGGCGGCTTTCGGCCTGCTCGGTCGCGCCGGTTATTTCGTTCATGGCCTGATTGATCGCAGCCTGCCGCTCCGGCTTGGCCACGGTGAACAGACGGCGGCGGACCACATCGATCGAACCGGCCAGCAGGCTCTTCAGATGTTCCGGCGGAAGGTCGTCGCGGCGGCCGATCTTCAGCGTCAGCACGCCGTCCTGGCCGGCACGCTGGATCAGCGTGGAGAACCCGTCATCCGAGAAGGCCGCGCCGGCATTGCCGGCGGCACATCTGATCACATCGCGATCGCCACGGCGGACGATGACGTCAGTCAGTTCGATCGAGAGCTTTGGCCGCTCAGCCATTGCAAGCAAATGGCCCTGGCCCTTGGCATTGGCGATTTCGACCAGCGCGGAATCGTCGATGACGGGCGATCGGCGCAGCAGCGGACCTGCGATCGCGATATCGTCCTCGTGCGCGAGCTGGCCGACGAGGTGCCGCGGCGCGTTGGCGAGCAGCGAGAGCCGTTCGGCCAGATCGACCCGTGCGGCGGGTTCGGCATGCGGCACCAGGCTGGTCAGCACGCCATCGAACAGATTGATATGGTCGGGACGGAAATTCGCCGCACCCTGCAGGAACAGCTCGCTGATCCGCCGCGCGGCCTCGGCGCGGCGCCTGGGGTCGCCGCGGCGAACGATCTCATCGAGTTCCGTGATCAGCGCGGGGGCTGTCGTCATGATCCTGTCCAAACCGGCCGGTTCGGCGGGTTTGCGGGCAATCTAGGTGCCGTTCGTAAACGGAGCGTTAGGTCGAGCCTGCCCCGGGAAACCCGCAAAATCACCCGTTCCAAAGCTGGGAGGCCTTGCCGGATCGTGGCAAAAGCGCTATATCGGCCGCAACTTATGGTTCTCATACGATCGCGTATTGAGAGTGGGCCCCTCGGGACCCGCTCTTTTTTATTACCTGAAGGGACCCGGCAGGCCGGGCCTCGTTTGGGTAGCGTTAGCGGCCCCTTAAGGCCCACCGAGCAACACGACAGACCAGACCGCCTTTGACATTCGATATGACCGATCCGACCGCCACGTCCGTGGACGCCGAACTGCTCTCCGAGCCGCGGCTCGTCATCGAGCCGGGTGTGGCAGCGCGCGTGGCTGCCGTCGCGGCTCCCGTGCTGCAAGGCATGGGCTATCGTCTGGTGCGCATCTCGGTGTCGGGCGGCGCCGGCTGCACCGTGCAGATCATGGCGGAACGGCCCGACGGCACGATACAGCTCGAGGATTGCGAGGCGATCTCGCACGCATTGTCACCGGTGCTCGATATCGCCGACCCGATCGAGCGCGCCTACCGCCTCGAAATCTCCTCGCCCGGCATCGACCGCCCGCTGGTACGCCGCTCCGACTTCAAGCGCTACAGCGGCAATCTGGTGAAGATCGAGATGGCGGTCGCGCATCAGGGCCGCAAGCGGTTCCGCGGCGTGCTCGGCGGCATCGAAGGCAATGCGGTGCACTTGCGGCGCGACGACGCGCGCCCTGCCGAAGACCCTGAGGTCCTTCTGGTGATGGAGGACATTTCGGAAGCGCGGCTGGTGCTGACCGACGAATTGATCGCGGAATCGATGCGCCGCGGCAGGGCCGCAGAGCGCGAATTGCACCGCAAGCTTGGCCTCATGCCGCCGCAACCGGCCCACGCCAAGAACAGCGATCCGTCGATAAGTTTCAAGCCGAAGCCGAAGCCAAAGTCCGGCAAGAAGCCGGCCCCGACCAACACCAAAGAACACCGTCTGGCCGCCGCGCGTGCGCGCCGAGGCGAGACCGATCCATTCGAAGGAGACTAAGCCATGGCAGTAAGCGCCAACAAACTCGAACTGCTGCAGATCGCAGACGCAGTTGCGCGCGAAAAGTCGATCGACCGCTCAATCGTGATCGCGGCAATGGAAGACGCCATCGCGAAAGCGGCCCGCGCCCGCTACGGCAGCGAGACCGACGTCCATGCCGAGATCGACGCCAAGAAGGGCGAGCTTCGGCTATCGCGCCACATGCTGGTGGTCGACATCGTCGAGAACTCGTCGAACCAGATTTCGCTGGCCGATGCGCAGCGCGCCAATCCGGGCGCCCAGGTCGGCGACACCATCGCCGACACCCTGCCGCCGCTGGAATATGGCCGCATCGCCGCGCAATCCGCCAAGCAGGTGATCGTGCAGAAGGTGCGCGAGGCCGAGCGTGACCGGCAGTATCAGGAATTCAAGGACCGCATCGGCGACATCGTCAACGGCATCGTCAAGCGCGTCGAATATGGCAGCGTGATCGTCGACCTCGGCCGCGGCGAAGCGATCGTCCGTCGTGACGAGATGCTGCCGCGCGAGGTGTTCCGCAACGGCGACCGCGTCCGCGCCTATATTTTCGACGTCCGCCGCGAGACCCGCGGGCCGCAGATCTTCCTGTCCCGCACCCATCCGCAGTTCATGGCAAAGCTGTTCGCGCAGGAAGTGCCTGAAATCTACGACGGCATCGTCGAGATCAAGGCGGTCGCCCGCGATCCCGGCTCGCGCGCCAAGATCGGCGTGATCTCCCGCGACTCGTCGGTCGACCCGGTCGGCGCCTGCGTCGGCATGCGCGGTTCGCGCGTGCAGGCCGTGGTGAACGAGCTGCAGGGCGAAAAGATCGACATCATTCCGTGGTCGCCCGACATTGCGACCTTCGTCGTCAACGCGCTGGCGCCGGCCGAGGTCGCCAAGGTCGTGATCGACGAGGACCGCGAGCGCATCGAGGTCGTGGTTCCCGACACCAACAACCAGCTCTCGCTGGCGATCGGCCGCCGCGGCCAGAACGTCCGTCTTGCCTCGCAGCTGACCGGCTGGGACATCGATATCCTGACCGAGCAGGAGGAGTCGGAGCGCCGTCAGGCCGATTTCGAGAATTCCACGCGGGTGTTCATGGAAGCGCTCAATGTCGACGAAGTGGTCGGCCAATTGCTGGCCTCCGAAGGCTTTACCTCGGTCGAGGAGCTCGCGCTGGTCGACATCAAGGAGCTCGCCGGCATCGAGGGCTTCGACGAGGAGACCGCCACCGAACTGCAGACCCGCGCCCGGGAATATCTTGAGCAGCTCGAGGCCGAGCTGGAATCCAAGCGCAAGGAACTCGGCGTCGACGACGACATGAAGACGGTCCCCGGCGTCAGCTCGAAGATGCTGGTGAAGCTCGGCGAGAACGACGTGAAGACGGTCGAGGACCTCGCCGGCTGCGCCACCGACGATTTGGTCGGCTGGACCGAGCGCAAGGAAGGCAGCGAGCCGACCAAGCATGCCGGGTTCCTCGACGGCACTGAGATTTCGCGCGACGAGGCCGAGGCGATCATCATGCAGGCCCGCGTCAAGGCCGGCTGGATCACCGAGGCCGACCTCGCCAAGCCTGCTGCTGCAGAGGCCGAGGCCGAGGCCGACGCCGACGCAACGGCTTAAAGGAGATGCCGAACGGATGCTCGCATCAGCTGACCCCGATCTCGACGATGGGCCGCGGACCGGTAAGTCCGCGACCACGCGGATGTGCGCGGTCAGCCGCGAGGTGCATCCGATCGACGAACTGATCCGGTTTGTCGTCACCCCCACGGGCGAGGTGATCCCGGATCTCAAGCGCAAGCTGCCGGGCCGCGGAATGTGGATTTCCGCATCGCGGCGAAGCGTTGCGGAAGCCGTCCGTCGTCACCAATTTAGCAAGGGATTCAAGCGCGATGTCCGCGTCGCGCCGACCCTTCCCACCGATACCGACGCACTCCTGGTACGCAGCCTTACCGAGGCCCTGGCGATGGCCGCCAAGGCCGGCCAGGTCGTTTCGGGCTTCGGCAAGGTCGAGGACGCACTCAAGGCGGGCCAAACCGCAGCCCTGATCCACGCTTCCGACGGCGCCGCCGACGGAATCCGCAAATTGGACGCGATTGCCCGGCAAAGGGACGAAAAACGTGGTGAATCGCCGGTAATCGCCGCCGTCAATGTTTTGACGTCGGCAGAATTGGATTTGGCACTTGGGCGGTCAAATGTGATACATGCTGCCCTGCTCGCGGGCCCGGCGAGCAAGACGTTCCTGTCGCGCTGCCAGATGCTGGTTCGATACCGGATGGCCGACGACGACAAGACCGCCGAAGCGGCCAGAAATTCCAGAGCTTGATCCAGGAAGGCGGAGATCGCCTTTCCGACTGGATCACGCTCAATAAAAGACGACGCGTTGAAGGATTTGTGCGGGAAACGCACAGTGAAACGAGATTAGGACTGCTGAATGGTTGATACCAAATCCCCTGGCGACAAGACTCTGAGTGTTCCGACCAAGACGTTGTCGCTGAAGCCGCGCGTCGAGACGGGCACCGTGCGCCAGAGCTTCAGCCATGGCCGGACCAAGCAGGTCGTGGTCGAGAAGCGCGGCAAGCGCCGCGTCGGTGGCGATGGCCCCGGCGAGACGCACGCTCCGGAACCCGTGGTTGCAAAGCCTGCACCGCCCCCGCCCGCCAGGCCGCCGGCCGGCCGGCCCGGTGGCGCGTCAGGTCAGCCCCAGCGCAATGCCGGATCGGGCGTCGTGCTGCGCACGCTGACCGAGGATGAGCGCTCCGCACGCGCCAGCGCGCTGGCCGACGCCAGGCAGCGCGACGTCGAGGAACGCCACCTTGCCGAAGAAGAAGCCAAGCGCCGCGCTATCCGCGAAGTCGCCGAAAAGGCCGAGCGCGAGGCCGCCGAAGTCCGCCGCAAGGCGGAAGACGAGCGCCATCGCCACGAAGAAGAGGCCAAGCGCAAGGCCGAGGTCGAAGCCAAGCGCCGCTTTGGCGAAGGCGAGGCCAAGCCCGGAGCGTCGGCCGCCGCCAGCACCGCGCCCCGACCGACAACCAGTTCTACGCCGGCCCGCACCACGACGTCTGCGCCGGGCCGCACCACGACATCCGCGCCCGTGCGCACCACGACCGCCGCGCCGGGAAGGCCGCCGGCGGTTGCCGCCGAGGCGGAGGAAGATGAAGCTCCGCGTCTGGTGCGCCGGCCCGGCGGCGCCGTGCGCCCCGTCGTTGCGCCCAAGCCCACCCAGAAGCCCGCCCCGCAGAAGCAGCGCGGCCGCCTCACCGTCGTCACCGCGCTCACCGCCGACGACGTGCGCGAGCGCTCGATCGCCTCGTTCCGCCGCCGTACCCAGCGTCTGAAGGGTCATGCCGCGAACGAACCGAAGGAAAAGCTGATCCGCGAGGTGGTGATCCCGGAAGCGATCACGATTCAGGAACTCGCCAACCGCATGGCGGAACGCGCGGTCGAGGTCATCCGCATGCTGATGAAGCAGGGCGCGATGCACAAGATCACCGACGTGATCGACGCCGACACCGCGCAGCTGATCGCCGAAGAATTGGGCCACAGCGTCAGGCGCGTCGCCGCCTCCGACGTGGAAGAAGGCCTGTTCGACGTCGTCGACAATTCCACCGATACCGAGCCGCGTTCGCCCGTGGTCACCGTCATGGGCCACGTCGACCACGGCAAGACCTCGCTGCTCGACGCGCTGCGCCACGCCAACGTGGTCTCAGGCGAAGCCGGCGGCATCACCCAGCATATCGGTGCCTACCAGGTGACTTCGCCGGAAAGCGGCAAGAAGATCACCTTCATCGATACGCCGGGCCACGCCGCGTTCACCGCGATGCGCGCCCGCGGCGCCAAGGTCACCGACATCGTGATCCTGGTGGTCGCGGCCGATGACGGCGTCATGCCGCAGACCATCGAGGCGATCAATCACGCCAAGGCGGCGAAGGTGCCGATGATCATCGCCATCAACAAGATCGACAAGCCTGACGCGAAGCCCGAGCGGGTGCGCACCGAGCTGCTGCAATACGAAGTGCAGGTCGAATCGCTCGGCGGCGACGTCGTCGACGTCGAGGTCTCAGCCAAGAACAAGACCAATCTCGACAAGCTCTTGGAAATGATCGCGCTGCAGGCCGAAATCCTCGACCTGAAGACCAATTCGGAGCGCCCGGCGGAAGGCACCGTGATCGAAGCCAAGCTCGATCGCGGCCGCGGTCCGGTGGCGACCGTGCTGGTCCAGCGCGGCACGCTGCGGGTCGGCGACATCGTCGTCGCCGGCGCCGAGATGGGCCGGGTCCGCGCTTTGATCAACGATCAAGGCGAAACCATCGACGAAGCCGGACCGTCGGTGCCGGTCGAGGTGCTCGGCTTCAACGGCCCGCCGGAAGCCGGCGATCGTCTGGCTGTCGTCGAGAACGAAGCCCGCGCCCGCCAGGTCACGAGCTATCGCGCCCACCAGAAGCGCGAAAACGCCGCGGCCTCGATTTCCGGCATGCGCGGCTCGCTCGAACAGATGATGTCGCAGCTCAAGACTTCGGGCCGCAAGGACTTCCCGCTGATCATCAAGGCCGACGTGCAGGGCTCGCTGGAAGCGATCCTGGGCTCGCTGGAGAAGCTCGGCACCGACGAAGTCGCAGCCCGCATCCTGCATGCAGGTGTCGGCGGCATCTCGGAATCCGACGTCACGCTGGCGGAAGGCTTCAACGCCGCCATCATCGGCTTCTCGGTCCGCGCCAACAAGGAAGCGGCGGCCGCGGCCAAGCGCAACGGCATCGAGATCCGCTACTACAACATCATCTACGATCTGGTGGATGACATCAAAAAGGCGATGTCCGGCCTGCTCGCGCCGACGCTGCGCGAAACCATGCTGGGCAACGCACTGATCCTGGAAGTGTTCAACATTTCCAAGGTCGGCAAGGTCGCGGGTTGCCGCGTCACCGACGGGACCGTGGAGCGCGGCGCCAATGTTCGCCTGATCCGCGACAACGTCGTGGTGCACGAGGGCAAGCTGTCGACGCTGAAGCGCTTCAAGGATGAAGTGAAGGAAGTGGTTTCCGGCCAGGAATGCGGCATGGCGTTCGAGAACTACGGCGACATGCGTGCCGGCGACGTGATCGAATGCTACCGCGTCGAGACGATCCAGCGCTCTCTGTAAGTCCAAATCTTACGAAGCGCCTGGTTCATGACTCACTGAAAATGCCGCGGCGTGGCCGGACCTGGTCCGGCCACCCGTGCATTGCCTGATTTGAAAATTTGGGAATCGATGCCCGTGGTCGGCCGCGGGCATCACGATTTTGGAAGAAGATCATGCCCCGCCAAACCAAGAGCACCGCCTCCGGCGGCTCGCAACGACAATTACGCGTCGGCGAAACGGTTCGCCATGCGGTTGCCGATATTCTGTCGCAAGGTGACGTTCACGATCCGGATCTCGAAGGCCACATCATCACCGTTCCCGAGGTGCGTATGTCGCCGGACCTGAAGCTCGCCACAGTCTATGTGATGCCGCTCGGCGGACGCGACACCGACGTCGTGATCGCCGCGCTCGAGCGCAACAAGAAATTCCTGCGCGGCGAGATCGCGCATCGCGTTAACCTGAAATTCGCACCTGACATTCGCTTTCGCGTCGATGAACGATTCGACGAAGCGGAACGTATCGAGAAATTACTGCGAACACCTGCGGTGCAGAGAGACCTCGCACCCGATTCGGACGACGAGTGATGACTGTGACGACGACCAGCAGCGCGATCGACGCTGATGATGCCGATAAGCGCGACGCCGAGCGAAATATTTTTTCTGAAGCGCGCGGCGACGAGCAGCGCCGGGTCAACAACGATCCGCGCCCGAGGCAGGGCAAGCAGAACCAGCAGCCGCGCCGCGACAAGCGCGACGTGCACGGCTGGGTCGTGCTCGACAAGCCGATCGGCATGACCTCGACGCACGCGGTCGCGGTGCTCAAGCGGCTGTTCTCCGCCAAGCGCGCGGGCCACGCCGGCACGCTCGATCCGCTCGCCTCCGGCGGCTTGCCGATTGCCCTGGGTGAAGCCACCAAGACGGTGCCGTTCGTGATGGACGGCCGCAAACGCTACCGCTTCACGGTGTCGTGGGGCGAGGAGCGCGACACCGACGACACCGAGGGACGCGCCGTCAAGACCAGCGAGATCAGGCCGACCGCCGATTCGATCCGCGAGCTGCTGCCCCGCTTCACCGGGGTGATCGAGCAGATCCCGCCGCAATATTCGGCGATCAAGGTGCAGGGCGAGCGCGCCTACGATCTGGCGCGTGACGGCGAGACCGTGGAACTGAAGCCCCGTCCGGTCGAGATTCACGAATTAATCCTTGTGGAACATGGAGATAACGGCCAATCCGTGTTCGAGGCCGAATGCGGCAAGGGAACCTATGTGCGGGCCCTGGCCCGCGATATGGGCCGGATTCTTGGCTGTTTCGGCCATATCTGCGCGCTGCGGCGGACCCTTGTCGGCCCGTTTACGGAAGCGGACATGATTCCGCTGGAACAGTTAGAGGCTTTATGCAATAGAGCCGCGTCGGGCGAGGGCAGCCTCGCCGACGCGCTTTTGCCCGTTGAGACCGCGCTGGACGACATCCCGGCACTGGCCGTCACACGGGCTGATGCGGCAAGGCTCCATAGGGGCCAGGCCGTTTTGTTGCGCGGACGGGATGCGCCCAATACTAGCGGCACAGTCTATGTCACGGTGGCAGGCCGGCTTCTGGCCCTCGCCGAAATTGGCAATGGCGAACTCATCCCCAAGCGCGTGTTCAACCTGAACGGACTGACTGCCAGTCCGGCTCGCAACAATGGAAGTGTTTGACGATGTCGATTACCGCCGAACGCAAAGCGGAAGTGATCAAGACCAATGCCAACAAGACCGGCGACACCGGTTCGCCCGAGGTCCAAGTCGCGATCCTGACGGAACGCATCACCAACCTCACCGAGCACTTCAAGACCCACGTGAAGGACAATCATTCACGCCGCGGCCTCCTGAAGCTCGTGTCGACGCGTCGTTCCCTGCTCGACTACATCAAGAAGAAGGACGAGGCGCGCTACAAGGCGCTGCTCGAAAAGCACAACATCCGTCGTTGATGTTGAGAAGTACGCGCGCGCGGTTCGCGCGCGTTTTCATATGATCTTCCGGAAAAGCGGACTTTCGAATTGTCGAAAGATGATCATGCGCACTAGCGTCCAGCAGCAATCCGGCCGCCGGACGGGGCAAGATGCCCAGATGACCGAAGGGATGGAAGCCATCCGAAATCCAAAGACCATGGCAGGATCGCCGGATACTGATCGCCAGATCGCGTCAGTATCTAGCCGTCTTGCGCATGGTCTTTGCGTTTCAGGCTCCGTGCTTTCGTGAAACCATGAAAGAAGACCAAAATGTTCAACAAGCATTCTGTCGAGATCGACTGGGGTGGACGTCCCCTCAAGCTTGAAACCGGCAAGATCGCCCGCCAGGCCGACGGCGCCGTGGTGGCGACCTATGGCGAGACCGTGGTGCTCGCCACCGTCGTGGCGGCGAAGACGCCGCGCGAAGGCGTCGACTTCCTGCCGCTCACGGTCGACTACCAGGAGAAGACCTATGCCGCGGGCCGCATCCCCGGCGGCTATTTCAAGCGCGAAGGACGCCCGACCGAAAAGGAGACGCTGGTCTCCCGCCTGATCGATCGCCCGATCCGCCCGCTGTTCGTCGACGGCTGGCGCAACGAGACCCAGGTGATCGTCACCGTTCTCTCCCACGACATGGAGAACGATCCTGACATCGTGGCGCTGGTGGCTTCGTCCGCCGCGCTGACCCTGTCCGGTGCACCCTTCAAGGGCCCGATCGGTGCAGCACGCGTCGGCTTCGCCAATGACGAATACGTGCTCAACCCGACGCTGGACGAGATGACCGAAACCCAGCTCGACCTCGTCGTCGCCGGCACCGCCGACGCCGTGCTGATGGTCGAATCGGAAGCCAAGGAGCTCAACGAAGACGTGATGCTCGGCGCGGTCATGTTCGGCCATCGCCACTTCCAGCCGGTCATCAACGCGATCATCGAGCTCGCCGAGAAAGCCGCCAAGGAGCCGCGCGAGGTCATCACTATCGACAATTCGGCGATCGAGAAGGAAATGCTTGGTTTCGCCGAGCAGGATCTCCGCAAGGCCTATGCGATCCCGGTGAAGCAGGAACGCTATGCCGCAGTCGGCAAGGTCAAGGAAAAGGTGCTCGCGCACTTCTTCCCTGAAGGCCAGGAACCGAAATACGACAAGCTGCGTGTCGCCGGCGTATTCAAGGAACTCGAAGCCAAGATCGTCCGCTGGAACATCCTCGACACCGGCAAGCGCATCGACGGCCGTGACGCCAAGACCGTGCGTAACATCGTCGCCGAAGCCGGCATCCTGCCGCGCGCCCATGGTTCGGCGCTGTTCACCCGCGGCGAGACCCAGGCGATGGTCGTGACCACGCTCGGCACCGGTGAGGACGAACAGTACATCGACGCGCTGGCGGGAACCTACAAGGAAACGTTCCTGCTGCACTACAACTTCCCTCCCTACTCGGTCGGTGAAACCGGTCGCCTCGGCGGCACCAAGCGCCGCGAGATCGGCCACGGCAAGCTCGCCTGGCGCGCGATCCATCCGGTGCTGCCGCCGCATCACGAGTTCCCCTACACGGTACGCGTGGTCTCGGAGGTCACCGAGTCGAACGGTTCGTCGTCGATGGCCTCGGTCTGCGGCGCCTCGCTGGCGCTGATGGATGCGGGCGTGCCGTTGAAGCGGCCGACCGCGGGTATCGCGATGGGCCTGATCCTCGAAGACAAGCGCTTCGCGGTGCTCTCAGACATCCTCGGTGACGAGGATCATCTCGGCGACATGGACTTCAAGGTTGCCGGCACCGAGCTGGGCATCACCTCGCTGCAGATGGACATCAAGATCGAGGGCATCACCGAGGAGATCATGAAGGTCGCGCTCGGACAGGCCAAGGACGGCCGCATACATATCCTGGGTGAGATGTCCAAGGCATTGACCGCCGCGCGTGCCGAACTCGGCGAATACGCGCCGCGCATCGAGACCTTCAAGATCGCCACCGACAAGATCCGTGAAGTGATCGGCACCGGCGGCAAGGTGATCCGCGAGATCGTCGAGAAGACCGGCGCCAAGGTCAACATCGAGGACGACGGCACCGTGAAGGTCGCCTCCAATGATGGCGAAGCGATGAAGGCTGCGATCAAGTGGATCAAGTCGATCGCATCGGATCCGGAGATCGGGCTGATCTATGACGGCACCGTCGTCAAGGTGATGGAGTTCGGAGCTTTCGTGAACTTCTTCGGCGCCAAGGACGGCCTCGTCCACATCAGCCAGCTCGCTTCGGCGCGCGTGCAGAAGACCTCGGACGTCGTCAAGGAAGGCGACAAGGTCAAGGTCAAGCTGCTCGGGTTCGACGATCGCGGCAAGACCCGGCTCTCGATGAAGGCGGTCGACCAGCAGACCGGCGAAGATCTCGAAGCCAAGCAGAAGACCGACGGACCGGCGCCCCGCGAAGCGGCCGGCGAGTAAAGTCTGATTGGAACGAAATGACCAAGGGCGGCCGAAAGGCCGCCCTTTTGTTTGCTACGATGCTCCGGCGATGCGCGATTCCGACGCAGCGTCACAATGACCGTCTTCGAAACTGCGTACGGTGGCTCGCGCGTATCTCGCTGCGCTCTGTCGACGACGGACCCATAGCTTCAGGTGAGGAGAGAAATGATGTCATCCCTATCCCGGCGCCAGCTTGTGTTAGCGGCAACCACGGCCGCAGTGGCTGCCGCCGCTCCGCGCTTCGTGTTCGCACAAGCGACGTCGCCATCGGCGGCCGCGCCGTTCTCGGTCCCGCCGCTGACCTATCCGACGACCGCGTTCGAGCCGCACATCGATGCCAAGACGATGGAGATCCATCACGACAAGCATCATCAAGCCTACGTCACCAATTTGAACAATTTCGCCAAGGACAATCCGCAGATCGCCGAGAAGCCGATCGTGGAGGTGCTCGGCAACCTCAACAATGTTTCGGAATCGATCCGCACCGGCGTGCGCAACAATCTGGGCGGCCACGCCAACCACACGATGTTCTGGCAGATCATGGGGCCGAACGGCGGCAAGCCGGATGGCGAGGTGCTCGCCGCGATCGAGCGCGACCTCGGCGGCATCGAGAAATTCCAGACCGATTTCAATGCTGCCGGCGGACGCGTGTTCGGCTCCGGTTGGGTCTTCGTCACGGTAACCAACGACGGCAAGCTCGCGATCGAGACGCGGCCGAACCAGGACAACCCGATCATGGACGGCAAGCGCGCGTTGCTCGGCAACGACGTTTGGGAGCACGCCTATTATCTGACCTACCAGAACCGCCGGCCGGACTATCTCAAGGCGTGGTGGAATACGGTGAACTGGACGGCCGTCGGCGAGCGCTATGCGGCGGCAAAGGCCGGGACGCTCGGCGTCTGAGCTCGGCTGCGCGGCTCGCCAGCCGAGACGTCATCCGGTAAGCTGAAAGCCACGATCAAGGCCTCGCGGGAGATCGCGGGGCCTTTCGCATCATGAGACATCCACGATAACGCTCCCCACCATTCGCCGCGCCCGACCGGACGAATATGACGAGATCGCCCGCGTCTGGATGGAGAGCTGGGTCTCGACTGGCCTCGCCGAGGCCAGCGATGTCCTGCTGACCGCTCTGCGGGTACGCCTGCGCGAGGAGGTCGAGAACGGCTGGAGCCTGTTCGTCGCCGAGGATCAGGCAACGCTCGCCGGCATGCTGGCACTGCATCTCTCCGACAACTACCTCGACCAGCTCTTCGTCGCGCCGGCCTATCACGGCAAGAGCGTGGGACGACAGCTGCTTGCCTTCACGCGCCAGCTCTTGCCCGACGAAATCTGGCTGCGCTGCGCGGTCGGAAACGAAAAGGCCTGGCGCTGGTATGAGCGCGAAGGTTTTTTGTTCGAAGGAGAGAAGCTCAATCCGCTGAACGGGCTGATGATGAAGTACTATCGGTGGAAGAAGCGATAAGCGCTGCCGCTCGCCTTGCCGAGCCGGAGCGCACGCTCTAGTTTAGCCGTCAGTCGCATCAACTTTCATTCATCGATCATGTTCCGTCGTTTCGTCGCCGCCGCCGTCCTGGCCTCATGCTTTGCCGCAGCGGGATGGGCTCAATCACCTCCGACACCAACCGCCCCCACAAAACCCAACCCCGCCAAGCCGATTGCAAAGAAGCCCGCGCCGAAGGCCAAGGCGGCGGCGAAGCCACCGGTTGCCGTGGAGACCGGTTCGTGCCGGCTCGGCGTGATCTCGGTGCTCGGAAATCAATTCGCGGTGCAAAAATACGGTGTGACGATCATCGGTAACGAATCGATCAACGTTCCAATCGATTGGGGGCTCGACGACCTCGTCTTCGCGCGCGTTCGCGCGGCGACCGGCAATGATCCCGCGGTCCGCAGGATCAGCTATCCGAGCGGTGCCTTCGACCCGTTCTATCATCCGAAACCGCATCTGCTGCCGGATCCAAGCGAGGGCATCCCGGCGATCGTGCAAAGCTTTACAGCCAATGCGAACTGCGAACGCTATCTCGTCGTGACTAAATTCAGGTTGCATCCGCGGGACACCAACCTCAGTCTCGACGGCATCGGCACCTACAATCAGGGCCTCGGCTCGATGCTCAGGCACTCGCATGTATTCGCCAATGTGGCGCTGACGCTGCTCGACGGCAGGAGCTATGCGAGGATCGACCGCACGCTGGAAACTATGGGTAACCGCTTCTCCGAAAGCATGAGAATGACGGAAAACCCGTTCAAGCATCTCGACAATTCGGACTTTCCCGACCCTCCCGAAGCTGCGGCCTCCAGCGCGACGCTGCGCGAGAAGACCCGCGGCTTGGTTGCGGAACAGATCGACCAGGCAATGCCCGCCTATCTCAAGGAGGAGTAGATGACGATGCGTAGCCCGGATGGAGCGAAGCGCAATCCGGGACAAGTGCAAACGCGGAACGAACTCCCCGGATTTCGCTTCGCTGCATCCGGGCTACAGAGTTCGGCCTAACCCGGCACCACGCGCGGATCCACGTCCTGCGTGTAGTCGACGCCGTCGATGCCGAATCCGAACAGGCGCAGGAATTGGCTCTTGTATTCGCCGAGGTCTGCCAGCTCACCGAGCGTTTCCGTGGAGAGCAGAGGCCACCGTCGCGACACCTCCGCCTGAACCTCGGGCGAAAGCTCCCAGTCGTCGAGTCTGACGCGCTGCGCCTCATCAAGCTTGACGTCAGCGCCAAGGCGGGTCCGGAACAGGCGGTCGATCTGCTCGATACATCCTTCGTGGAGTCCGAGATGCTTCATGACCTTGAACAGCACCGTGCCATAGAGCGGCACCACCGGAATGGCTGAACTCGCCTGGGTGACCACGGCCTTCAACGCCACCACGCGGGCCGCGTCGGGGCCAAGCCGGCCGCGAATCGCTTCCGCCTTGCCGTCGAGATCGAC
Source organism: Bradyrhizobium sp. LTSPM299 (assembly GCF_000938235.1). Taxonomy (NCBI): domain Bacteria; kingdom Pseudomonadati; phylum Pseudomonadota; class Alphaproteobacteria; order Hyphomicrobiales; family Nitrobacteraceae; genus Bradyrhizobium; species Bradyrhizobium sp. LTSPM299. The sequence continues at coordinate 156,720 of NZ_JYMU01000007.1, forward strand.
CTTGGCGCGCCCCAGCGTGCCGTTCCAGTAGATCGGCCAGGTCAATTCGCTGCCGATGTAGGTGTAGTTGAGCGTGCGGAAACCTGGCGCCAGGACACCGGCGTCCGCTAGTTGGTCGATCCAACGCTTCCAGTCATCGCCGCCCATCACCGCGACCGTGGCCGCGGTTTGATCCTCGCTTGCCGGCTCAAGGGTCGTCTGGAAGACCTCGCCGGTCTCAGTATCGAGGGTCTTGATCTCGACCGGAGCGCCGAGCGGCTTGATGACCGAGCGATAGGTCGTGCCGGTGTCCGGATCGGTCCTGGCAGGAGCGGCCATGCTGTAGACCAGCAGGTCGAGCTGCCCGAACTTTTCGCGCACGCTCGCGATGAAGGCCTTCTTCAGCTCGTCGGAGAAAGCGTCGCCCTCGAGAGTGACGGGAGAGCGCCCGATTTTCTGGGCCTCGATCTCGAATGCGCGATTGTTGTACCAGCCGGCGCTGGCGGTTCTCTTTTCCGAAGGCTCACGCTCCAGCGACACGCCGATGGTGTCGGCACCGCCGGCGAAGGTCGCGACGATGCGGCTTGCAAGGCCGTAACCGGTCGAACACCCCAGCACGGCGACGCGCTTGGGGCACTCAGGAACGGATCCCTGGCGGAGAACATAAGCGATCTGCTCGCGGACATTTTTGGCGCAGCCGACAGGGTGCGCCGTCGTGCAGATGAAACCTCGCACGCGCGGTTCGATAATCATGCCCACTCCGTTTCGGATCGTCGCAAAGTCGCCAAAGACGTCAGGACGGCATCAAGCGTCCAGCCGCCTGAACACCAGCGTCGCGTTGGTGCCGCCGAAGCCGAATGAGTTCGACAGCACGGTCGTGAGCTTGGCATTGTCGATGCGCTTACGCACGATCGGCATGTCGGCGAAGATAGGGTCGAGTTCAGTGATATGGGCGCTCTCGCAGACGAAGCCGTTATTCATCATCATCAGCGAGTAGATCGCCTCCTGGACGCCGGTGGCGCCGAGCGAATGGCCGGTCAACGCCTTGGTCGCCGAGATCGGCGGGCACTTGTCGCCGACGCCGAACACCTTGCGGATTGCCTCCATCTCAGGCGGATCGCCGGCCGGCGTCGAGGTCGCGTGCGGATTGATGTAGTCGATCGGTGTGTTCACGGTCGCGATCGCCATGCGCATGCATCGCTCGGCGCCCTCACCCGACGGCGCTACCATGTCGTAACCGTCGGATGTTGCGCCATAGCCGACGATCTCACCGTAGATCTTCGCGCCGCGCGCCCTGGCATGCTCCAGCTCTTCCAGCACCACGACACCCGCGCCGCCGGCGATCACAAAACCGTCGCGGCTGATGTCGTAGGGGCGCGACGCGGTGGCCGGTGTATCGTTGTATTTCGAGGACATCGCGCCCATGGCGTCGAACAGCACCGACAGCGTCCAGTCGAGTTCCTCGCAGCCGCCGGCGAAGATGATGTCCTGCTTGCCGATCTGGATCGTCTCATAGGCATTGCCGATGCAATGGTTCGACGTCGCACAGGCCGAGGAGATCGAATAGTTCACACCTTTGATCTTGAACCAGGTCGCGAGCGTTGCGGATGCGGTCGACGACATGCCCTTGGGCACCGCGAACGGGCCGACCCGCTTCGGCCCCTTGGTCCGCGCGATGTCGGCAGCTTCTACCAGGGTCCGTGTCGATGGCCCGCCCGATCCCATGATGATGCCGGTGCGGATATTGGAGACTTCAGTCTCCTCAAGGCCGGAATCGCGGATCGCCTGTTCCATTGCGACGTGATTCCACGCGGCGCCTTCGGCGAGGAACCGCATCGCGCGGCGATCGATCATCTCTGATGGATTGAGGGTCGGTGCTCCGTGCACCTGCGAACGGAAACCAAGCTCCGCGGCCTTTACCGCACGCGTGATGCCCGACTTCGCCTCGTGAAGGCTCGCAAGCACTTCCTGGGTGTTATTGCCGATGGACGAGACAATCCCCATCCCCGTTACGACAACCCGCCTCATGTTCGCCTCGCCCTACCGTTATTCTCTCGCATGATGATCCCGCTCAAGATGGAGCCGTGCCCTGCTTGAACAATCCGACCTTCAGATCCTTGGCGCGATAAATAATCTCACCGTCCATGGAAAGCCACCCGTCTGCGATTCCAAGCACAAGCTTTGACCGCATCACGCGCTTGATGTCGATATTGTACACAACCTTGCGCACGTGCGGCAGCACCTGGCCGGAGAACTTCAACTCACCGAGGCCGAGCGCGCGGCCGCGACCTTCACCACCGACCCAGCCGAGGTAAAAGCCGACCATTTGCCACATGGCATCGAGGCCGAGACAGCCCGGCATCACCGGATCGTTCTTGAAATGACAGCCGAAGAACCAGAGATCGGGCTTCACGTCGAGCTCGGCGCGCACCAGCCCCTTGCCGTACTCGCCGCCGGTTTCCGAGATCTCGCTGATGCGGTCGAACATCAGCATAGGCGGCAGCGGCAACTGCGCGTTGCCGGGACCGAAAAGCTCGCCCCGGCCGCAAGCCAGCAAATCTTCGTATTCGTAACCGCCGCGCCGATCCAGCATCCTATTCAGCCTCTCAAATATCCCGATGAAGCGCTTTTGCCGGAGCCGGACCCCTCTTCCCACGGAACGGGGAACATCCCGTCCGTTGGCGCTACCTGGGTACGCTGCCGACCTTGGTCTCTCTGCCGTAAGCGCATATGTGGTCCGCGCGCTCTCTAACATAGGCCCAACAAGGCGGCAAAGCGCGATTCAAGGGAGAAATCATGGCTTCTCCATGGGTTTCGCCTTTACCTTCGATTCGTTCTAGTTGCGAAAAACTTGCATCTGATGGCCATCCTTTTTATATTTATCGGGAATATCGTCCGAGTTAGGTGCATAGAGTGGATATGAACGACGAAGTATCGGTTTTGAACGATGACGCCGTGCACCCGGCTGCGCGGAGCGGTGGGCATCACCCGGCCCTGACCGGCTGCCCCTGGCATGACGTCAACGAGATGCTGCAGGCCGCAGGCCTTCGGCCGACCCGGCAGCGCATGGCGCTGGGCTGGCTGCTATTCGGCAAGGGCGCCCGGCATCTGACCGCTGAAATGCTGTACGAGGAAGCCACGCTGGCCAAGGTGCCGGTGTCATTGGCGACTGTCTACAACACGCTCAACCAGCTGACCGATGCCGGCCTTTTGCGCCAGGTCAGCGTCGACGGCACCAAGACCTATTTCGACACCAACGTGTCGGCGCATCACCACTTCTATCTCGAGCACAATCACGAGCTGGTCGACATTCCCGACCCGAACCTGATGCTCACCAAGATGCCCGAGGTGCCCGAAGGCTACGAGATCGCCCGCGTCGACATGGTCGTGCGGCTGCGCAAGAAGCGCTGATCATCTCACCGCCGATTTGAAATGTTGATGGCCGGGCTCTGTCCCGGCCATTGTCGTTTTGGGAGGCATCGTCATTCCACCTTCTCGTCGGCGTAGACGCCCCACAAGCGCTGCTGCTCGATCCAGCCATCGAATCCAGTGCCGGAGACCCGGCACCAATTGTTGGCGCATTTCTTGACCTGCGTCACCACACCGGCTTGGAGCCGCGCCGCGACCGCGCTGGTGGCGTCGGGGCGATCGTAGACCGATGCGAGATCGTCCTTGTTCTTCATCGTGACGACGGCCGTGCGGCGGCCGGACAGCAGGGAGTGATAGACCCAGCCTTCGGCGCCCTCGGAATCGCGCACCCGGCGCCAATTCTCGAATTCGGCGGTGATTTCGACCGGCAGGCCGGATCGGGTGTAGACCCAGGCGACATCATTGTCCTTGGTCGGGCCGGCCCTGACGTTCACATGATCGGATTTCAGGCTGACATAGCGCGGGATCGGCAGTCCGCTCGTGGTCGGGCTCGCTTCCTTGGCCGAATGGCCGGGCATGACCGACGCACCCAGCATGCACCCGACCAATGCCGCCAACGAACCGAAACGCCAGAACGCCACCATCAACTCGTCTCCCGTCGAGATGACCAACCCGCATTCGGCGAGTTGTAACCCCAAACCCAAGCTTGAAAACCAAGCCTGAAACCCAGACCCCGTCACCGCCCTGTCCGTTCCCCGACCTGCGATTTCCGAGGGGTTCTTGTCTTGGCCCGGCCTTCTGCTAGAGAGGACGGAACGCTTAAGAACCAGACGCCCGAACTTTCCCCGGCAATGCCAGGGCAAGTATCCGGGAACCCAAGGAAACGCGAAGGAAACGCCGGGACAGCGCGGCTATCTGCAGTGTCGAACAACCGGGTTAATGAGGTCTCAACGGCTTGAATTTTGGCAAGCCGCGCGCCTCATGAGAGCAGGACATGTCGGTAAAGAAAAAGCCTCTCGTCGTCGTCACCCGCAAGCTGCCGGACTCGATTGAGACCCGGATGCGCGAGCTGTTCGATGCCAGATTGAATCTCGACGACACGCCGATGACCGCGGAACAGATCGCGGAAGCCGCGCGCAGCGCGGACATATTGGTGCCGACGGTGACCGATCTGATCAGCGAGGACATGATCAACCAGCCGGACTGCAAGCTGAAGATGATCGCGAATTTCGGCAACGGCGTCGACAATATCGACGTCGTGGCGGCGCATGCACGCGGCATCACCGTGACCAACACGCCGAAAGTGCTGACCGAGGACACCGCCGACATGACGATGGCGCTGATCCTGGCGGTGCCGCGGCGGATGATCGAGGGCGCCTCGATCCTGACTGAAGGCAAGCAGCACTGGGCGGGCTGGTCGCCGACCTGGATGCTCGGCCACCGCATCGGCGGAAAACGGCTCGGCATCATCGGCATGGGCCGGATCGGCCAGGCGGTGGCCCGCCGCGCCCGCGCCTTCGGGCTGCAGATCCACTATCACAACCGCCGCCCGGTGGCGCCGAAGATCGCCGACGAGTTGGGGGCGACCTATTGGGAAAGCCTCGACCAGATGCTGGCGCGGATGGACATCATCTCGGTGAACTGTCCGCACACGCCGGCCACTTACCATCTGCTCTCGGCACGGCGGCTGAAGCTGGTCCGGAAAGAGGCCTACATCGTCAACACCGCGCGCGGCGGGGTGATCGACGAGGACACGCTGATCAAGCTGATCGAAGCCGGCGAGGTCGGCGGCGCCGGCCTCGACGTCTATGAGCACGAGCCCGCGGTGAACCCGAAGCTGGTGCGGCTGGCGCGGGCCGGCAAGGTGACGCTATTGCCGCATATGGGCTCAGCCACAATCGAAGGCCGCGTCGAGATGGGCGAGAAGGTCATCATCAACATCCGCACCTTCCTCGACAACCACAAGCCGCCGGATCGCGTGCTGCCGAGCATGCTGTAGACCAACATTCGGTGTCGTCCCTGCGAACGCGGGGACCCATAACCACCGATGTTCATGGCTGCACTGGGCCGTGGCCCCAACCTTCGCAATCACGTCGGACTGTGGTTATGGGTCCCGGCTCAAGGCCGGGACGACGATGCGGCGCTGGTCTACAAATGCCCGCTCAGATCGGTGATGACTGGGGCATCACCGTTGAGCGGGTTCTCCGGATCGCGCGCGTAGCGCAGGGTTTCGAACCGCATCGCGCGCGCATCCACCATCAGCAGGCGACCGACCAGGCTCTCGCCGAAGCCGACGATCTCGCGGATCGCCTCCAGCGCCATCATCGATCCCAAGATACCGGCGAGCGCGCCCATCACGCCGGCCTCGGCGCAGGCCGGCACCGTGCCCGGCGGCGGCGGCTCCGGAAACAGGCAGCGATAGGTCGGGTTGAGATCGCCTTGCGCGTTCCTCTCATGCGCGCGGATCGTGGTCAGCGAGCCGTCGAACTGGCCCAGCGCCGCCGTGATCAGCGGCTTGCCGGCGAGGAAGCAGGCGTCGGAGACCAGATAGCGGGTCTCGAAATTGTCAGAGCCGTCGAGCACGAGATCGTAACCCGCGATCAGCGGCAGCGCATTGACAGTATCGAGCCGCACCGGATGCGCCTCGAACGTCACGTGCGGATTCAGCGCATGAATCTGCGCGGCCGCGCTGTCGACCTTGCGCTTGCCGATATCAGGCGTCGCGTGGATGATCTGGCGCTGCAGATTCGACAGCGACACGATGTCATCATCGACGACGCCGAGCCTGCCGACGCCGGCGGCCGCCAGATACATCAGCACCGGCGCGCCGAGACCGCCTGCCCCGATCACCAGCACCGAGGCCTGCTTCAGCGCGTTCTGGCCGGGGCCGCCGACCTCGCGCAGCACGATGTGGCGGGCATAGCGTTCGAGTTCGTCGGCACTCAGCATATGACTTCCTGGGGCGCCGTTCCCTGAACCGGGGCGCTGTTGTTGCCGACCAAGCAGATGTGCTTAATTGCGTGGACGTCAATGGCTTCAGTCTTTCCCTCCGGGTTTGTCATGAGATCGGTGCTTTCGGCAACATTGATGGTTGTGACCGCATTCGTCGCAGGAATGGGCGCCGCGCAGGCCCAACTGACACCGCCGTCGACCGCCGGCGCCAAGCCGAAGGTCGTGACGACCGTCCCGGTCCGTCCCGCGCTGCAGAAGCCGGAAGACACCGCGAACGCGATGGCGCAGGCCGAGCGGCTGGCGCTGCAATCGGACCTCGCCTGGGTCGGCGAATATAACGGCGCCATCACCGGCGACGTCAGCGATCGCATGGTCAATGCGATCAAGGAATTCCAAAAGAACCGCGGTGGCAAGCCGACCGGCGTGCTGAACCCGCAGGAACGCGGCCTGCTCGCCGACACCGCGCGGCGACGGCAGGAGAATGTCGGCTGGAAGATCGTCACCGAGCCCGCCACAGGCGCACGCCTCGGCATTCCGACAAAACTGGCGCCGCAGCTCACCAGCGATGCCTCCGGCGCCAAATGGACGTCGTCGACCGGTACCATCCAGATACAGCTGACGCGGCGCAAGGAGGCTAGCCCGACCACCGCGAAACTCGCCGAGCGCGAAAAGAAGGAACCAGCCGGCCGTACCATCGACTATACCGTGGTGAAGCCGGATTTCTTCGTGCTCTCGGGCATGCAAGGCCTGAAGAAGTTTTATCTGCGCGGCACCTTCAGGGGCGACGAAGTGCGCATCCTCACCATCCTCTACGACCAGGCGACCGAAAATACCGTCGAGCCGGTGGTGATCGCGATGTCGAGCGCGTTCAATGCGTTCCCGTCGGGCGTGCAGGCCGGTCCGCCGCCGCGCAAAACCGTGGACTATGGCACCGGCGTCGTGGTCAGCGACGACGGCGCCGTCGTCACCGATCGCGTGGTCACCGACGAGTGCATCGCGCTGACGATCCCGGGCTACGGCCATGCCGATCGGGTCGCCGAGGACAAGGAGCACGATCTCGCGTTGTTGCGTATCTATGGCGCGCGCGGGCTGAAGCCGCTCGATATCGCAGGCAACGCGACAAAGACGGCACTCGACATCGCCGGCATCGCCGATCCGCAGAACCAGGGCGGCGCCGCGGCGGCGACCAGCGTGAAGGCCGCGGTGGCGGAAATCGGCGGCGGCAGCGATGCTGCATTGTCGCCGGCGCCTGCGCTCGGCTTCTCCGGTGGAGCGGCGCTCGACAGCGACGGCAAGTTCGCCGGCATCGCGCTGTTGAAGCCCGTCATCGTGGCAGGCCCAGCCAACGCGGCACCTCCCGCCCAAGCCGCGCTGGTGCCTGCGGACACGATACGCGCCTTCCTCAAGGCGAACGGCGTAACGCCATCGGGCGGATCGGCGGATGCCAAGGCCGCCGTGGTCCGCGTGATCTGCGTCAGGAAGTAGGTCTCACCTCAACGCGAATCGGACACCGGCGCGCGCCAGACCGCCCGCAATGCCGATCGGCGTGCCGTCGGCACGCCAGCAGGCCGCGCCCGACATCAGGCCATCGTCGTGGAACTGGATCGCATTCATGCCGCCGGCGACCGTCGCCACCACCTGCACTCTGTGGCCCTTCGCAGTGAGCGCGGCGCGGATCGTCTCCGGCACCGCCTGCTCGACTTCGAGCGCGTTGCCCTCGGTCCAGACCCGCGGCGCCTCGACCGCCTCCTGCAGGCTCATGCCGTGATCGATCAGGTTGATCAGCGCCTGCATCGCGCTCGGGAAGATGCGCTTTCCGCCGGGCAGCCCGAGCGCGTAGACGAGCTTGCCGTCGCGCAGCGCCATCATTGGCGACATCGACGTGGTGACGCGCTTGCCTGCGGCCAGCGACAGTGCATGTCCCGGCCGCGGATCGAACAGATTCATGTAGTTGTTCGGCACCGTGCCGAGGCCCGGGATCAGGATCCTCGCACCAAACAGATTGTTGATGGTCTGCGTGGTCGCGACCACATTGCCCATCGCATCTGCCGCGGTCATGTGCGTGGTATGCGCGCTTTCGAGTTGCGTGACACCCGCGCTCCAGGCTTGCGCGCGATCAGGATCGATGGCGCGGCGTCGCTCGCCGGCATAGGCCTTCGAGGTAAGCCGCTCCACCGGCACGTTGACATAGGCGGGATCGCCGCTCGCGGCCGCGCGATCAGCAAAGGCTATCTTCAGCACCTCGGCGAGATAATGAATGGTCTGGGCTGAGCCAAAGCCGAGGCCTGCGATGTCGTAGCCTTCGAGGATGTTGAGCATCTCGGTGATGTGCACGCCCGACGCGGCCGGCGGCGGCGGTCCCAAGATTTCCCAGCCGCGATAGTCGGCGCGGATCGGCTGCCGCTCGACGGTCCTGTAGGTCGTGAGATCTTCGCGGGCGATGAAGCCGCCGTTCTTTGTCATGTAATCGACGAGGATGTCACCGAGCGGGCCCTGATAGAGCGCGTCCTCGCCATGCTCCGCGATATAGCGCAAGGTCTCGGCATATTCTGCTTGCACCACGCGATCGCCGGGTTTTAGCGGCGTTCCCTTGGGCAGATAGATCGCCGCAATCGGCTTGTCTTTCAGCATCTCCGCGGCACCATCGGTGATGCATTCGTGCAAGTATGGCGTCGCCGCATAACCGCGCGACGCATGCTTGATCGCGGGCTGCATCACGTCGGCGAGACTCATGGTGCCGAAGCGACGCAACGTTTCGCACCAGGCCTTCAGCGAGCCGGGGACCGCGACCGCCTTGGGGCCATTGAGATTCTCATTGCCAACGGTGTCGAACACGTCATGCGCCGAACCCGGCTTCGAGGTGTAGGTGTCAGGCCGCACCGCTTTCGGCACCGTGCTCTGGCCGTCGATGAAGCGATGGCTACCGTCGGAAGTGCGGATATGCGCCATGCCGCCGCCGATGATGCCGACCATCATCGGCTCGACCACGGTCAGCGTGAACAAGGTCGCGATCGCCGCATCGATGGCGTTGCCGCCGCCGGCGAGCATTTCGGCGCCCGCGCTGGATGCCAGCGGATGATTGCTGACGACCATGCCGCGGCTCCCGCTGGCCGGCTGCTTCTGACATTGAAAGCTCGTCGCCGCGCGATCGCGCCAGTTGTTGCTCATGATCGTCCTCGCTTTATTGTTATTTTTGACATTTCGGGCACCAGAACGTCGAACGGCCGTTCTGGACGAAACGCCTGACGATGCCGCCGCAGCCGGCGGTCCGGCACGTTTCGCCTTCGCGATCGTAAACCTGGAACGAGTGCTGGAAGTAGCCGAGCTCGCCATTGGTCAGCCGATGATCGCTGATCGACGAGCCGCCGGCCTTGATCGCCTGGTTGAGCACGGAGTGGATGGCACTGACCACCCGCTTGGAATGATCCGTCGGCTCGGCCTTCTTGGTCGCAAGCGTCGCGGCCAATCGCCGCGGCGACAAATGCGAGCGAAACAGCACCTCGCAGACATAGATGTTGCCAAGTCCCGCCACCACGCGCTGGTCGAGCAGCGCGGCCTTCAGGCTGGTCTTCTTGTTGTGGCAGGACCGCGCCAGCATCACCGCATCGAATTCGTTGCCGAGCGGTTCGGGACCCAGCCCCTTCAGCAGCGGCTCATCCTCGATCGCGTTGCGGGCGATGATCTTCATGTAGCCAAAGCGACGCGGATCGTTGAAGACAACCGCCGCACCCGACGACATATGGAACACGACATGATCGTGCGCGCGATCCTCGCTGCGCGGATGATGGAATTGGCCTGGCGTCGCGTTGACCTCCTCCTTCAGCACGCGGAACGAGCCCGACATGCCCAGATGCATCAGCAGCACATCGCCCGAGGCGAGGTCCGCCATCAGATATTTGGCGCGGCGGCCGAGCCCGGTGACGGTCTGGCCCTCGAGCCGGGCGATAAAGTCTTTTTGAAAGGGAAACCGCAGATCCTTGCGGCGGGCTTCGGCCTTGACAATTTTTGACCCTTCCATGGCCGGCTGCAGGCCGCGGCGGACGGTCTCGACTTCGGGTAATTCCGGCATGGCAGGCATTCACCTTTTGGAAGTGACGTGATAGCGCCATTGCGGCGGGCGCGCTATGGTCCGGCTGGAGCGTTTTCGAGCCAAGCCTGTCCCGCACTTGATGCGGGATGGGTACCGGTTCGCGTGAAGAAAACGCGACCAAAAAAGAGTATGAGTTGATGGATCGGCCAGATCAAACCACCCATTTTGGCTTCAGGGACGTTCCCCTGGGCGAAAAGCAGACGCTGGTGAACGAGGTGTTTCACAGCGTGGCGTCCCGCTACGATCTGATGAACGATCTGATGTCGGCGGGCCTGCACCGGGCCTGGAAGGACATCATGATCACGGCGCTCGATCCGCCGAAGAACGACAAACCGTTCGCGCTGCTCGACGTCGCCGGCGGCACCGGTGATATCGCGTTCCGTGCTGCCAAGGCCGCCGGCGCAGGTTTTCGCGCCACGGTCTGCGACATCAATGGCGACATGCTCGCCGTGGGCCGCGAGCGCGCCGCCAAGCAGCATCTTGATGACCGGGTATCGTTCGTTGAAGGCAATGCCGAAGCCCTGAGCTTCGCCGACCGTTCGTTCGACGCCTACACGATCGCGTTCGGCATCCGCAACGTGCCGCAGATCGACCTCGCACTTCGCGAGGCCTATCGCGCGCTCAAGCCCGGCAGCCGATTCCTGTGCCTGGAATTCTCCACCGTCGACGTCCCCGGCCTCGACCGGATCTACGACCTGTTCTCGTTCAAGGTGATCCCGCCGCTCGGTCGCGCCATCACCGGCGATGCCGAGTCCTATCAATATCTCGTCGAATCGATCCGCAAATTCCCGCGGCCGAACGCATTCGCCGAGATGATCGGCGCCGCCGGCTTCTCGCGCGTGAAGTGGCAGAGCCTCTCCGGCGGCATCGTGGCGCTGCATTCAGGCTGGCGTTTGTGATCTCTGCACTGACCCACATCACGCGCCTCGCTCGCGCCGGTTTCGTGTTTGCGCGCGAAGGCGTGTTCGGCGTCGTCGATCCCTCGCTGGTGCCGCCGCCCGGACAACTCGCGCTGAAGCTGGCACGACTGATCGAGCGGCCCGGCGCCAAGTCAGGCCCACGGCTGTCGCGCGCACTGACGCGACTCGGGCCTGCCTACCTCAAGCTCGGACAATTTCTCGCGACGCGTCCCGACGTGGTCGGCGTGATGATGGCGCGCGATCTCGAAGCCTTGCAGGACCGGCTGCCGCCGTTCTCGCAGGAAGAGGCTGAGGCTGTGATCGCGCAATCGCTGGAACGGCCCGTGGCGCAGGCTTTTGTCAGCCTCGGCCCACCGGTGGCCGCTGCCTCGATCGCGCAGGTGCATCACGCCGAGGTCGAGCGCAACGGCGAGCGGCACCAGGTCGCGGTCAAGGTGCTCCGGCCCAATGTCGCGTCGCGCTTCCGCCGCGACCTCGGCGATTTCTTTTTTGTCGCGAACAATGCCGAGGCCCATTCCGCCGAAGCGCGCCGTTTGCGGCTGATTGAGGTCATCAACACGATGTCGCGGTCGGTCGCGATGGAGATGGATCTGCGGCTCGAGGCGGCCGCACTCTCCGAGATGGCTGAGAACACGCGCGACGATCCGGATTTCCGCGTGCCTTCGGTGGACTGGGACCGCACCGCTCACAACGTGCTGACGATGGAGTGGATCGACGGCATCGCGCTGAACGACCATGCGCGGCTGGAGCAGGCCAAGGTCGACCTGCCGGATCTCGGCCGCAAGGTGATCCAGAGTTTTCTGCGCCACGCGCTGCGCGACGGCTTCTTCCACGCCGACATGCATCCCGGCAATCTGTTCCTCGACGATGCCGGCCGCCTCGTCGCGGTGGATTTCGGCATCATGGGGCGGCTCGGGCTGAAGGAACGGCGCTTCCTCGCCGAGATCCTGCTCGGCTTCATCACCCGCGACTATCGCCGCGTCGCCGAGGTGCATTTCGAGGCCGGCTATGTGCCCAGCCACCATTCGGTGGAGAATTTCGCGCAAGCGATCCGCGCCATCGGCGAGCCGATCCACAACCGCACCGCCGAAGAAATCTCGATGGCGAAGCTGCTGACGCTTCTGCTCGAGGTCACCGGCCTGTTCGACATGCAGACGCGGCCCGAGCTGATCCTGCTGCAGAAGACCATGGTGGTGGTCGAGGGCGTGGCACGCGGCTTCGACCCGAAGTTCGACATCTGGAAGGTCGCCGATCCCGTGGTGCGCGAATGGATCGCAAACAATCTCGGCCCGCTCGGTCGCATCCAGGGCGCGATGTCGGGCGCGGGCGAACTCGGCCGCGTCATAGCCAGCCTGCCGGCGATCGCTAACCGTGCCGTGACGGTGCTTGAGCAGTTGGAGACCATGACCCGGGAGGGTCACATGATGGCGCCGGAGACGATCGAGGCCATGGCCCGCGCCGAGGGCCGCAAGGCCCGGTGGCAGACTATCGGCCTTTGGGTCATCGCCCTCACCTTCATCGGAATCTTGGTCACCCTCCGGCGACTCTGATTGCAAAGATAGCATGATATGCTAGCATTGCTAGCATATCCCCTTTGAGAGTGCGGCCGATGGCCAATCTGACAATCCGAAAGCTCGACGACGCCATCCGCGACGAATTGCGGCTGCGGGCCGCCCGCAACGGCCGCTCGGTCGAGGACGAGGTGCGGGTGATCTTGCGCGAGGCGGCGGGCGAGCCCCCGCCTGCTGCCGCTCCCAGCGCCGCGGCGCGCCCGCAACCCACCAGCGACGTCGCGGGCGGCGAACGGCGCGTCACCCTGATCATCGGCGGCGGGATTGCCGCCTACAAGGCGCTGGACCTGATCCGGCGGCTGAAGGATCGCCGCTTCCACGTCCGCTGCGTGCTGACCAAAGCGGCCCAGCAATTCGTCACCGCGCTCGCCGCCAGCGCGCTGTCGCATGAGCGCGTCTATACCGACCTGTTTGATGCCGAGAGCGAGTTCGACGCCGGCCACATCCGGCTGGCGCGGGAGTGCGACCTGATCGTGGTGGCGCCGGCAACGGCCGATTTGATGGCCAAGATGGCGCAGGGTCATGCTGACGATCTCGCCAGCGCCATCCTGCTCGCGGCCAACAGACCGATCCTGCTGGCACCGGCGATGAACCCGCTGATGTGGAACAATCCGGCCACCCGCCGCAACGTGCTGCAGCTCCGCCGCGACGGCGTCCACACCGTCGGCCCCAATGCCGGCGAGATGGCGGAAGCCGGCGAGGCCGGTGTCGGCCGGATGGCAGAGCCGACCGAAATCGCCGCCGCCGCCGACCACACGCTGCGGCCGCCGCAGCCGCGCCCGCTGGCCGGCAAGCGTGTGCTGATCACCGCCGGCCCGACCCATGAGGCAATCGATCCCGTCCGCTACATCGCCAACCGCTCCTCCGGCAAACAGGGTTTTGCGATTGCCGCTGCCGCGCAGGCAGCCGGTGCCGAGGTCGTGCTGGTGTCAGGCCCGGTCGAGCTGCGCGACCCGGCTGGCGTCGCGGTGATGCGCGTGGAGTCCGCGCGCGACATGCTGCACCGGGTCGAAGTGGCGTTGCCGGTCGATATCGCGATCTTTGCCGCCGCCGTCGCCGATTGGCGGGTCGCGAGTGAGGGCGAGCAGAAGCTGAAGAAGACCGCCGCCGGCATGCCGCCGCTGCAGCTTGTCGAAAACCCCGACATCCTCGCGACGATTTCGAAGCTCAGGGACAAGCGGCCGCCGTTGGTGATCGGCTTTGCCGCCGAGACCGAGCATCTGATCGACAATGCCAAGGCAAAGTTCGCCCGCAAGGGCTGCGACTGGATCGTCGCCAACGACGTCTCGCCGACATCAGGCGTGATGGGCGGAGACCGCAATACCGTTCATCTGCTGTCGCGCGACGGCAATGACGTCAATGTCGACTCCTGGCCGGTTATGACCAAAGAAGAGGTCGCCGCCGAACTGGTGTCGCGTATCGCCAAATCGCTTGAGAAGACCGTGGGAACGACATCGTGAATGCCATGATCAAGGTTGAGATCCACCAGCTGCCGCACGGCGCAGATCTTTTTCTGCCGGCCTATCAGACCGCCGACGCGGCCGGGCTCGACCTGCTGGCAGCGGTGCCGCAGACGGCGCCGGTCATGCTGTTGCCGGGACGATACGAGATGATTCCAACCGGGCTGACGATCGCGCTGCCACCCGGCTTCGAGGCGCAGGTACGGCCGCGCTCCGGCCTTGCCGCCAAGCACGGCATCACCGTGCTGAACTCGCCCGGCACGATCGACGCCGACTATCGCGGCGAGATCAACGTGCTCTTGATCAATCACGGCCAGCAGGCGTTCCAGATCCGGCGCGGCGAGCGCATCGCGCAAATGGTGATCGCCGCCGTCACCCGGGCGGAACTGGTTCCGGTCGATGTGCTGTCCGCGACCGAGCGCGGCAGCGGCGGCTTCGGCTCGACCGGGCGGTAGCCAGCTCAATCTTGCCCGCGCAAATACGGAGTCATTTCGCGTAAAATTCGCGCGATCCGTCGCTGGCGCGTGCATTTTTTCACAGCGGATATAGCGTTCACGGTCTGGACTCTTACTCGCCGACTCCCCTTGGGACTATTCTGGCTTGATTCGAGCACGACGGGGGGTCTTCGTCGGGCTTTCTGGTTCTGCTTGGGCATGACACCCCGCGCAAACGCTACGCGTCTGTCGCGAGGGGAGACCGGTCTCCATTTTTCCGGATCATGCTTAGGAGTTGTGCGTTCTGGGGCAAACTATGACGGGCGTAGCCGCGGCGATGCGTCGAACCCTGCTGTCATGCACCTCACTGGCGCGCGACGGCATGCTGGGGCTCGCCATCAGCGCATTGCTGCCTGCGCGCGCGGCATTCGCCGCCGAGGCGCCTTTCGCCCAGGCGATTTCGGATCATTTCGGCTTCAATCATCAGGAGGTCGCGGTTCTCGCGACGTCGCTTGCGCTGGTCGGCTTTTCCGTCGTCGCCGCGATCCTGTTGATGCGTACCCGCGTCCGCGCGACCCGGAACGAGGAACGGCTGCGCTCAGACATCGTCGACCTGCAGGCGCAGTCGGACCGGCTGCGTGCATTGCTGTTCGCCGAGCCGCAGGTGCTGATCTCCTGGGCCGCGGGCGACAACCGCCCGCAAATCAGTGGCGACATCTCGCTCGTGATGTCGCAGGAGGGGTCTCCGCAGCGCATCCTCGCCTTCGGAACCTGGCTGCCGCCCGAGCCGGCGCTACAAATAGATCACGCGGTCGACGCGCTGCGCGACAAGGGCGAGGCGTTCCTGCTCAACCTGTCGACCTCGGCCGGCCGCGCCGTCGAGGCGATGGGCCGCGCGATCGGCGGCCAGGCGATCGTACGGATCCGCGAACTCGGCGGCCTCAGGCGGGAACTCGCCGAATCGAACCTGCGCTACAAGACATTGCAGGAGGAGAGCGAGCTGCTGCGCGATTTCGCCGCTGCCGCACCCTGGCCGATTTGGGGCAAGAGCGTGGAAGGCAATCTGCGCTACGCCAACGCGGCCTATGTCCACGCCACCGAGGGCAAGAGTGTCGCGGATGCGATCCAACGCAATCTGGAGCTGCTCGAAACCGATCAGCGCACCGAGCTGACCCGGGCGCTCAACGACAATGCGAGCTATGCCGCACGCCTGCCGATCGTCGTCAGCGGCGAGCGGCGGATTTACGACATCCAGGCGCTCAAGCTCGGCAGCGGCAGCGCGGGCATCGCGATCGACGCCAGCGAGGCGGCGGCGCTGCGCGCGGCAATGACGCGGATGGTCGAGGCACACCGGCGCACCCTCGACCAATTGTCGTCCGGCGTTGCCGTGTTCGATGCCGACCGGCGGCTCGCCTTCTACAATGAGTCCTATCGGCGGCTGTGGGGCCTCGATGAGGCCTTCCTCGACGGCAATCCCGATGATTCCAGCATCCTCGACCGGCTGCGCGCCAACCGCAAACTGCCAGAACAGCCGGATTTCCGCGCCTGGAAGGCCAAGCTGCATGAGGCCTATCGCGCGGTCGAATCGGAGACCTACACCTGGTTCCTGCCCGATGGCCGCGCGGTCAGCGTCGTCACCACGCCGAACCTCGAGGGCGGCATCACCTATCTGTTCGACAACGTCACCGAAAGCCTCGACCTCGCGCGCCGCTTCGACGGCCTGACGCGGGTCCAGCGCGAAACCCTCGACAACCTCGCCGAGGCGGTCGCGGTGTTCGGCAGCAACGGCCGTGCCCAACTGTTCAATCCGGCGTTCGGCAAGATGTGGAAGCTGTCGTCCGACGCGCTGCACGGGGAGCCGCATATCGAGGCGGTGGAAGCGCTGTGCAAGCCGCTCTATGACGATGCGCTGACCTGGCGCGCCTTGCGCGAATCGGTCACCTCGATCGAGAACCGAGCGCAGGTCGCACTCAAGCTGGAGCGCAAGGACGGCAGCGTGCTGGACTGCATGACCATCCCGTTGCCCGACGGCGCGACGCTGCTCACCTTCCAGGACATCACCGACACCGAAAATATCGAGCGCGCGCTGCGCGAGCGCAACGAGGCGCTGGAGGCGGCCGACCAGATGAAGGTGGACTTCGTCCACCACGTCTCCTACGAGCTGCGCGCGCCGCTTACCACCATCATCGGCTTCGCGCATTTCCTCAGCGATCCCTCGACCGGGCCGCTGACGCCGAAGCAGGCCGAGTATCTCGACTACGTCACCAAATCGACCAACGCGCTGCTGGCGCTGACCAACAACATCCTCGATCTCGCCACCATCGACGCCGGCGCGATGCGGCTCGAGCTCGGCCCGGTCAATATCGGCCAGGCGATCGAGGCCGCCGCGGAGGGTATCCAGGACCGGCTCGCGACCGATCGCATCGCGCTCAAGGTCAACGTCGAGCCCGGTACAGGCGGCTTCGTCGGCGACGAACGCCGCGTGGTCCAGGTGCTCTATAATTTGCTCGCCAACGCCGTCGGCTTCTCGCCGCACGACTCGACCGTCACGATCAGCGCGCAGCAGACCGAGCACAGCGTCGTGTTCGCCGTCACGGATTCCGGGCCGGGCATCCCGCCCGAGATGAAGGACAAGGTCTTCAACTGGTTCGAGAGCCATTCCCACGGCTCGCGGCACCGCGGCGCAGGGCTCGGCCTGTCGCTGGTGCGCTCCTTTGTCGAACTGCATGGCGGCCAGGTGCGCGTCGATTCGACCGTCGGCAAGGGCACCACCGTGACCTGCGACTTTCCGACCGCGCACCGCAACGCTGCGGAATGATCGCGACCTCGACATTCTCGGTCGCGCTCGCGAACGAAACCGCGACATCAGAGCTGATGGCCGACCTCGCGCTGCTGATCGGCGCCGGCGACGTCATCACGCTCTCGGGCGATCTCGGCGCCGGCAAGACCGCAGCGGCCCGCGCGCTGATCCGTTACCTAGCCGACGACGAGACGCTCGAGGTACCGAGTCCGACCTTCACGCTGGCGCAAAGCTACGAGCTGCCGTCATTTCCGCTTGTCCACGCCGACCTCTACCGCATCAACGATCCAAGCGAGCTGGAAGAGATCGGGCTGGCACCGCTGCCGGACGACATCGTGGCGCTGATCGAATGGCCGGAGCGCGCGCCCGATGCATTGCCCGAGGACCGCATCGACATTGCGTTCAGCCATCGCCCGGCGCTGGGATCGAACGCGCGCGCAGCCGAGATCACCGGCCGCGGCACGGCCGCGGCGAAAGTGACGCGGCTGAAGTTGTTGCGTCATTTCCTCGACAAATCGGGCTATCTCGCTGCCAGGCGCGAGCGGATGCCCGGCGATGCCTCGACGCGCTCCTATGCGCGGCTGCACGACGACAATGGCAGCGTCATCCTGATGAACTCGCCGCGGCGACCGGATGGTCCGGCGATCTATCACGGAAAGTCCTACAGCGCGGCGGTGCATCTCGCCGAGGATGTCAGGCCGTTCGTCGCGATCGGAAATGGCCTGCGCAAGCACGGCTTCTCCGCGCCCGCGATCCGGCACACCGATCTCGAATCCGGGCTTCTCATCACCGAGGATTTCGGCAACGCCGGCGCGATCGAAGGCGATCCGCCGCGGCCGGTCGCCGAGCGCTATGAGGCGGCGATCGACATGCTGGCGGCGCTGCATCGCGAGACTCTGCCCGAGACGCTGCCGCTGACGGCCGAGGTGAGCTACGACATTCCGGTTTTCGATGTTGACGCCTGGCTGATCGAAATCGGGCTGATGATCGAATGGTACATGCCCGATCGTGGCGTGCAGCCGAGCGAACAACTCCGCGCCGAATTTGTCGCGATGTGGCGCGCATTGCTGGAAAAGCCCGCCGCCGCACCACGGACCTGGGTGATCCGCGATTTCCATTCGCCGAACATCATCTGGCTCACTGAGCGCACGGGGATCCTGCGCGTCGGCATCATCGACTTCCAGGATGCGTTGCTGGGGCCCGCGGCCTACGATGTGGTGTCGCTGCTGCAGGACGCGCGGATCGACGTCCCCGAACAGCTCGAACTGTCGCTCCTGACCCGCTACATCAAGGCGCGGCGCACGACCGACGAGAGCTTCGATCCGGCCAGCTTTGCCGAGCTCTACGCGATCATGTCGGCGCAGCGGAACACCCGTCTGCTCGGCACCTTCGCCCGGCTCAACCGGCGCGACGGCAAGCCGCAATATCTCAAGCACCAGCCGCGGATCTGGACCTACCTCAACCGGTCCCTGGCCCACCCCGCGCTCGCCGCGGTCCGGGACTGGTATGCGGTCAACGTCCCTCCTCCGGTACCGTAGTTTACCGATTGTTAGCCAAGGGCCGCCTAATCTGACGCCGGCTGTGTTCCATTCAGGGGCCGCCGGTTTGGAGCAGGACCACACGATGGCGGCGGAACGACGCAGGGGCGAGCGCGTCACATTTGAGCGCGGGTTTGCGGCTCACATGATGGGCATCGACGGCACCTGGCGGCGCGACTGCACCATGGAAGACGTGTCGGAGACGGGCGCCAAGCTCACCGTCGAGGGCTCGGTCGTAGGCCTGCATTTGAAAGAATTTTTCCTGCTGCTGTCGTCCACAGGATTGGCCTATCGCCGCTGCGAGCTGGCATGGGTCAATGGCGATCAGATCGGCGTCAATTTCCTGAAACAAGGCGACAAGAAGAAGAAAGCGGCCAAACGCGGCGCGCAAGCTGACGTTTGAACCTCTATCGCCGTTGCCGTCTTAAGGCCGTCATGTCCGATGACTATGGCGTCTGATCGATATGCTTGCCGAATCGCCGTGATATGATCGGCGTAGAGAGATCATGATCGAGACTGTCCGGAAGATGCACGTCACCCCCCACAAAGCCATGGTGCTTGCCGCGGGCCTCGGCGTGCGCATGCGCCCTTTGACCAACACGATGCCGAAGCCGCTGGTGAGCGTGGCGGGCCAGCCGCTGCTCGACCACGTGCTCGACAAGCTCGCCGGCGCCGGCGTCAGCGAAGCCGTTGTCAATGTGCATTACCTGCCCGACCAGATCATCGAGCACGTCAAGACCCGCAGCCGCCCGCGCGTGATCATCTCCGACGAGCGCGACCAGGCGCTCGGCACCGGCGGCGCGGTCGTCAAGGCGTTGCCGCTGCTTGGCGAGGCGCCGTTCTATCATCTCAACGCCGATACGATGTGGATCGACGGGGTACGCTCCAATTTGGCGCGGCTCGCCGAAGCCTTCGACCCCGCGCGGATGGACATCCTGCTGCTGATGGCGCCGACCACCTCAAGCATCGGCTATAGCGGCCGCGGCGACTACGCGATGCTGCCCGACGGCGCGCTGCGCAAGCGGCGGGAGCACCAGGTGGTGCCGTTCGTCTATGCCGGCGCCGCGATCATGTCGCCAGCACTGTTTGCCGATGCCCCCGCCGGCGAGTTCTCGCTGACGAAAATGTTCGACCGTGCCAACGACCAGGAGCGGCTGTTCGGCCTGCGCCTCGACGGCGTCTGGATGCATGTCGGAACCCCCGACGCAATCCAGGCCGCGGAGGAAGCCTTCCTGGAAAGCGTCGCGTAAGCCGGTCTGACGCCTCGGAATCAATGATCGTCGTCGATGGCGAGGACGGCGAAGCTCGCCAGCCAATGTTCGCCCATATAGTCGCCGGCAATATGCGGCAGGCCGACGTCGAGATGGCGTCGTGCGGCGTCCTGCAGGATCGGGCGGCGGGTATCGCTTTCCGGCAACGCTTCGGCCAAAGCACGCCAGCACCACGCGCGGCTGAGATTGAGCCCATCGAGATGGGCAATCTTGCCGTCCGTGCGGTCGGTGACGGTCGCCGGCCGGAACAGCGTTGCGGGTTCGTGCCGCGCAAGTCGCGGCAGGAAACGATCGAACCAGGGCAGAAACGCATCCGGCGCCAGCAGGCGGCGCATGCACTCCGCTTCGATGAGCGCAGAGGACTGGAAATCGTCTCCACTTGGTTCGCCCCAGGCCGGGCAATCCTCATCCGCCCCGTACCAGCGCTGGGCCGTTTCAGCTAAGAGGGCGCTGAGCGCGCTGTCCTGCGTCGCGGCGGCATAATCGGCGGCCATGCGCAGCCCGAAAGCTGTGTTGAAATGCGTGCCGACGCGCACCGGATAGGTAGCGAGCGGCAGGAAATCGCGAAAGCGCTGCGCGAAGATGTCGGCAAGCGGGGCTACTCGCTCGCGCCAACGCGTCTCGTCGAGCAAAGAAAGTTCTGCCGCGAGCTTCAGCAGCCAGCCCCAGCCATAGGGCCGCTTGAAGCCGCGCGCCGTCGGCGCCGCGAGGTAGGCGCATTCGGCGGCGATCTTCTCGGTGACGAACTGCTCGTCGAACAGCGCGCGGATCTCATCGGCAGCTTCAGATCGCGGATGGCGACGCAGCAGTCGGGCGAGCAGCCAGTAGCCGTGGACGCAGGAATGCCAGTCATAGCTGCCGTAGAACACCGGATGCAGGTCGCGCGGCGTGCGCGCGTCCTGCGGCCCGGCCAGCGTATGGTCCGGCTTATTGGGATATTCCCGTTGCACATGGCCGAGGGCGATGCGGGCAAAGCCGACGGCAAGGTCTTCGTTAAGGATCGTGGCGCTCATGCTGCAGAATGTTCCTTTCGCCTGCGCCGAACAATGATCTCGATCAGGCGCGGTGTCATGTAGATCGGAAACTGTGTGGCCGCGAAGAACGGCGCCGTCATCGGCGACACCGCCGTGCCCATGGCGGACCAGACCAGCCCGACATTTCGGTTGCCGAGAATGAGCCCGGTGGTCAGCCGTTCGGCCAGGCTGCCCGGGGTGAGCAGGGCACCAAGCACTTGCAGGGCAAGATTGCACGCGAAGACAAGGCCGACACACATGAGCGCGGCTGCCGGCTGCGCCTCGATCTGCGCCCGCACGCCCGCCATGGTGGCAATGGCGAAAAGCAGCAGCGCAGCAAGTACAGCAGCGTCGATGATGCACGAATGCTGCACCAATTGTGCGCCGGCTTGGTGGCGCAGCAGCAGTGCCACCGCGCCCGCGCCGCCGACCAGCAGGGCCAGCCGCGTCGCCAGCGCCATCGGATCGAGCGTGAGGCCCGCGAACCCGGCTGCGATCAGCGGCACGGTGATCGGCGCGACGACCATCGACAGCAGCGTGACGGCAAGTGGGATGGTCGCATCGAAGCCCAGCATGCGCGCGACCGCCGCCGTGCCGCTCGACGGCGGCGCGCAAACCGACAGCACCAGCGCAACAATCAACTCTGCGCGACATCCGGCGCCGCGCGCTGCCAGGCCGACCAGCAGCGGACAGGCCAGCATGGCGAGCGCCGGCAACAGCAGCCAAACGGTCGGCCGACGCAAAGCTTGACGGAAAGCCCCGCCGTCGACCTGAAGAAAGGTGCCGAGGACCAGAACGAAGATCGCGGCCACCATCAGCGGGCGTACGGCACCGCCAAGGAGGGGAAGGCCAGCCCGGCCAGGACCCCGAGGATCAGCAATGTCGGTCCGCGAGGCATCCAGCCCGCGAACGCCCGCCTCAACCCGTTCCGCCGTGTCGTCATGTCCGGAGCGTAGGCGCTCACAAATCATTGTTGAAATTGATTGTTACTATACACATTATTACTTCCATGAATTTAGCTGCCGTCGATCTGAACCTGCTGGTCGCCTTCGAGGCGCTGATGGAGGAGCGCCACGTTACCCGCGCGGCTGAGCGTGTCGGGCTTGCCCAGCCGTCCATGAGCAGCGCGTTGAGGAGACTGCGCGCGCTGTTTGCGGACGAATTGTTCCTGCGCGCCGGCGCCGGCATGCAGCCGACCGAGAAGGCGCTGGCGCTCGCAGGGCCGATCAGGGAAGCGCTGCAGCAGATCCGGAGCGTGCTCGCGCCCGATCACGGCTTCGATCCGTCCACGGCGCGACGGCGCATCACGATTGCCGTGACCGATTACGGCGATCTGGTCCTGGTGCCGGAGCTGATCCGTCTGTTGCGCCGAGAGGCACCCGGCATCGACCTTGCCGTTCGCCCGCTCACCGATGCGACCGCGGCTCTCGCAAAACTCGAACGCGGTGAACTCGATGCGCTGATCGGCGGCCATTTGCCGGATTCACCGCGCTGCGTTCGGCATCGGCTGTTCGAGGAGCGCTTTGTCTGCATCCGCGACGCGACACGCGCGAATGGCACGGAGAATCTGAGCCTCGCGGACTATGCGGCCTTGCCGCACGCTCTGTTCTCGTCCGCCGGTGGCGACGGCCTGCCAAGCGTGATCGACGCTCTTCTCGCGCGCCACGGACTGAAGCGCCGGGTGGCGATGACGCTTGCGCATGTCGTCGCCGTCCCCTTTGCGGTCGCCGGCACCGATCTCGTCGCCACGATGGCCGAGCGCGTCGCACGACGCTTCACGCATGTCGCCGGCATTGCCGTCATCACGCCACCTTTCGAGATCCCCGCCTTTGCAATCGATCTCGTCCATAGCCAACGCGCCAGTGCAGATCCGGCGCTGCGGTGGTTTCTGGATGCCGTCAGCCGCTGCACCCGTCGGCTCCGGGGCTGACGCAACGCCGGCCCAATGTGGGTGACGACAGGGGTGGCTAATGGCGGTCGGCGCTCCCTATATTGGCGCCTGTTCCGAATCAGGCAGCCCATGCGCGTTTTCAGCGTTCCCGTCTCCGCGCCGTTCCTGCGCACCGTTGTCTCGGCCCTGGTCGATGGCCGGCTGGTCGCGGGATTCGAGGCGCGCAACGACGCCGCGAAACTCGCCAATGCCACGCTCTATCTGCCAACCCGGCGCGCCGGCCGGCTGGCGCGCGAGATTTTCCTCGACGTGCTCGATTCGGACGCCGCGGTGCTGCCACGCATCGTCGCGCTCGGCGACATCGATGAAGACGAACTCGCCTTCGCCGACCCGTCCGAGGAGGTTGGCGGCACCGCGCCGCTCGACATTCCACCAAAACTCGGCGAACTTGAGCGCCGGCTGACGCTGGCGCATCTGGTCGCGGCCTGGGCCAAGACCCCGGTGTCGTCGCCGCTGGTGGTCGGCGGCCCGGCCTCGACGCTGCAGCTCGCCGGCGATCTCGCGCGTCTCATGGATGACATGGTGACGCGTGGCGTCGACTGGCGCGCGCTCGACAGACTGGTACCGGATCACCTCGATAAATATTGGCAGCATTCGCTCGAATTCCTGCGCATCGCGCGCGACGCGTGGCCGAACTATCTGAAAGAGATAGGCAGGATCGAGCCGGCCGCACGGCGCGATCTCCTGATCGAGGCGGAGGCGGCGCGGCTCACCGCACATCACGCCGGCCCGGTGATCGCGGCCGGTTCGACCGGTTCGATGCCGGCGACCGCAAAATTCCTCCATGCGGTGGCGAAGCTTTCGAACGGCGCGGTGGTGCTGCCGGGGCTCGACACCGATCTCGACGAAGAGTCCTGGCAAACGATCGGCGGCGAGCGCAATGCGGATGGCCGGTTCTCTACGCCGCCGTCGTCGAACCATCCGCAATTTGCGATGCATGCGTTGCTCGACCGCTTCGGCATCAAACGACGCGATGTCGAGAGTCTCGCGGCGTCAGCGCCGCTCGGCCGCGACGTGCTGGTGTCGGAAACGATGCGGCCGTCGACCGCCACCGCACAATGGCACGACCGGCTGGAACGGCCGGAGATCGCCGAACGCATCTCCGCCGGGATGACCAACCTTGCCGTGGTCGAGGCGCCCAATCCGGAGATGGAGGCGCTGGCGATCGCGGTGGCGATGCGCGAGGCACGGCATCTCGGCAAATCGGCCGCGCTGGTCACGCCGGATCGCGCACTGGCGCGTCGGGTGATGGCCTCGCTGACGCGCTGGAATCTGGAATTCGACGATTCCGGCGGTGACGCGCTGATGGAGAGCTCGCCCGGCGTGTTCGCCCGCCTCACCGCGGAGGCCGCGGCCAGAGGACTGGAGCCGCCGACATTGCTCGCGCTGCTCAAGCATCCGCTGTTTCGGCTCGGCGGCGCACATGGCGCGTTGAAAGGCGCGATCGAAGTTCTGGAGCTGGCACTGTTGCGCGGCACAAGGCCACAGGCCGGCAGCGCCGGCCTCGCGCGCGATTTCGCGCGCTTCCGTGCCGAGCTCGTCAAACTTAACAGCGGCGAGACGTCCTCGCTGCATCGGCAGGAACAGCGTGCGCGCTTGCGAGACGGCGATCTCGATCAGGCACAGGCCCTTATCGCAAAACTGCAAGCGGCGCTGGCGCCGCTCGAGGGCATGGCGTCGTCAAAACCTTACGACTTCGCCGAGTTGGCATCGCGCCATCGCGAGGCGTTGCTGGCGTTGTCCTCTGACCAGCACGGCGTCGCCAGCGTGTTCGAAGAGCGTGCCGGCGCGGCCTTGGCCGCGTCGTTCGACGATCTGCTTGCAAAACAACAGCCGAACGGGCTGGCGACGCCGCTTGCCGACTATCCCGAAGTGTTTCAGACGGCATTTGCGGACCGCATGGTGCGGCGGCCGGAGTCCGCTCGCGCGCAGCTCAACATCTTCGGCCAGCTCGAGGCGCGTCTCACCGAATCCGACCGCGTCATTCTCGGCGGACTGGTCGAGGGCGTCTGGCCGCCGGCGCCGCGGATCGATCCCTGGCTGAGCCGGCCGATGCGGCACGAACTCGGGCTCGACCTGCCGGAGCGGCGCATCGGCCTCTCCGCGCATGACTTCGCGCAACTGCTCGGCCATGACGAGGTGATCCTCACCCACGCCGCCAAGGTCGGCGGCGCGCCGGCGGTCGCCTCGCGCTTCCTGCATCGGCTGGAAGCGGTCGCGGGCGAAGAGCGGTGGAAAGCGGCGACAACGGCCGGCGAGGTCTATGTGCAATATGCCGCCGAGCTCGATCGTCCCGACGAGGTCGAGCCGGTTCCGCAGCCGGAGCCCCGGCCGCCGCGCGAGACCCGGCCGTTGAAAATGTCGGTCACCGCCATCGAAGACTGGCTGCGCGACCCCTACACGATCTACGCACGCTTCATCCTGAAGCTCGACCCGCTCGATCCCGTCGACATGCCGCTGTCGGCAGCCGACCGCGGCTCTGCGATCCATGAAGCGCTCGGCGAATTCACGCAATCCTATGCCGACGCGCTGCCCGCCGACACCATGCGCACGCTGCGCGAAATCGGCGGCAAGCACTTCGCGCCGCTGATGGAGCGCCCCGAGGCGCGCGCGTTGTGGTGGCCGCGCTTCCAGCGCATCGCCGCATGGTTTGCCGAATGGGAGACCGCACGGCGCGGTCAGATCGCTGCAATCAAGGCCGAGACCCGGGGCGAGATCGGAATCCCGCTCGACGATATCAGGACCTTCGTGCTCTCGGCGCGCGCCGACCGCATCGAGCGGCGTGACGACGGCAGCTTTGCGATCCTCGATTACAAGACCGGCCAGCCGCCCACGGGAAAACAGGTGCGCATGGGCCTGTCGCCGCAGCTCACGCTGGAAGCAGCGATCCTGCGCGAGGGCGGCTTTGCCGATATTCCCGCCGCCTCCTCGGTCGGCGAACTCGTCTATGTCAGGCTGAGCGGCAACAATCCGCCGGGCGAACAGCGGTCCCTGGAACTGAAGATCCGCCCCAACGACACACCGCAGCCGCCCGATGAGGCCGCCGACAGCGCGCGTCACAAGCTGGAGGCGCTGATTCGTGCTTTCGACGACGAGCAACAGGCCTACACCTCGCTGAACCTCTCGATGTGGGCGAACCGCTACGGCGCCTATGACGATCTCGCCCGCATCAAGGAATGGTCCGCCGCCGGCGGCCTGGGGATCGAGGAATGGTGAAGGCACCTCGCCCGATTCCGCCCGCAGTGCGCGACGCGCAGGCCCGCGCGTCCGATCCGAAAGCGTCCACCTTCGTGTCGGCCAATGCCGGCTCGGGCAAGACGCATGTGCTGGTGCAGCGGGTGATCCGCCTGTTGCTCAACGGCGTGCCGCCGGAAAAAATCCTCTGCATCACCTTCACCAAGGCCGCCGCCGCCAACATGGCAGAACGCGTGTTCACGACGCTCGGCCACTGGGTGACGCTGGATGACGCCGCGCTCGATGACGCGATCCGCGATGCCGGCATCGCCCACCCGAATCCAAAGCTCCGGCGCGACGCGCGAAAACTGTTCGCCTGCGCGCTGGAAACGCCGGGCGGCCTGAAAGTGCAGACCATCCACGCGCTGTGCACCCGGCTGCTGCAGCAGTTTCCGTTCGAGGCCAACGTGCCGGCGCGCTTTGCCGTGCTCGACGACCGCGACCAGAACGAGATGATGGAGCGTGCCAACCTGGCCGTTTTTCTCGACGCCGCGCGCAATCCCGACAGTCCGATCGGCCGCGCGCTGATGACCGCGATGGCGAACGCCGCCGACGTTACCTTCAAGGACGTGGTCCGCGAGGCCTGTCTCAGTCGCGACCATTTTATGGCCTGGACCGATGCCGCCGGCAGCGCGGCCGCGGCCGCCGCGCAGATGTCGGCCGCGCTCGGCGTCGCTCCCGACGATCGCATCGAGGACGTCGAGCGTGAGATCATCGACGGTCCCTATCTCGCGCGTTCGGGATGGGAAGGAATCGCAGCCGTTCTCGACACCGGCAGCAAGTCCGATCAGGACCAGGCGGCGCGGCTCCGCGCCGCGCTGGTGTTCACCGACGCCGCGCGGGTCGATGCCTATCTCGCCGTGTTCCTGACCGAGGCCGATCGCGCGCCCCGCAAGTCGGTGGTGACGAAGAAGTTCTCCGACAACAACCCCGCGATCGGCCGCCTGTTCGAGGCCGAAATCCGCCGTATCCTGCCGCTCATCGAGCGTCGCCGCGCCGTGGTCGCCCGCGACCGCACCGAGGCGCTGATCCATATCGCCACCGCGGCAGCCGCGAACTACCGCCGTGAGAAGCTGGAACGCGGCCTGCTCGACTATGACGATTTGATCGACAAGACGCTCGACATGCTCGACCGCGTCTCCTCGGGCTGGGTGCATTACAAGCTCGATCGCGGCGTCGATCACGTGCTGATCGACGAGGCGCAGGATACCAGCCCCCGGCAGTGGGACATCGTTGCGCATATCATCTCGGAATTCACTTCGGGTGCCGGCGCGCGCGACGGCCTGATGCGCACCGTGTTTGCGGTGGGTGACGAGAAGCAGTCGATCTTCTCGTTCCAGGGCGCCGCACCGCGCGAATTCGACTTGCGCCGCCGCGAGCTGCAAAGGCGGTTCGAGGATGCCGGGCTGAAATTCGATCCGGTCTCCTTCACCTATTCGTTCCGCTCGGGGCCGACGATCCTGCATTCGGTCGACCATGTATTTCGCGAGCAGGAGATCTTTCGCAGCATCCACGCGGTCGAGAACGGCTATCCGATCCACAACGCGATGGCCGACGCCGGCCCGAGCCTGATCGAGCTCTGGGATCTCGCAGTGGCCGACGACCGCCAGGACATCGAAGGCTGGCGCGCGCCGTTCGACGGCGTCGCGATAACGAGCCCCGAGGTGAAGCTGGCAAAGCGGATCCAGGCCGAGATCAAGCGCCTGGTCGAGAGCGGCACCATGACCGGCAGCGAAGGCGCGCGCCGCCCCTTGCGTTATGGCGACATGCTGATCCTGGTGCGGCGGCGAGGTAATGCCTTCGATGCGGTGATCCAGGCGCTGAAGCACGCCGGCGTCCCGGTCGCGGGCGCTGACCGGCTGAAGCTGACCGAGCACATCGCGATCATCGATCTGATGAACCTCGCCGATGCATTGCTGCTGCCGCAGGACGATCTCGCGCTCGCGGTGGCGCTGAAGAGCCCGCTGTTCGGCCTTACCGACGACGATCTGTTCAAGCTGGCCTGGCAACGCTGCGGCTCGCTGCGCGACGCGCTCGCCAAGCACGCGCCGACCGATGATCGGTTCTCGGCCGCGCTTCGACGTCTCGAACAATGCGAGCGCCGCTTTGCCGACGAGACGCCGTTCGCCTTCTACGCCCGGCTGCTCGGCGGCGATGGCGGTCGCGCGCGCATCCTGCGGCGGCTCGGGCATGAGGCCAACGACGCGCTCGACGAATTTCTGGAGCTCGCGCTGGGCTATGAGCGCAAGGCGCCGGCCTCGCTGCAAGGCTTCGTCGCCTGGCTGCGCGCGGCCGACACCGAGGTGAAGCGCGACATGGAGATTTCGCGCGACGAGGTCCGTGTCATGACCGTGCACGGCGCCAAGGGCCTCGAATCCGCGGTGGTGTTCCTCGTCGACACCACGACCTCGCCGTCGGATACGCAGCGGCTGCGGCTGATCCATCTGCCGCAGGGCAACGCCGCGCCGCATGCACCCGGCGTCGTGGTGTGGGCGGGCAAGAAGGCAGAGGACCCGCCCGGCGTCGCGGACGCGCGCAAGGCGATGCTCGGCGACACCGAGGATGAGTACCGCCGCCTGCTCTATGTCGCGATGACGCGCGCCGCCGACCGGCTGGTGGTCGGTGGCTGCATGCCCGGTAACATGAACAGTGTTCGGAAATTCTCCTGGTACGATTTGATCACCAAGGGTCTCGCCAGTTCCGGGCTCAAGCTCGAGGAGCTGGAGACGCCGGCCGGCAAGGTGATGCGCTATTCTCGACCGGAGGACGTCGCCGATGCCACCGGCGCGGCGGCGGCAGCGGCAGCGGTGCCACTGGCGCTGCCGCCATGGCTGCGCGCCCCGGCCGCGCCCGAAGCCTCCACGCCAAGTCTGTTGCGCCCCTCCGATCCCGCTGACCATGACGGCCAGCAGGTGCGGACCGGCGAATCCGTCCTGCTGCGCGCCCGCGCCCTGCAGCGCGGCACGCTGGTGCATCGGCTGCTGCAGTCGCTGCCCGATGTCGCCGCCGAGCGGCGCCACGACGCCGCGCTGGCCTATCTCGCGCGCAATGCCGATGGTTGGAGCGACGACGAGCGCGCGGCGCTCGCAGCCCAGGTGCTTGGCCTGATCGCGGATCCGCGCTTTGCCCCGGTGTTCGCGGCCGGAAGCCGCCCCGAGGTCTCGATCGTCGGCCGGCTGGAGCTGTCAGGCCAGCCAAAGGCGCTGGTCTCCGGCCAGATCGACCGGCTGGTGGTGACGCCCCAGGAGGTTCTGATCGTGGATTTCAAGACCAACCACGCCCCGCCGAAAACCGCCGCCGAGGCCCCGAGGGGCTATGTCAGGCAGCTCGCGCTGTACCGCGCGGTGCTGTCGAAGCTTTATCCCCAGCTAGCCGTCCGCGCCGCGCTTTTGTGGACCGAAACACCTGAAATGATGGAGATTTCCGCCCCCGCGCTGGACGCCGGGCTGGCATAAGATCAGGACAGCGTGACCGAGCTTGACCCGGCAAGGGGGCGTTCATACGTTTGCCGCATGCTTTCCGGGCCGATTCTCCGTCGCGCCCTTATGTTTCAACCGAACGAGGTACTCCCATGGCCGTTGGCAAGGTTTCTGACGCCGATTTCGAAGCCGAAGTGCTCAAGGCGACCGGGCCGGTGGTCGTCGACTTCTGGGCCGAATGGTGCGGACCGTGCCGCATGATCGCGCCCGCCCTTGACGAGATTTCCGGCGCGATGGGCGACAAGATCAAGATCGTGAAGCTCAACGTCGACGAGAGCCCGAAGACCGCGTCGAAGTATGGCGTGATGTCGATCCCGACCCTGATGATCTTCAAGGGCGGCGAGATGGCCTCGCGTCAGGTCGGCGCCGCGCCGAAGGCGAAGCTGCAGCAGTGGATCACCGCTGCGGTCTGATCCGTTTCGAATTTGCTGATTGTGAAACGGCCGGCATATCGCCGGCCGTTTTGTTTTTGTGATCGGCTTCCGCGATCCGAATTCAGGCCGCGCTCATCGTCTGGCCCTCTCCGTTGGCGTGCGGCTGGAGCGGTCCGAGCAATATGCGCCGTTGCATCTCATCGAAGGTGGAATCCGCGTTCTTCTCCCGTGTCACCAGCGAGAGGAGGATCGCCACGGCGAAGGAAAGCGGCATGCTGATGATAGCTGGATTGCGCAGCGATACGAACCACCATTGATGCTCGATCTGGGCGATCGGCTTACCGATGAGATCAACCTGGATGGTCGGCGAGAGATAGATCAGGACCAGCGAGCTCAGCGTGCCCACGAGAATGCTGGCGACCGCTGCCGGCGTCGTGAAGCGCCGCCACGTGATGGCGAGAACGAGCGAAGGGAAATTGGCCGCGCAGGCGATCGAGAAGGCGAGCCCAGCCATGAAGGCGACATTTTGACCTTCGAAGGCGACGCCTAGAATGATCGCAAGGATGGAAATGCCGACGGCCGCCACGCGCGCCACCTTGAGCTGCTCGGACTGGGAAGCCTCGCCGTTCCTGACCACGTTGGTCCAGACGTCGTGGCAGATCGTGGCGACGCCCGACAGCGTCAGGCCGGCGACCACCGCGAGCATCGTCGCGAAGGCAACCGCGCAGATGAAACCGAAAAAGGCGTTGCCGCCGACGGCGAGCGCCAGCAGGGGCGCTGCCATGTTGCCACCGCCTCCGGCCTTCGCCACAACGTCGGGCCCGATCAGGACCATCGCGCCAAAGCCGATGATGAACACCATCAGGTGAAAGACGCCGATGATCCCCGTCGCATAGAGGATCGACAGCCGCGCCGCCTTGGAATCCTTCACCGTATAGGCCCGCATCAGCACATGCGGCATCGCCGCGGTCCCGAACATCAGGCCGAGCCCGAGCGAGATGGCATCCCATTGGCCCGAGACCACCTTCGATCCCGGCTGCAGCACCTGGGGACCGTATTTCTCGGATGCTGCAGCGAACAGTTTCAGCGGGTTCATGTCGAAATGGGTCAAGACGAGAAATGCGAGCACCATGCCGCCGCCCATCAAGAGCACAGCCTTGACGACTTGCACCCATGTCGTCGCCAGCATGCCGCCGAACAGGACATAGATCAGCATGACGCTCCCGACCACGACCACGGACCAAGTGTAAGGCAGGCCGAACAGCAGTTTGATGAGCGACCCCGTCGCGACCATCTGGGCGATCAGATAGAACAGGATCACGGCGAGCGTGCCGACAGCGCCGGCCAGGCGCACCGGCCGCTGCGACAAGCGATAGGCCACGACGTCCGCAAAGGTGAAACGGCCGACATTGCGCAAGGGCTCCACGATCAGGAACAGGATGATCGGCCATCCGACCAGCCATCCGATGGAATAGATCATGCCATCGAACCCGTTCGATGTGACGATGCCGGCAATGCCGAGCAGGGCACCTGCGCTCAGGAAATCGCCCGCCAGCGCCCAGCCATTCTGCCACGGTGTGATCTGGCCGCCGGCGGCAAAGAAATGCTCGGTGGTGCGCGTGCGCCGGGCGGCCCAATAAGTGATCGCCAAGGTTAGTGCCATGAAAGCGAAGAAGAACCCGATCGAAAGCGTGCTGCTGCCCATTGTCGCTTCCCCTTAGCGAAGATTCTGGATGCCGGGGTCGAACACGTGGTTCGCCCACAGCACGTAGATCAGGCAGAGCAGGAATGAGGAGATGATGACCAGCGGGCCGAGTACGATGCAAAGCGACAAGCCCGGGGTCAGGATGGTGCCGAGCAGCGGCTTGTCGAACGCAAACAGCCCCATGAAACCGAAATAGATCACGATCATCGCGGCGCTGAGCACCAGCGCGACCGACAGCCGCTTCCTGGCCAAAGCGACGCCGCTCGGCATCGGATCGGCTTTCCCGGGAATAACCGCGTTCATATTGCTTCCTCAAAACTTGCGAAATGCGCGTTGCCCTGCGCTCATCCGTCAAGCTTCAGCCGCGCCCTCCGGGAAGGGAACTACGGATTTTTGCAATCTTCCGTGCGCGGCTGCGGCACGGCGTCCGCAAGCGTCACCTGCATATCCGGATCCCGCTTCAGGGTGTTCTTGAGAAAGGCGCGGACGGCGCGGATGCGCGGGGCGAATTGCAGGTCGCCGTGAACGTTCAGCCAGACTTCGCGCGCGGTCGTGGCAATGCCGGGGAGCACGGGAATGAGGTCCGGCCGGTTGTTCGTGGCGAAGCTCGGCAGCATGACAATGCCGAGACCACCCGCCGCTGCGTTCATCTGCGCGATCATGCTGTTGGAATGGAACGCGACTTTCGGCTCCTCGATGACGTCGGCGAGCCAGCGCACCGATTCGACCTGGATCAGGTCTCCGACATAGGACACGAACCAATGGTCCTGCAGGTCGCGCAGGCTTGCGGGCATGCCGTGGCTGTCGAGATAGGCCTGGCTTGCAAACAGGCCGAGCCGGAATTTGCCGATCCGCTCCGAGATCAGGCCCGGTCCGGGAGGCTGGAAGAATGAAACGAAAAGGTCAGCCTCGCGCTTGTGGACATAGACCGTCTGCGCCGAGGTGATGAGCTCCACGGTCAGTTGCGGCGCGGTGCGGCGCAGATTGGCGAAGCGCTCGGCCAGATAGAGCGAGGCGATTCCCTCCATGGTGGCGAGGCGCACCGTCCCGACCAGGGCCTCGGTGTCGCCGGCGCTGGCTTCCTCGCGAATGGCGATCACCGCGCTCTCGACCCGCTCGGCATGGCGCAGCAGCCGCTCGCCGATCTCATTCAGCTTGAGACCCGTGCGGTGGCGCTCGAACACCGCAACCCCGAGCGACGCCTCCATCTGGGCGATCCGCCGGCTGACAGTGGAGTGGTCAAGCCGCAGCCGCTTGGCCGTCTGGCTGAGATTTCCGGCGCGGGCAGCATGGAGAAATACCCGCAAATCGTCCCAGTTCAGGGTATCGAACATTCTGGTCTCCGGTTTCGGCGTCCTCTTCTGCCCTCGGCAACGCAATTCCCGTTCCAAGGCGAGGCTTCCGATCCTCCGCAACGAGCCTTGCGACAATTCCGATGCGCTTGACGAGGGCCGCAATGATACCGCTTCGGTCCCTTTTGGTGCCGGATTTTTCAGCCATGCTTCCTCGCTTCAAGGCGGCCGCCGTCCACGCCGCACCTGTCTTTCTCGATCGCCGGGCTACAACCGAAAAGGCGGTTGCAATCATCCGCGAGGCCGCCAGGGCCGGCGCCGAGCTGATCGCCTTCCCCGAAACCTATATTCCGGCCTTTCCGGTCTGGGCCGCGCTGTGGCCGCCGATCGACAATCACGATCTGTTCGTTCGCATGGCGGAGCAGTCCGTGCTGGTGGACGGCCCCGAAGTCGCGCAGCTCTGCGCTGAGGCCCGCGCGCTCGGCGTCACCGTCTCGATCGGGATCAGCGAACGTTCTGCCGTCAGCGCCGGCGGCTTGTGGAATTCCAACCTGTTAATCGGCGAGACCGGCGATATCCTGGTGCACCATCGCAAGCTGGTGCCGACATTCTATGAAAAGTTGGTGTGGTCATCTGGCGATGGCGCGGGGCTCAAGGTCGCGGAGACGCGCCTCGGCCGGATCGGCGGGCTGATCTGCGGCGAAAACACCAACCCGCTGGCACGCTTTGCGCTGATGGCGCAGGGCGAGCAGGTGCACGTCTCGAGCTGGCCGCCGATGTGGCCAACACGACGTCCGCAAGGCGGCGGCAATTTCAACAATGTCGCCGCCAACCGCATCCGTGCCAGCGCCCATTGTTTCGAAGCCAAGGCGTTTGGCATCGTGACCGCCGGCTACATGGACGCAGTCATGCGCGCCTTCTTGATCGAACGCGATCCCACAATCGCAGAGGTGATCGACCATACGCCGCGCGCGTCGAGCTTTTTCGTCGATCCGACCGGCGAAGTGTTTGGCGACGTGCTGCAGGATGAGGAGGGCATCGCGTATGCGCAGCTCGACCTCAATCGCTGCATCGAGCCGAAGCAGTTTCACGATGTCGTCGGCTACTACAACCGCTTCGACATCTTCGATTTGACGGTCGACCGCACGCGGCTGGTCCCCGCGCGATTCCGCGACGAAGAGCCGCCGGTAGCGGAACAGCCGGCGCGAAACGAAGCGCGTCACGGCGGCGGTGCCCTATCGTCATCATTCAGCGACTCGACGAAAGCTACCTGATCCATCCCGTCGCCAGCGCCGACGCCATCTCGGCCTTGCCGTGCTGCCGCGCCAGCGCCGCCATCGCCTCGTGGTCGTATGGGATATGGCGGAAGGTCACCTGCCAGTCGCCATCGACCTGTTCGAGGATCGCATAGCGCGCGTCGGGCGAGCCGGCCTCGACGACATGCGGGTGTGGATGGGTGTCGCGATAGCCGGGCGAGCCGACGCTGCCGGGATTGACGATCAGCCGGCCGTCGCGAAGCCGGACCGCACTGGCGATGTGGGTATGGGCGCAGAGGATCAGCTTCTGCGCCACGCCAACGGCCCTCGCCTCGATCGATTCCAACGACGACATGCAGACCTCGCCGTTCGGCAGCACCGTCTCTAGCCAATAGGTTTCGTCATCCGCGGGCGTTGCGTGGCACAGAAAGACCTGGTCGCGATAGACTGAATTCGTCGGCAGCGTGCGCAGCCAGTCGAGATGCCGCGGCTCGAGTTGGGTATGGACCAACCGTTCCCATGAGCCCATCTTCTCATGTGGGCGGTCGATCAGATAGCGGTCGTGATTGCCGAGCAAATGGACCGCGCCGAGCTCCATCAGGATATCCACCGTCGGCCGTGCATCGAGCGGTCCGCTCAGCATGTCGCCGAGATCGACGATGTCGGAAATCCCCTGCGAGCGAATGTCCGATAGCACGGCTTGAAGCGCGAGGTGATTGCCGTGGATGTCGGCGATGGCCGCAAAACGCATGATCTCAATCGTCCCCCTTGCGTGCCCCGGACGCAGCGCAGCACGCAGTGGCGCGCTGCTGAGCCGGGGCCCATTGCGTCGAGATGGGTCCCGGCTCTGCGGAGCATCGCTACGCGCTGCACCGCGTCCGGGACACGAGATGGATCATGCAGGAGGCGTGCCGTTGGCGGCAAGCACCGGACCGGCGAGATAGAGCGAGCCGGTGATCAGGATCCGCGGCGGCACCTCGTAGGCCAGCGCGGCGAGCCGCTGCAGCGCGACGTCGACCCCGGTTGCATTCTCGACGCGCATGCCGAGCGCGCGGGCGGCATCGGCGAGCCGATCCGGCGGCATGCCGTTGTCACGTCCAGGCACCGGGACTGCGATGATATGGCGCGTCAGCCCGGCGAAGTTGGCGAGGAAGGCACCCGCGTCCTTGTTGCCCATCATGCCGGCAATGACGACCAGCGGCCGCGACACGCGCTCCTCGAGATCGCCGAGAGCTGCCGCGGCGACCCGGCCACCTTCGGCATTGTGCCCGCCGTCGAGCCAGATCTCGCAGCCTCGCGGCCCCTGGCTGACGAGCGTTCCGGAGACCAGCCGCTGCATCCGCGCCGGCCATTCGGCAGTGACGATGCCGGTCTCGTAGGCCGCGATGTTGAGCTTGAACGCGTCGATTGCACGCAACGTCGCGATCGCCAGTCCCGCATTGTCGAACTGGTGACGGCCGAACAGTTTTGGCGCCGCGAGATCCATCAAGCCGCGCTCGTCCTGATAGACCAGCCGGCCGCGCTCGACGCTGACATGCCATTGCTGCCCAGCCGCGTGCAGCGGCGCGCGCATGCGATTGGCCTGCGCCTCGACCACCGTCATCGCTTCCGGCGCCTGCTCTGCAGAAATCACCGGCACCTTGTGCTTGATGATCGCGGCCTTCTCGCCGGCGATCAATGGCAACGTGTCGCCGAGGAACTCCATGTGGTCCATGCTGACGGGCGCGATCACGCAAGCCAGCGGCGTCTCGACCACATTGGTGGAATCCAGCCGGCCACCGAGGCCGACCTCGAGCAGCGCGACGTCAGCCGGGTGCTTCGCGAACAGGCTGAAGGCAACAGCCGTTTCCATCTCGAAGATGGTGACGGGGTTGCCGGCGTTGAGGCGCTCGCAATGTTCGAAGGTCGCGCGCAGCTCGTCGTCGCCGACGAGCTTACCGCCACCCACTGCGCCCAGCCGGTAGCATTCGTTGATCCGCACCAGATAGGGCGAGGTGAAGACGTGGACGCGCAGGCCGGCGGCCTCCAGGATCGCGCGCAAATAGGCGATCGTTGAACCCTTGCCGTTGGTGCCGGCGACATGGATGACCGGCGGCAGCTTGCGCTCGGGATGGTCGAGCCGCTCCATCAGCGCGAGCATGCGATCGAGGCTGAGATCGATGCGCTTGGGATGCAGCGCCGACACCCGCGCGATCAGCGCCTCGAACGAGGGCTGCGATGAGGCGGCGCTCGCGGTCACGCGTGGGGCGCAGCCGGCACCGTCTCCGGCGCCGTGACGATCTGGGCCGGCTCGGTGACGACGACCGCAGGCTTCGACGGGGTGTCGAGCGCCGGCGATTTCGTGAACAGGCGGCACAGCCGCGCCAGCGTGGCCCGCATCTCGTGGCGGTGCACGACCATGTCGACCATGCCGTGCTCGCGCAGATATTCGGCGCGCTGAAATCCCTCGGGAAGCTTTTCGCGGATGGTCTGCTCGATCACGCGCGCGCCGGCAAAGCCGATCAACGCGCCGGGTTCGGCGATCTGAACGTCGCCGAGCATCGCATAGGACGCGGTGACGCCGCCGGTGGTTGGATTGGTCAACACGACGATGTAGGGCTGCTTGGCCTCGCGCAGCATCTGCACGCCGACCGTGGTGCGGGGCATCTGCATCAGCGACAAAATGCCTTCCTGCATCCGCGCGCCGCCAGAGGCCGCGAACACGACGAAGGGCGACTTCTTCTCGACCGCGAGCTCGAGCCCGCGCACCATGGCCTCACCGGCGGCCATGCCGAGCGAGCCGCCCATGAAATCGAAATCCTGCACCGCGATCACGACGCCGGCGCCCTCGAGCTTGCCGTAACCGACCTTGATCGCGTCATGCAGCCCGGTCTTGGTGCGGGCGTCCTTGATGCGGTCGACGTATTTGCGTTCGTCGCGGAATTTCAGCGGGTCGGCCGTGACCTCAGGCAGCGCGACGTCAAACCAGGTCTCGTTGTCGAAGGTCGACTTCAGCCGCGCCACCGCGCCCATGCGCATGTGGTAATTCGAACCGGGAATCACGAACTGGTTGGCCTCGACGTCCTTGTAGAACACCAGCTGCCCGGAATCCGGACATTTGATCCAGAGATTCTCCGGCGTCTCGCGGCGCAGGATGTTGCGGATCTTCGGCCGGACAACGTTGGTGAGCCAATTCATGGTTCGCTCCGACATGCGGGTCGGTCCCGCATCATATGGATATATGGCGGGCCGGCCGAAACCCGGCAAGCTGCCATCAGCGGCGTTGTTGCCGCAAATTGTGGCTTATTCTGCGGCCTGTTTGGCGCCCCGGACCCCCTGGGCCAGCGACGACACGAGATCCGCCACCGCCGTCACAGTCCTGGACGTCGCGCGGCCCTCGGCATCCAGACTGTCCTTGATGGCATCGACCAGGGCGGTGCCGACCACCGCGCCGTTGGCGTTTTCGGCAATCGCGCGCGCCGCCTCGGGCGTACGTATGCCGAAGCCGACACAGACCGGCAGCTTGGTATGCCGCTTGATGCGGGCGACAGCTTCCCCAACCGCATTCGTGTCGGCCGATGCGCTACCGGTGATGCCGGTGATCGAGACGTAATAGACGAAGCCCGAGGTGTTCGCGAGCACCGCCGGCAGGCGCTTGTCGTCGGTGGTCGGCGTCGCCAGCCGGATGAAGTTCAGCCCCGCCTTCATCGCGGGGATGCAGAGCTCTGTGTCTTCTTCCGGCGGCAGGTCGACGATGATCAGGCCGTCGACGCCGGCAGCCTTCGCGTCCACCAAAAATGTGTCGACGCCGTAGATGTAGATCGGATTGTAATAGCCCATCAGCACGATCGGCGTAGCATCGTCGTCCTTGCGGAAGCCGCGGACCATCTCCAGCGTCTTCCTGAGCGTCATGCCGGCTTTCAGCGCGCGCAGGCCCGCGGCCTGGATCGACGGGCCGTCGGCCATCGGATCGGTGAAAG
The DNA here is from genome assembly GCF_000938235.1 of Bradyrhizobium sp. LTSPM299. Taxonomy (NCBI): domain Bacteria; kingdom Pseudomonadati; phylum Pseudomonadota; class Alphaproteobacteria; order Hyphomicrobiales; family Nitrobacteraceae; genus Bradyrhizobium; species Bradyrhizobium sp. LTSPM299. The sequence goes on from NZ_JYMU01000007.1 coordinate 195,367, forward strand.
GCATGCCGATCTCGATGATGTCCGCGCCGGCCTTCGGCAGCGCCTTGATGACGTCGAGCGCAGTCTTGGGGTCGGGATCGCCGGCCATCACGAAGGTGACGAAGGCGGAGCGGCCCTGCTTCTTGAGCTCGGCGAAGGTAGCGTCGATACGGGTGGTCACGTCTTCCTGCCCTTCAAGATGTCGCCGACCTGCGGCACGTCCTTGTCGCCGCGGCCAGAGAGATTAACCACCATCAGATGATCCTTCGGCCGCCGTGGCGCGAGCTCCGGCAATTTCGCGATGGCGTGCGCCGATTCCAGCGCGGGGATGATGCCCTCCAGCCGCGACAGCAGCTGGAAGGCAGCCAAGGCCTCCTCGTCGGTCGCCGAGAGATATGTCACGCGGCCGGTCTCATGCAGCCAGGAATGCTCGGGGCCGATGCCGGGATAATCGAGCCCGGCCGAGATCGAATGCGCTTCCTCGATCTGGCCGTCGCCGTCCATCAGCAGATAGGTGCGGTTGCCGTGCAGCACGCCCGGGCGGCCGCCGGCGATCGATGCCGCATGCAGCTGCGTCAGCCCATGGCCGGCCGCCTCGACGCCAAAAATCTCGACCGAGGGATCGTCGAGGAACGGGTGGAACAGGCCCATCGCATTCGAGCCGCCGCCGATACAGGCGATCAGCGAGTCCGGCAGCCGGCCCTCGGCCTCTTGCATCTGCGTGCGGGTCTCATGGCCGATGATCGACTGGAAATCGCGCACCATCATCGGATAGGGGTGGGGACCAGCGACCGTGCCGATGCAGTAGAACGTATTGTGCACGTTGGTGACCCAGTCGCGCAGCGCGTCGTTCATCGCATCCTTCAGCGTGCGCGCGCCCGACTGCACCGGGATCACCGTGGCGCCCAGCATCTCCATGCGGATCACATTGGGCTGCTGCCGCGCGACGTCGACCGCGCCCATATAGACAACACATTCGAGCCCAAAGCGGGCGCACAGCGTCGCGGTCGCAACCCCATGCTGGCCGGCGCCGGTCTCGGCGATGATGCGTTTCTTGCCCATCCGGCGCGCGACCATGATCTGGCCGAGCACGTTGTTGACCTTGTGCGAGCCGGTGTGGTTGAGCTCCTCGCGCTTCAGATAGATCTTGGCGCCGCCGAGATGCTCGGTGAGCCGTTCGGCGAAATAGAGCGGCGAGGGCCGGCCGACATAGTCCTTCAGATAGCCGTTCATCTCGGCCTGGAACGCCGGATCGGCCTTGGCTTCGGCATAGGCCTTTTCCAGCTCGAGGATCAGCGGCATCAGCGTTTCCGCGACGAAGCGTCCGCCGAAAATGCCGAAATGCCCGCGCTCGTCGGGCCCGCTGCGGAAGGAATTGGGCAGGTTTGGATTCATCGAACCATCAGTTCTTCTTGCCGCGTCGCGGCGCTGTTTCCACTCCCTCGCCCCGCTCTTGCGGGGAGAGGGTTGGGGTGAGGGGTCTCTCCACTTGCTCGATCATCGTGGCAATGCCCCTCACCCGCCCGCGCGTTGCGCGGTCGACCTCTCCCCGTAAACGGGGAGAGGTGAAGAAGGGTCGGTTGCGCGCGCGGCGCGGATGAAGGCGCGGATCAGTTCGGGATCCTTGATGCCGGGCGAACGCTCGACGCCCGACGACACATCGACGCCGCCGGCACGGGTGACCCTGACAGCCTCGGCGACGTTGTCGGCGGAGAGCCCGCCCGAGACCATATACGGCAAAGCGAGATCGAGATTTTCCAGCACGTGCCAGTCGAAGGTAGCGCCGAGCCCGCCGGGCCGCGTGGCCTCCTTCGGCGCGCGGGCATCGAACAGGATGCGGTCGGCGACACTGGCATAGCCTGGCAGCGGGGCGAGGTCGGCCACAGTCTCGACCGGCAGCGCCTTCATCACGGGCAGCCCGAATTTCTGCTTGATGTCGCGCAGCCGCGCGACGGTTTCCTTGCCGTGCAATTGCAGGATATCCGGCCGCAGCGTCTCGATGATGTTTTCGAGCGTGGCGTCGTCGGCATCGACTGTGAGCGCGACCTTCACCGCGCGGCCCTTGGCGCGGCTGCCGAGATCGCGCGCGACCTCGAGGCTGATGTGGCGGGGCGACGGGGAGAAGAACACGAACCCGACCATATCGGCACCGGCCGAAAGCGCGACGTCGAGCGTCTCGCGCGTGGACAGGCCGCAGATTTTGACGAGCAGGGACATAGTCTTGGAACGGGTCTCACAAACGGGCTTTCGGGCAGCCGGAACCGGGGCGCGCCCCGGTCCGACGGGGCGGGTTCTACAACGTCGCGCCCTGCTTGTCTCGCCCGGCGGACCCGTAAAAGCCGATCTGGGCCGGGCCTGGAAGCCGCTGCGCGTCGCCCCGGGAGGCGACCGCCGCGGCCCTGAGATCGGCCACCTCGGCGCGGGCCTGACGGGCATCAGCCTCGTGCTGCCGGGCCGCGCGGCGCCAGCGCCCTTGCCGGAACCAGGTGGCCATGCCGCCAGCGATCACGCCCAGGATCGCGGAGACGATGATGACGACAAACAGCGGCAGCGTGACTGCAATCGCCGGCGAGGTGGAATTGAAGGGATCAAACGACACCGTCACCCAATGATGGTTGGCGACCGCGAAGATGATGGCGATCAGTCCGAGCGGGATGACGACCAGTGCCGTGAAGAACTTTCGCATGACCATCTCTCGGTGCGATGGAGAACGCACGGGCGCACAGCCCGCAGCACGGCAGCGCCTGATGTCGCGCTACGCGTCGGCCTTCGGCGCGTCGACCTCGGACGCATCCGCTTCGTCGCGATTGAGACGCTCGCGCATCTCCTTGCCGGTTTTGAAGAAAGGCACGCTCTTCTGATCGACCGGCACATGCTCGCCGGTCCGCGGATTGCGGCCTGCCCGCGCCGGGCGGTGCTTGACCGAAAACGCGCCAAAACCGCGCAGCTCGACGCGGTCGCCACGTGCCAGCGCAGCGACGATCTCATCGAGAATCGCGTTCACGATGTTCTCGACATCCCGCTGATAGAGGTGCGGGTTGTGCTCGGCGATACGCTGAACAAGTTCGGATTTGATCATTGACAGTGGGATCCGGGATATCGCGGAAGTCCATTTCCGTGAAAATGCCTTGCACTGTCAAGACGCTAAATCAATTTTGGGTGCTGTGAAATCGCGTGACAAATAGCCCAAACAGGGCATGTGGCAATTCCCGCAGAGCGGGAAGCGCCTAAAAGGCACGCCTCCGTGCAGATCAGTTGGTTCCGGCCGGGCTCCACAGGGCCAGCATGCCGTCGAGCCCAAACCGGTCGACCGCCTGCACCATCCCGCCCTGCTCGATCCGCCGCGCTATGGCGCCGAGACCGAGCGCATCTGCTGTCACGGACGCCGCGGTGCGCAGGAATGTCAGGTCGCCGAAGCGCGGATTGAGCTTGTAGTCGCGCACCGGCAGGTCGCTCTTGACCTTCTTCTCGGCGACAAGCCAGGCGATCGCGGTGTTCTCGTCGCCAAGCTGGTCGATCAGCTTGAGATCGACCGCCTGCCGGCCGGTGAAGACGCGTCCGTCCGCGACCTTTTGCAGCAGCGCGTCATCCATGCCGCGCCGCTCCTTCACCAATCCACGGAACCATGCATAAGAGTCCTTCACCAGCGCGTCGATCGCGTCATGCGCTTCCGGGCTGGTCGGCTCAAAGCCGTTCGGCGCCGCCTTCAGCGGCGAAGATTTGATTTCTTCCATCTTCACGCCGACGGTCTTCAGCAGTTCGGACACGTTAGGGAACTGGAACAGCACGCCGATCGAACCGACCAGCGAGGTCTGCTGCGCGACGATGTGGTCGGCCGCGATCGCGGTGATGTAGCCGCCCGACGCGGCCAGCCCCTCGACGACGACAACGAGCGGCTTCTTGGCCTTCAGCTGCACCAGCGAGTCGTAGAGCTGCTCGGAGCCCGCGGTGGTGCCGCCGGGCGAGTTGACGTGCACGATGACCGCCGCGTATTGCGACGTCTCGAGCCGCTTCAGCGCCTCGACGCGCTCCTGGTCGCTGCGGATCAGCCCCTCGATGGTGACGCGCGCGATCGCACCTGGTGCTGCGAACATGCCGCGCCCGCCACTGGCGATCACAGCCACACCGACAATGGCCGCAATCGCAACGAGAGCGGCGGTGACGCGCCAGAACGTCAGCTTGCGCCTGATACGGCGGCGATCGACGATCACGTCTGAATCCAGCGACATCGAATCTCTCCAAATACGTCCCGCGCGTTTTGCAGTCGCAGCGTCACTATAGCCCTAATCAAATACATCAATTGCGGTGCAATATGAAGAAAACAAGGCTCGCAGAACCGTAGCCGGGACGGGAGCCAACGGGACCCGCAAAACAAAAGGCCCCGGCGTGCGCCGGGGCCTCGTTGATCACTCGGATTGAGCGAACGCTTACTTGTCGCCGCCGCGATTCTTCAGCGCGGTGCCGAGGATGTCGCCAAGCGTGGCTCCCGAATCGGAGGAGCCGTACTGCGCGATGGCTTCCTTCTCTTCGGCGACTTCCAGCGCCTTGATCGAGACCTGCACCTTGCGGGCCTTCTTGTCGAACTGGATGACGCGGGCATCGACCTTCTCACCGACGGCGAAGCGTTCGGCGCGTTGGTCGTTGCGGTCGCGGGCCAGCTCGGACCGCTTGATGAAGGTGGTGAACTCGGTGCCCGAGATCCGGACCTCGATGCCGCTTTCCTTGACCTCAAGGATTTCGCAGGTCACGACAGCGCCCTTCTTGACGTCGCCCGGCTCCGCGAAGGGGTCGCCTTCGAGTTGCTTGACGCCGAGGGAAATGCGCTCCTTTTCGACATCGACATCGAGCACCACGGCCTTGACCATGTCGCCCTTCTTGAAGTTGTCGATGACCTGCTCGCCCGGAAGCTTCCAGTCGAGGTCGGACAGATGCACCATGCCGTCCACGTCGCCGTCGAGGCCCAAGAAAAGTCCGAACTCGGTCTTGTTCTTGACTTCGCCTTCGACCGTGGAGCCGACCGGGAATTTCTCGACGAACACTTCCCAGGGGTTGCGCATGGTCTGCTTGAGGCCGAGCGAGATGCGGCGCTTGACCGAATCGACTTCGAGAACCTGCACTTCGACTTCCTGCGAGGTCGAAACGATCTTACCGGGGTGCATGTTCTTCTTGGTCCACGACATCTCCGAGACGTGGATCAGGCCTTCGATGCCCGGCTCCAGCTCGACGAACGCGCCGTAGTCGGTGATGTTGGTGACGCGGCCGGTGAATCGGGCGCCGAGCGGATACTTCGCCTCGATGCCCTGCCACGGATCGTCCAGCAGCTGCTTCATGCCGAGCGAGATGCGGTGGGTCTCGTGGTTGATCTTGATGATCTTGACCTTCACGGTCTGGCCGATCGTCAGCACCTCGGTCGGGTGGTTGACGCGCCGCCAGGCGATGTCGGTGACGTGCAGCAGGCCGTCGATGCCGCCGAGATCAACGAACGCACCGTAATCGGTGATGTTCTTGACCACGCCGTCGATCACCTGGCCCTCTTCGAGGTTCTGCACCAGTTCCTGGCGCTGCTCGGCGCGGGTCTCTTCGAGAACCGTGCGGCGCGACACCACGATGTTGCCGCGGCGGCGGTCCATCTTGAGGATCTGGAACGGCTGCGAGTTGTTCATCAGCGGCGCAACGTCGCGGATCGGACGGATGTCGACCTGCGAGCGCGGCAGGAAGGCGACCGCGCCGTCGAGGTCGACGGTGAAGCCGCCCTTGACCTGGTTGAAGATGACGCCGTTGACCTTTTCGTTGTTCTGGAAGGCCTTCTCGAGCTTGCCCCAGCTCTCTTCGCGGCGCGCCTTGTCGCGCGACAGCACGGCTTCGCCGAGCGCATTCTCGATCCGGTCGAGGAACACCTCGACGGTGTCGCCGACCTTCAGATCGCTTTCACGGCCGGGGCCGGCGAATTCGCGCAGCGCGACGCGGCCTTCGGTCTTCAGGCCGACGTCGATGACGGCCATGTCTTTCTCAATTGCAACCACCGTGCCCTTGATGACGGAGCTTTCCTGCAAATTGCCGCCGGCAAAGGACTCATCGAGCATCGCGGCGAAATCGTCGCGGGTCGGACTATAGGAAGCAGCAGAATTCGAAGCCATTTGTTCTCCAGATGCGGAATCTCGCCGGCTGTTAGGGTTGTTGGGCGCACCGCGCGTGAAGTGTCAGGGTTCCGCAAACCCTGACGACCGCTCGTTGCGGGAGGCGCAACAGCGGGCCGGCAGTAAAACTGCACGTTCGGTACGTTTGATTGATCCGGGACCTGAAACGAGAATTATCGACTTCAAGACCGGGAGCGGGCGTTCCTCCTGATGCGGCTGGGGCTAAAACCCGTCACCGGCCCGCTCGGACACAGCCTCGACATGGTCGATGGTGGCCCGGACGGCGCTGATATAGCCCCGAGGCCGCTTTTGGGCAAGCTGGAAATGCCCAATTTACGAGGCTTTAAGCCTGATAGCGCCCTCAAATCCTGCATTTCAACGCGTTGTTGACCGCGCCAAGTGAAATGACCGGCGTCGGACTTCGGTGAGGCTTGGGCCGGAACCCACCCTTAAGCAGGCCCCCACAGGATGACACCGTTCAAAACAGGGGGGTTACCCAATGAAAAGCTTTGTGGTGCTGGCGGCGATTGCCGTCCTGACTCTGGGAAATGCCGTCGCCGCGATGCCTGGCGCCGTTTCGACCGAGCATGCTGCTTCGATCCAGGTCGATCAGCCGCTTCTGACGATGGCCGATCAGGAGCTACCGTTCGACCGCTACTGGTCAAAGAACTGATCCATCGGGACGTTATGTAGCCAGGACGTTATGTAGCAAAGAGCGCGATGACCCTGTCATCGCGCTCTTTGGCGTGAAGCACTGGCTGAATCAGCGCTTGGCGCGAACCGCCTCGACGATGGCGATGGCGGCGCGGACGCCGGCCTCGATGTCGAGATAGGAATTGTCCAGCGTGTGGGCGTCCGGCGCCGCACGCAACGGCGCAGTCGATCGGTTCTGGTCGCGCTCGTCGCGCTTGAGGATATCGGCCAGCACGGCGTCCTCGTCGGCGTCCTCGCCGCGCGAGCGGGCCTCCAGCGTCCGTCGTTGGGCGCGCACCCGCGGGTCGGCGATCACGAAAATCTTCACGTCGGCATCCGGGCAGATCACCGTGCCGATGTCGCGGCCATCGAGCACCGCGCCGGGCGGATCGGCGGCGAACTGACGCTGGAAGCTGACCAGCGCCTCGCGCACCCGGGGAAACGCCGAGACCACAGATGCGGCATCGCCGACCTTCTGCGTCTTCAGCACCGGATTGCCGAATCTCTCGGGATCGAGCTCGAGCGCCGCGGCTACCGCCAGCGCCTCATCGTTGAGGTCGGCGCCCGCCTCCATCAGCGTATGGGCGACGGCGCGATAGATCACGCCGGTGTCGAGATGGCGATAGCCGTAATGATGGGCGAGCCGCTTGCCGAGTGTGCCCTTGCCCGAGGCGGCGGGACCGTCGATGGCGATGATCATGAGAAATCCGCTCCGAGCGAACGCATCATCGGGATGAAATCCGGAAAGCTGGTGGCGATGAAGGCGGTGTCGTCGACTTTGACCGGCTTGTCGGAGGCGAGGCCCATCACCAGCGCCGACATCGCGATGCGATGATCCATGTGGGTCGCGACCAGGCCGCCGCCCTCGACATGGCCGCGGCCTTCGACGATCAGATCGTCGCCGGAGACTTCGACCTTGACGCCGTTGACCCGCAGCATGTCCGCGGTGGCCTCGAGCCGGTCGGATTCCTTGACACGCAATTCCTGCAAGCCGCGCATGATCGTGGTGCCCTCGGCGAAGCTCGCTGCAACCGCCAGCACCAGATATTCGTCGATCATCGAGGGCGCGCGCTCCGGCGGTACCTCGACGCCGCGCAGCTTCGAGGCCCGCACGCGCAACTGCGCCATCGGCTCGCCGGCGTCGCCGCGCACCTCGCTCTCCTCGATCGACGCACCCATCTCGCGCAGCGTTGTGAACAGGCCGGTGCGCAGCGGATTGGTCATGACGTCGGAGAATACGACGTCGGAGCCGTCGACGATCAGCGCCGCCACGATCGGGAATGCCGCCGAGGACGGATCGGCCGGCACCACGACGTCTGCGCCGTGCAGCTCGGGCTCGCCTGACAGCGTGATCCTGCGGCCATGACTGCCTTCCTTCTCCGACGATATCTCGGCGCCGAAATGCTTGAGCATCAGCTCGGTATGGTCGCGGCTGGCTTCCTGCTCGATCACGGTCGTCATGCCGGGTGCAGATAGCCCCGCCAGCAGCACCGCGGACTTGATCTGGGCCGAGGCGACTGGCGTCTTGTAGACGATCGGCACCGGATAGCGCGCGCCGCTCAGCGTCAGCGGCAACCGGCCGCCTTCCCTTATATCGCTGGTCCTGGCGCCCATCAGTTCCAGCGGGTCGAGGATCCGGCGCATCGGGCGGGTGCGCAGCGAGGCGTCGCCGTCGAACACTGCCGTGATCGGGCATCCGGCGACCGCCCCCATCACCAGCCGGCAGCCGGTGCCGGAATTGCCAAAATCGAGCGCGGTGGCCGGCTGCGCGAAGCCACCGACGCCGACGCCCGAGACCGTCCAGGCGAACGGGCCGGTTCGCTCGACCCTGGCGCCCAGCGCCTGCATGGATTTGGCCGTATTGAGCACGTCCTCGCCTTCCAGAAGGCCGGAAATGCGGGTTTGGCCAACCGAAAGCGCTCCGAGGATCAGGGCGCGGTGGGAAATCGATTTGTCCCCAGGAACGCGGACCTTGCCGGCCAAGGGGCCGCTCGCGCGGGATTCCAGCGGGGTCGGGGTGTCAGAATGAGCCAATATTGTGTCCTCTCGCGCCGCGGCAGGTATCACATAGGCAACACCGCGTCACGCGCCCGTCGAATGCGCGCAAAGCGCTATTGACAGCAGCGCCTCAACTAGCCAAGTGAAGCACCGTTTTTCAGCAAAATTCCCAGGATCACCACGTGGCCAAGTCCGATCTCGGAACCAAACGCATTTGCCCGACGACGGGCAAGAAGTTCTACGACCTGAACAAGAGTCCGGTGATCTCGCCCTACACCGGCGAAGTCGTGCCGATCGCGCCAGTTGCCCCGCCGCGAGGCCGTGCCGCTGCCGCCGCGGCGGCGCCGACAGCCGCAGCCGACACGCCGGAGCCGGCGGAAGCCGAGGAATTGGTCTCGCTCGAGGAAGCCGATGCCGAGGAGAACTCCGGCAAGGTCAAGGCCGTGGTTCCCGAATCCGAGGACGACATCGAGGCCGATGAGACCATCGACGACGATGATGACGATGATTCGACCTTCATCGCCGACGAGGAAGAGGGCGATGAGGACGTGACCGACATCATTGGTGACGTCGGAGGCGACGAAGAGACTTGAGATCGACCCAGAACTGTGTTCTGGGTCTCCCCCGCGAGTCGCCCAAGACCCGCGGGAGCACGGTCCGAGAGACCATGCCGCTAGTACTGTGACGGGGCCATAGCTCAGCTGGGAGAGCGCTTGCATGGCATGCAAGAGGTCGGCGGTTCGATCCCGCCTGGCTCCACCAGCCTTCGCTGGCTTCGCCAGCTTCGGCGCGGCAAGCCCTCTCGTAGCGAAGGCTGCCGCGGCGTAGCCCGAAGGGCGAAGCCGGGCTCTCGCCCCCTTACTCCTTCAGCACCGCATTCAGCCGGTCGCGCAGCGCGACGATCTCGTCCTTCATCGCCAGCAATTCGCCGACCGAGCAGGCTGACGCCGCCAGGATCGACTGCGGCACGGCCTTGGCCCTGTCGCGCAGCGCGTGGCCCTGCGGCGTCAGCGCGATCAGCACCTGGCGTTCGTCCACAGTGCTGCGGGTTCGCTTGATCAAATCCGCCGCCTCGAGCCGCTTCAGGAGCGGCGTCAGGGTGCCGGAGTCCAGAAACAGCCGTTCGCCGATGTCCTTGAGCGGAACGCCGTCGCGCTCCCACAGCGTCAGCATCACCAGATATTGCGGATAAGTCAGGCCGAGCCGGTCGAGCAGCGGCTTGTAGACGCGGTTGAACGCATGCGCGGTCGAATAGACCGCGAAGCAGATCTGGTTGTCGAGCCGCAGCGCCTGGTCCGCCGCGGTTTGTTTCCTGACCATGGGAGATCCCGTCAAAAGCTGTCACATTCCGCGTTCATTCTGGGCCGCCTGAAGCCGCGATTCAATTGCGAACAATTAAATGTGAGGCCATCTATTTTATATTGCATACAATCTAATTGCGTGCAATACATTATCCATCGAAACCAAGCCAAGGGAGACCACCATGTCTGTGAACGTGCTCTACAAGACCAGCGCCAAGGCCACCGGCGGCCGTGACGGCCATGCAGCGACCCTCGATGGCGCGCTCGACGTCAAGCTCACGACCCCGAAGGAGCTCGGTGGTGGCGGCGGCGCCGGCAACAATCCCGAGCAGCTGTTCGCGGCCGGCTACGCCGCCTGCTTCATCGGTGCCATGAAATTCGTCGCCTCGCAGGGCGGCCCCAAGGTTCCCGCCGACGCCGCGGTGACCTCGACCGTCGGCATCGGCCCGCGCGCGGCCGGCGGCTTTGGCCTGACCGTCGACCTCGCCGTCTCCCTGCCCGGCCTTCCCCACGCCGAGGCCGAGGCCCTGGTCGAGAAGGCCCACCAGGTGTGCCCCTACTCGAACGCGACCCGCGGCAATATCGACGTCAAGCTGACCGTCGTCTAAGTCAAGGCCGATCTCGGAAATCCATTACACGGAATGGCCCGCCCCACGGCGGGCCATTTGCGTTGCGGCGGCATGTGCCTTTGCACGCCAGCCCATTGCTGGCGCTAGCGAACACCGTTAGCTCTGGGACCCCTAATTGACGATCCCATCTGAGCGAAGGTTGCTTCCATGAATACCCCAGCGGCTTTGGGCGCGATGACCGGACTGCGCGTGATCGATCTGACGCGCGTGCTCGGCGGCCCCTACTGCACCCAGATCCTGGCCGACCACGGCGCCGACGTGATCAAGGTCGAACCGCCCGCCGGCGATGAAGTCCGCGACTGGGGCCCTCCGTTCCACGAGGAGGACGCCGCCTATTTCGTCGGCATCAACCGCAATAAGCGCTCGATCGGCCTCGATCTCGCCTCCGAGGGCGGCCGCGCCGTGCTGATGAAGATGCTCGAAACCGCCGACGTGCTGATCGAGAACTTCAAGCCGGGTACCCTCGACAAATGGGGCATCGGCAACGACGTACTGCGCGCCAAATTTCCGCGACTCGTGCATTGCCGCATCTCCGGCTTCGGCGCCGACGGCCCGCGCGGCGGCAATCCCGGCTATGACGCGATCATCCAGGCGATGACCGGCATGATCGCTGCGACCGGCTCGCCCGAGAGCGGACCGATGCGGATTGGCGTGCCGCTGGTCGACATCACCACCGGGCTCTATGCGGCGATCGGCATCCTGATGGCGCTGTCGGAGCGGCAGCGCTCGGGTCTCGGCCAATTCCTCGAGACCACGCTGTATGAGACCGGCCTTGCGATCATGCATCCGCACACCGCGAATTATTTCATGCATGGCAAGCCGCCGTCGCTGACCGGCAACGAGCATCCCAACCTCGTGCCTTACGCGATCTTCCCGACCAGGACCGACAACATCTTCATCGGCGTCGGCAATGACGGCACCTTCCGCAAGCTCGCCAAGGAGATCGGCAAGCCCGAGCTCGGCACTGATCCGCGCTTTGCCCGCAACAAGGACCGCATCGCCAACCGCGACGCGCTGCGCGCCGAGTTGGCCGCCGTGTTCAGCCAGCACGAGGCCGAGCCGCTGTGCAATCGCCTGCTCGCCGCGGGCCTGCCGGCAGGGCCGGTGCAGAAGATCGACCAGGCGCTGACCAACCCGCACACCATCCATCGCGGCGACGTCATCGAAAAGGATTGGTACAAGGGCGTCGCCTCGCCGATCCGGCTCGAGCGCACCAAGCCGAGCCTGCGCCGCACGCCGCCGAAGTTCAGCCAGCACTCCGCGGAAGTGCTCGGCGAGTTCGGCTACTCGAAGGACGAGATCAACGCCCTGGTCGACAAGGGCGTGGTCTGCCCCACGCGCAAGCGCTGATCGCACCTCTGATGCGGCGCAGCGTCACCCCTGACGTTGCGCCGCACGCGCGCGGCCGCAAGCTCCACTTTTTTACCGCTTCCCACCGACCTCGCTTCCCCCCTACGATCGGCTGGCTTATACGGTCATTTGAACGTCATCCGGCGCTGCTAGGCGCAACGGCTTATCGATGGCGATCCCAAGGGAGGAATTTTTGATGGGTTTTCGGCAATTTGGCGCTGCGGCAGCGGTCGCGGTCACACTGGCATTCGGCGCCTCGCCCGCGCTGGCCGTCACGGAAATCCAGTGGTGGCATGCGATGACCGGCGCCAATAACGACGTCATCGTCAAGCTCGCCAACGACTTCAATGCCGCACAGAGCGATTACAAGGTCGTCCCGACCTACAAGGGCAGCTATCCCGATACGATGAACGCCGGCATTGCCGCGTTTCGCGCCGGCAGCGCGCCGCACATCATGCAGGTGTTCGAGGTCGGCACCGCGACCATGATGGCCGCTACCGGCGCCGTCAAACCGGTCTACAAGCTGATGGCCGACGCCGGCGAGAAGTTCGATCCCGGCAACTATCTGCCCGCGATCACCGGCTACTATTCGACCTCAAAGGGCGAGATGCTGTCGTTCCCCTTCAACTCGTCGTCGACGGTGATGTGGGTCAATCTCGACGCGTTCAAGAAGGCCAACATCGCCGAGATTCCGAAGACCTGGCCGGAGGTGTTCGATGACGCCAAGAAGCTGAAGGCGGCCGGCTATGCCACCTGCGGCTTCTCCGGATCCTGGGTCACCTGGGTCAATCTCGAGCAGCTCTCGGCCTGGCACAACGTGCCGCTCGCCAGCAAGGCCAACGGTCTCGACGGCTTCGACACGGTGCTCGAATTCAACGGCCCGCTGCAGGTCAAGCATCTCGAGAACCTGATCGAGCTGCAAAAGGACAAGACCTACGACTACGCCGGCCGCACCAACACCGGCGAGGGCCGCTTCACTTCCGGTGAATGCCCGATCTACCTGACCTCGTCGTCGTTCTTCGGCAACGTCAAGGCGCAGGCAAAGTTCAACTTCACCGCGGCGCCGATGCCCATTTATCCCGACGTCAAGGGCGCGCCGCAGAACTCGATCATCGGCGGCGCCTCGCTCTGGGTGATGGGCGGCAAGTCGGCCGAGGAATACAAGGGCGTGGCGAAATTCCTGACCTTCCTGTCGGACACCGACCGTCAGGTCTGGATCCACAAGGCCTCGGGCTATCTGCCGATCACCAAGGCCGCCTATGCCAAGGCCAAGGAAGAGGGCTTCTACAAGGACCAGCCCTATCTCGAGACCCCGCTGCTCGAGCTGACCAACAAGGAGCCGACCGAGAATTCCCGCGGTCTGCGCCTCGGCAACATGGTGCAGCTGCGCGATATGTGGTCGGAGGAAATCGAGCAGGCGCTGGCCGGCAAGAAGACCGCCAAGCAGGCGCTCGATGCCGCCGTCGAACGCGGCAACCAGATGCTGCGGCAGTTTGAAAAAACCGCCGTTCACTGAGATGACACACTAGACCGATGACCCGGCAGGCCGCATCATGCGGCCTGCCATTTTTCAAGATGTCATGCAAAAGCAATCCGTTTTCCAATCAAAGCTGTTGCCCTACGCGCTGGTTGCCCCGCAGCTCGCGATCGTCCTGATTTTCTTCTACTGGCCGGCCGCGCAGGCCGTGATCCAGTCGTTCCTGCTGCAGGACGCCTTCGGTCTTTCGACGACCTTCGTCTGGTTCGAGAACTATCTCGAACTGTTCAAAGACGCGGCCTATTTCGAAGCGATCGTCAGAACCTTCGCGTTCTCGTTTGCGATCGCCTTCTCGTCGCTGTCCTTTGCGCTGCTGCTCGCGGTCATGGCCGACAAGCCGCTGCGCGGCGTCACGCTCTACCGCACGCTCCTGATCTGGCCCTATGCGGTGGCGCCGCCGGTCGTCGGCGTGCTCTTCATCTTCATGCTGCATCCCTCGCTCGGCGTGCTCTCGCGCTATCTGCGCGCGCTCGGCGTCGATTGGAATCCGCTGCTCGACGGCGACCAGGCGGCGTTCCTGATCATCCTCGCCGCCGCCTGGAAGCAGATCTCCTATAATTTCCTGTTCTTCCTCGCCGGCCTGCAGGCGATTCCGAAAAGCGTGTTCGAGGCCGCCGCGATCGACGGCGCCCGTCCGATGCGGCGGTTCTGGACCGTGACCTTTCCGCTGCTGTCGCCGACCATCTTCTTCCTTTTGGTCATCAACATCGTCTACGCCTTCTTCGACACCTTCGGCATCATCGACACGATGACCCGCGGCGGCCCCGGAAAATCAACCGAAACGCTGGTGTACAAGGTCTATTCCGACGGCCTGCTTGGCGGCAATCTCGGCTCCTCGGCCGCGCAGTCGGTCATCCTAATGGTCATCGTCATCGTGCTGACGGGAATCCAGTTCCGCTTCGTCGAACGCAAGGTGACCTACTGATGGTCGAGGAAGAAGGCATTCGCCGCTACGTCGCTCACGTCATCCTGTGGATCGGCATCGCGATCGTCGCGTTCCCGGTCTATATCGCCATCGTCGCCTCCACCCAGGACAACGCGGCGATCGCCAACGGCCAGATGTCGCTGTTGCCGGGCGGCCATTTCTTCGAGACCTACTACCAGACGCTGTTCGTGGGCACGAGCGGTTCGACCCGCGAGCCGGTCCTCAACATGATGCTGAATTCGCTGATCATGGCGATGATGATCGCAGTCGGAAAGATCGCGATCTCGATCATCTCAGCCTACGGAATCGTCTATTTCCGCTTCCCGTTCCGGATGCCGATCTTCTGGATCATCTTCATCACCTTGATGCTGCCGGTCGAGGTCCGCATCTATCCGACCTACAAGATCGTCGCCGACCTGCATCTGCTCGACAGCTACGCCGGCCTGTCGCTGCCGCTGATCGCCTCCGCCACCGCGACGCTTCTGTTCCGGCAGTTCTTCATGACGGTGCCGGATGAGCTGCTGGAGGCGTCGCGGATCGACGGCGCCGGCCCGTTTCGCTTCTTCTGGGATACGCTGCTGCCGCTGTCGCGCACCAACATGGCGGCGCTGTTCGTGATCCTGTTCATCCTGGGCTGGAATCAGTATCTCTGGCCGCTGTTGATCACCACCCGCGACGACATGCAGACCATCCAGGTCGGCATCCGCAAGATGATCACCACGACCGATGCGCTGACCGAATGGCCCGTGGTGATGGCGACCGCTTTGCTTGCGATGCTGCCGCCGATCTTCGTCGTCGTCGCGATGCAGAAATTGTTCGTGCGCGGATTGGTCGAGACGGAAAAGTAATTCCAAGAGAGAGTTCATGGCAAACGTCACGCTGCGCAACGTCCGCAAGACCTATCCCGGCGGCTTCGAAGCTATCAAGGGCGTCAACGTCGATGTCGGTGACGGCCAATTCTGCGTGCTGGTCGGACCAAGCGGTTGCGGCAAGTCTACGCTCCTGCGCATGGTTGCAGGCCTTGAAACTATTTCCAGCGGCGAGATCGATATCGGTGGCCGCATCGTCAACCAGATCGAGCCCGCCGATCGCGACATCGCAATGGTGTTCCAGAACTACGCGCTCTATCCGCATATGAGCGTCTACAACAACATGGCCTACGGCCTGCGCAACCGCGGCATGGCGGAGGCCGAGGTCAAGACCCGGGTCGATGAGGCCGCGCGCGTCCTCGAGCTGGCGCCGATGCTGGAGCGCAAGCCGCGACAGCTCTCCGGCGGCCAACGCCAGCGCGTCGCGATGGGCCGCGCCATTGTGCGGCAACCAAAAGTGTTCCTGTTCGACGAGCCGCTGTCGAACCTCGACGCCAAGCTGCGCATCGCGATGCGGGTCGAGATCCGGAAGCTGCAACGCCGCCTCAGCACCACGTCGATCTACGTCACCCATGACCAGCTGGAGGCAATGACACTCGCCGACATCCTCGTGGTCATGAACGGCGGCCAGGTCGAGCAGATCGGCAACCCGCTCGACGTCTACCAGAAGCCTGCGACCACCTTCGTCGCCTCCTTCATCGGGGCACCGCCGATGAATTTGATGCCGCTCGGCTCGGACGAGCTGAAATCCCAGATCGCAGGCCCCGATGGCGCCGGCATCCTCGGGATCCGGCCGGAGGATTTTGTCCTCTCCAGTGAGACCGCATCCGGCGGCGTCGCGCTCGACCTGACGGTCGAGGCGATCGAACATGTCGGCGCCGAGACCTTCGTCTATGGCAGCCGCCAGCGCGCGGAGCAGGGGGTCGCCGCCAACCCGGGCGAACTGCCGCCCGGCGAGGTGATCGTCCGGGTTCCCGGCGCCACCGGACCCGCCATCGGCGAACAGATCCGGGCGCTTGCCCCCCGCGACAAATTGCACCTGTTCACGGCTGACGGCCGGAAACGGGTCGGCTGAGAGTCCCGCACGTGGTCATCCCGGGCGGCACGCGCGAGCGGTAACTCCCCTTGATTCCGGCTCAGGCGCTCGGCCGGCCTGCCTGCCATGACGGAAAAGCAATGTTCAAGAGCAATTAAGCCTGATTCCTGAGATGCTTGAACCCCGTCCAAATCACCCCCATATTGACGATTGACCGGAGGCCAAACGGGCCCGCCGGTTGCATGGGGTGCCGCAAGGGCCCCTCAAAGTCGCTTCGAGAGGACTTTGTAATGTCTCGTGTTCCATCGTTGTCCAGTCCGTTCCTTCTAGGGTTCGACGAAATCGAGCGTGCGCTCGATCGGGTCGTGAAGGGCGCTGACGGCTATCCTCCCTACAACATCGAACGGTGTGACCGGTCCAACGGTGCACCCGAACGCCTGCGCATCACGCTGGCGGTGGCCGGGTTTACCCGCGACCAACTCGATGTGACCATTGAGGAAAACCAGCTCGTTATCCGCGGCCGCCAGCAGGACGACAAGGCCCGGCAATACATCCATCGCGGCATCGCCGCGCGCCACTTCCAGCGCACCTTCGTGCTGGCGGAGGGGATGCATGTGCTGGGCGCGGATCTGAAGAACGGGCTGTTGTCGATCGACCTCGCCAGGCCAGAACCTGAACGGGTCGTTAAGACAATCGCTATCAATGAGCACGAATAATAGAAACCAGGAGCGGACTCGACCGCTTATCTGACTGAGGAGTCGAGACCATGAGTGACATGAGCACCACCACCATCGAATCCGACAGCGTCACGCCGGAAGCACTGGCCCATCTGGGCGAGGGTCATATCGCCTATGTGAAGCAGGTCCGTTCCGAGGATGTGCCGGGACTGTTTCCCGAGGCACCCAAGATTGCGCCGGGCCTCAAGCTGTTTGCGCTTCACGCCGCCGACGGCACCCCGATCATGCTGACCGACAGCCGCGAAGCCGCCGTCGCGAACGCCTGGAGCAACGAGCTACAGGCCGTCAGCGTCCACTGAGCGCCGGCTGACAGTTCATCCGCGAGTTCAGATGCGCGGGCATGCCTCGACACCGGTCGAGGCGGCCCGCGCATTTTTTTGTGGGTGACCTGCGACGCGACAGAGCATGATGCGATCTGCTTCGCGATTAGCCCAAACCGACACGCGTCCTCAGGTCCGGCCTCTCGGTGAGCACCTGGACCAGCCAGGACACACATCGTTCGGCGGTGTCCAGGGCATCAGTTGCTGAAGCGTAGCTAACGCCCGAATAATACTGGACGGGCGTCCATTGCCCGGCATCTTCGATGTCCCGCCTGAATTCCTCGAATCCGTAGCTGCCATCCGATCTGGAAAACATATCCACGCATCTGTCGTGCTCGACATTTTCGATGCTGACGAAGACGGTCCATGACTTGTCGATGCGCTTCGACATGAAGCTCTCTTCTCAGCCTTTGTCGCCCTTTGACCCATCCAATGCAGAGTTTTCTCCGGCGATGGCGCGGTCGATGGCGTCGATCAGCGTTTGAAGCTCGACGAACTTGTTGCGTGCGCGTTCGGCCTTTTCACGATCAAACGGAGCCGCCAGCACTTTCGCGTGCGTGTCCCTGTCCTCGATCATGCGGCCACGGGCCTTCTTCAGTGTTTCAAGTCGCTCGTTCACCCGGGATCCTCCGCAATAGCTTGTCGCTTGCAACTTGGAGCATGATGACACGTCGAGGATAAGTCATCATCTCCTAACGACTCAATCGAAGGCAGCCGGGAGATCACCCTTCCGGAAGAACACCGTAGGCTCATCGTCATAATCGCCAAACTCGGGATCGCCGGTGGACGAGAACGCGACGACGGCGAGCTTGCTCAAAGCCAGTCTCTCCGCCGTTCGCAGAGCTCCACTTGCCGACTTGCAGACGATTGGAGAGTCGGGCTTCAGATATCCGCCCTTGCCCGCATTGAATGCCTGCACGACGTAGGTTGTTTCGCGGGCCATGAACGCTCCTTTGACCTGTCGGGAAACGCGGTTGACGCCAACGATTGCGAAAGCCGCGCTCAGCGTTTCATCGATTCCATAAGCGCGGAAATCTTGATGGTTGCGAAACTGGAGAAGGTGTCCGACACGGCATAAGGCAAAACAATCAGGTCATTGTGCCTCATCGCACCGCAGGTATAGACGACGTTGGGAACATAACCTTCGCGCTCGGATGGTTCAGGCCGCAACAGCGGCTCGCTCGAGCGCGCCAGCACCTTCGATGGGTCGCGCTTGTCGAGCAGCGCCGCCCCGATCGAGTATTTGCGGACCGGGCCGACACCGTGCGTCAGCAGCAGCCAACCTTCATCAAGCTCGATCGGCGACCCGCAATTGCCGATCTGGACGAACTCCCAGGGAAATTGCGGCTTCAGAATAGCCTGACCGTCCTCCCACGAGTAGAGGTCGCCCGAATAGATCAGATACAGGTTCTCGTTATCCTGTCGTGCGATCATGGCATACTTGCCGTCGATCTTGCGCGGGAACAGCGCCATGCCCTTGTTGCGCGCCGCAGCACCCCGCAAAGGCGACAGTCGGAACGACATGAAATCGCTGGTCTCGATCAACTCAGAACGGATCGCCCGTCCGCTGTAGGCCGTGTAGGTCGCGTAGTAGGTCTTCCGATCGCCGTCGGCAAATTCAACAAAGCGTACATCCTCGATGCCGTTGGACTGGGATTCGGTCACCGGAAAGATCACGCGCTCGCTTAGATCTTCCTCAGGCTTGAAGATCAATTCGACAGACTCGCCGTCCGGCCCGGAGACACGATTGGAAATCCGGGGAACCGAGGCGAGGCGAGCCGTCGGATCAACAGTCAGGCTGCCATCGGCCTCGATCGCTCCCGTTCGAAATGTCAGTGACGACACATGCCCTTCGCCGATCGCACGCAGGCTGATGATAACGCGCGTGCCGCCCTTCGGCGCATCAGATTGGTCGGGATGCGGCACGATGCTGGGATTGAACAAGGCGGAAGCTTCGAACGAATATTCGCTGAGAAAATAGGCGCCCACCAGCTGACGCTGGGTCTTCGAGAACACGCCGTGGGCCGCAAGAGCGTCTTCCATCTCATCCGCGCGGGCCTCGAAGGTCGCCAACAAATTCCGATGTCGACCCAGGAAATTATCCAGGACGTCGGCGAGCTGAGCGGCGACGGCCTCCGAATCGAGTGCGAGAACCCGGTCGACGATATGATTTGCGCGCATCTTGTCGGTCGGATTCAGATCGCGCGGTTCAGTCGTCGGCTTGAACGGCCGCACGATGACCCGTGCGGGATCGGGGCGCAAATAAAGCGCCTGCCGGTTCAGGAAGGTAGCTTGTGACACGGTATCCTCGGCTTGCTGGAATAGGAGTGAAATTCAGGCGCCCACAGCGCGCAAGGCAGCGGGCTTTGTCAGGCTGGTACTCACGCGCGCAAGCTGACGCATCTCGGCGAGTCCGAGGAGATAGCAAACAACCGACTCGCCCCCGCGGTTTTCATTGGCGCGATCGGGGTGCAATCCGTCGCGGCAACTCCCGGTGTGCGGATCGACCAGCGCCACGGACAGATCGTTGCTGCCGAGAAACCAGCCGAACGCGCGCGCTGCCATGGCCTTCCATTCGGAATCGCCGCTCGCGCGCCACGCCGTCAGGCAGGCGGCGATCGTCGCCGTCGCTTCGACGGGCTGCTGATCGAAGGCACGGGGCTGTTGCCGCTGCTCGCCGAAACCGGCGGTGCCGACCGGCCGGAAATGACCTGCCGGTGTCGTTTGTTGCGTCATGAGCCAGCGCAGAGACCGCAATCCGGCATCGAGGTATTTTGGCGTTTTCGTCGCCATGCCTGCAAGCATCAAGGCCTGCGGCAGTCGCGCGTTGTCGTAAGCGAGCCCGTCCTCAAACCACACCCAGTCCGGCGTCTCGACCGACGCCAGACAGGACATCAACCTGTCGGCGAGAGAATGCCGGACTTCCCTGGCGTGGAGATCGTCCAGAGCGACGACGCAATAAGCGTCCAGGCCCAGAAGCGCGAAAGCCCACGCTCGGGGCGAACGGAAGCTCTCCACGGTCGGCAATGCCTCGGCGAACAAGGCCGTGGCCCAGCGGCGCCGCGATGGACTTGCATCACTGCGCGCGGCCTCCCCCAAGGCCCATAGCGTTCGCCCGTGACTGTCTTCGGAGCCCCGGTCTTCAAGCCAGGTTCGATTGAAGCCCATGAAGTTGCGAAAATGCCTGGTGTCAGGGTTCCAAGCATGCTGCACGAAAGCCGCAAAGCGGGTCGTCAAGACATCGGGCAGCGGCTGTTCACCTGGATTGTTCAGCGCGCAGGCCAGCAGCAAGGCGCGAGCATTGTCGTCGACGCAATAGCCGTGCGCGCGATCGGGCACCGAATGGACCGCGTGCTGGTATAGGCCCGTATCGTCGCACATCGACAGGAAATGGCCGATCTGCATATCCGGCGGCGCGGGACCGCGTGGTTCCGGCGCGCCCATGTCGGAGCGCGCGAAGATCTTGGGCCGGTTCGCTTGCCGTGCATTCTCGAAGACGGACATGTAGCGCTCGGCGGTGCGCTCCCACGTCATCGTTCGGCTCGCGGCATAAGCGCGCCTGGACATCGCCTGCCGGCGAGCGTCGTCGGTAAGCAATTTTGCGATTTCGCTGCCGATCGCCGAAGCGTCGCCAAAAGGCACCAGAACGCCGCATCCGTCAGCCAGCAGCTCCCGTGCATGCCAGTAGGGCGTGGAAACGACCGGCTTGCCCAGTCCGAAGCTGTAGGCCAGGGTTCCCGACGTCATCTGCGCCTCGTTGAGGTAGGGCGTGACATAGACGTCGCACATCGAGATGAATTCGAGCAGCGTGGCGAGATCGACGAACCGGTCGAGAAACACGACGTGGTCGTCGATCCCGAGTTCGCGCACCCGCGCCTTCAGGCCCTCGCGATAGGCCTCGCCCTGGTTTCGAACCAAATTGGGGTGCGTTGCTCCGAGCACGACGTACACCGCATTCGCACAGCGTTTCAGGATCGACGGCATGGCGTCGATCATGACTTCAATGCCCTTGTTCGGTGACAGCAGGCCAAACGTCAGGATGACCGACTTTCGCTCAAATCCCAGCCTCGCCTTCGCTGCATCAGGCTCGACAAAGGCGACGTCGGGAATGCCGTGGGCGATGACCTCGATCTTGTCGTCCGGCACCCGATAGACGTCGCGCAATAGCTCGCGGCCCTTGTGGGCCATCACCACGACCTTCGACGACGCATCGACGATACGTTCCATCACCGTCCGTTGCTTGACCGTGGGATTGGCCAGCACGGTATGGAACGTCGTCACGACAGGCATGGTGAGGCGCGACAACAGCACGAGGATATGGGCACCGGCTTCACCGCCGAAAATCCCGAATTCGTGCTGCAGGCACACGGTGTCGAACTGACCGGCGTTGAGGAAATCCGCGGCGCGCGTGTAGTCTTCGATGTTGCCGTCTTTAATCTGAAAAGCGACCGCCGGAGGATAATCATAGGCTTGACCGCGATCGGTCATTGCCACGATGCGAGCCTCCAAATCCGGACACGACACCGATATCGCGTTCCGCAGGTCAGTCGTGAAGGTTGCAATTCCGCATCGACGAGGCAACGAGTTGCCGATAATGGCGATACGGCGGAGCGGCGTCATGCGGGCGATCTGTACCGAGGCATGCTCGATTGTCATGAATTGTCCTGACCCGTAACGCGCACGCCGAAGCGACATGCCGTTGGTCGATTTCGTTCGGGATATCTGGCGTGGCTAAGACATAGCGTGGCGAAGAAATGGCGCTTCGCGACAGGCGCTGTCGCAACGATCCGACTACGTCATCTCATCAAGTGGCTACTCGCGCACCCGATAGCAACCTTTGCGTAGGGCGGTACCCTCTCCGTCTCCCGCTTCCGCGCAGACCTCAACAACCGCGGCAGATATTCTTGAGCTTCGCCGCGATCCGGGCGTCTTCTGCAATCAACGGATCATTGTATGCGGCACGCGGCACGCTGTTATTGGCCGCTGGTGGCTCCTTCGGCTTCGGAGGATACGCAACGTCGTAACAGGCGAGACGCGGGCCCGTGCCTTCGATCGTGCGACAGTTCGGTTCTGCGGCGAGCGCGCCTTGCGCGAATGTACCGAGCGCGAATGCGACGACAAGCGTATTCATGTCGGCCAGACGAAATCGCGGCACGCACGCTCCTCCTCTTTGGCGGGAGCGTTTCGTTACCCTCAGTCACCGATCGAAGCCGTGGGAAGGACGGTGATGGCGCGACACTACGCCGACGTTCAGCGAATAGCGAGCTTTAAACGCAGTGCGATATCGAAGGCGATTTCGGCGTAACGGACCTGGTTTTTGTTTTGACGCGTTTTCTTTACGCGAACCGATATCCACTCCGCTCGAAAGCGCTCTAACTGCTCAAAAGGGCGGCGAGCCGCGCCCGGATGTCGGGCTTCAGCACCTTGCCGACTTTGGAGCGCGGAAGGTCGTCCCAGACCTCGATCTGCTTCGGCGCCTTGACGCTGCCGATCCGCTGCTTGACGAAACCGGCGAGCTCCGTCGCATCGATGCTGTGACCGGCGCGGGGTTGTACCACGGCGACGATCCGCTCGCCCCATTTGTCGTCGGGCAGACCGATCACGGCGCAATCCTGTACCGACTGATGGGCGCGCAGCGCATTCTCGACCTCGATCGAATAGACGTTGAAGCCGCCGGTGATGATCATGTCCTTGGCGCGATCGACAAGGAAGAGATAGCCGTCCTCGTCGAGGTAGCCGATGTCGCCGGTGTGGTGCCAACCATGTGTCGAGGCCTCGGCTGTGGCTTCGGGGTTTTTGTAATAGCCGTCCATCACCAGCGAGCCGCGCACCACGATCTCGCCGCGCTCACCCGCCGCCAGCAGATGGCCATCGCCATTCATGATGCCGGCCTGGACCAGCGGGCTGATCCGCCCGGCCGAGGCGAGGCGCTCCATCGCGATCGTGCCGTCCGGATTGTAATGCTCGTCGGGCGCCATGGTCGAAATCATCATCGGCGCCTCGGTCTGGCCGAACAGCTGAGCCATCGGCCCGATCCGTCGCAGCGCCTCCGCAAGCCGCGTCGCCGAGATCGGCGCCGCGCCGTACCAGAAGCATTGCAAGGAGGTGAGATCAGCCGAATCGAGATTCGGATGGTCGAGCAGCATGTAGATCACGGTCGGCGGCAGGAAGGTGTGCGTGACGCGGTAACGCGCGATCAGCGTGAGGAACTCGCCGATGTCAGGGTGGTGCATGATCACGATGCGGCCGCCGCGGGTCATGATCGGGAAACACAGTACACCAGCAGCGTGGGTCAGGGGCGCCAGCGCGAGATAGATCGGGCGGCCCTTGAATGGATAGCCGATTAGCGTCAGCGCGGTCATCGTCTCGATGTTGCGGCCCGACAGCATGACGCCCTTGGGCTTGCCGGTGGTGCCGCCCGTGCCCGGGATCATCGCGAGATCGTCGACCGCCGCGCGCTGGTAGTGATCGTTGGCGAGGCCGTTGAGCCAATTTTCGAACGATGGCGCGAACGGTAGCTCGGCATCGAGGCAGACCAGCGCGCGCAGCTTCGGCAGGTCGGACCGCACCGCCTCGACCATGGCGGCGAAGCTGGAATGAAACAGCAGCAGGCTGCAATCGAACGCGTCGAGGATGAACTTGTTCTCGGCGGCCTCGTTGCGCGGATTGATCGGGCACCACACAGCAGCCGCGCGCGAGATGCCGAACACGCAGGCAAAGGCGATCGGATCGTTGCCGGAGAGGATCGCGATTTTCTCGCCGGGCGCGACGCCGGAACGATCGAGCCCGCGCGCGATACAATAGCTCAGCTGCTGGACTTCGCGATAGCTGAGGTCGCGGCCATCCATCGTCAGGCATGGCGCATCGGCGCCGAGCGAGGCGCCTTTGTCGAGATAGTCGATGAAGCGCATGATCAATCCCCGCGGGACGGAAGCAGGTGGCGCGTATGATCGCGCCACCCACTTTGATGCTTCAGTCGTGCACGGTCAGGATCGGCTTGCTGACCAGGCCGAAGCTGCGCAACTGCCCGAGCAGCTCATGATGGCCGAACGCCTGGCAGCCGGAGGCGAATCCGACGCGCTTGGGCGGCTGCTGCAGCAGGTGCGCCGCGGCATAGGCCTGCATCAGGCCGGTCTGCTTGTAGTTGCTGTTGCCGTTGATGACGCAATGCGCGCGCCCCAGCGGACCGGACGCATACACCGAATCCATCGACTTGTTGACGCGCGGATTCTCGCGCGGCGGCATGCTGTTCATCACGCCGGCGGCGGTCTGCGCCAACGCGGCGTAGCGTTCGTCAGGCTTCATGTCCTTGGTCGCATCCAGCGCGGCAGCGACGATCTGCGGCACGGCCTGCATCAGCCCGCGGTTGAAGACGCCGCCCAGCACCTTCACGTTGGCCACGCGCGGATCGCGCTTGAACCACACCGGGTGCGAGGTGCCGCCCCAGGGCAGCGCCAGAGCCAGTTCGTGCTGGCCGGGGATGGCGAGGCTGTAGAGGCCGGCATCGGGCTGGTGCTCGACATACTTGTTCTGCTCCAGGTAGTAGGCCTTGGCCATCGCGGCGTTGACCAGGATGGTCGCCGTCGAGGCGATGGTCGGGCTGCCGCCCCAGAAGACGGCGATGTCCAGCGTGTCGAGGCCAGGCGTTTCCAGGCACAGCTGCGCGGCGATCTCGCCGGTGGTGTACATCTGCGCAATGCCCGGCGCCAGCAGCAGGCCGGCATTTGCAAACTTCGCGCCCCACTCCTGTTCGAGCGTGATCAGCCAGTCCTGCTCGCCGGTGGTGTCGGTGTAGTGGCATCTGGAAGCCCAACAGGCCTGCACCACCTCGCCGCCGAACTTGGCGAAGGGGCCCACTGTGTTGAGCACCACCGAGGCGCCATTGAACAATTCGGTCAGCGCGGCCACGGTGTGCGGCACCTCCACCACCTCGTAGTCCGCGGTCTCGATGCCGGCCACGTTCGCCTTCATTGCACCGTTGAGCTTCTCGGCACTGCGGCCGGCGGCGATGAAGGGAATGTTGTACTCGCGCAGATATTCGCACACCAGCCGGCCGGTGTAGCCGGAAGCGCCATAGACGATGACGGGCTTCTTCTCGCTCATTGCGATCCTCCAGAATGATTGTTGTCGTGTTGATTGTTACATGCCCAGCTACATACCCATGCCGCCGTCGACCGGCAGTCCGATGCCGGTGATGAAGCGCGCCTCGTTCGAGCAGAGGAACACTGCGGCATCGCCGATATCGGTAACCTCGGCGAGTCGGCCGAGCGGTGTCTGCTCGACCACAGAGCCGACTGCCGCGTTGATGTCGGCCGCGAGCCCGACCTGAACGATGTCGTTGGCGAGCTGCATCCCCATGTCGGTCGGAATCAAACCGGGATAGATGCAGTTGACGCGCACGCCGAAGCCGAGCTTGCCGGCTTCCATGGCCGCGACCCGGGTCATGCGATCGACCGCGGATTTGGTGCCCGAATAGACCGCGATGCTCGGGAAGGCGATGGTTGCCGCGACCGAGGAGATGTTGACGACCGCGCCGCCCTTGCCTGCCGGCCCGCCCGGCCGCATCGCGCGCAGTGCGTGTTTCATGCCGAGCACGGTGCCGACGATGTTGACGTTGCACATCCGCAGCGCGTCTTCCGCCTTGACCTCGCTGACCAGCGAGGTGATCTCGATGCCGGCGTTGTTGATCAGGATGTCGAAGCCGCCGAGCGTTGCGACCGTCGCGGCCACGGCCCTTTCCCATTGCGCGTCGTCGGTGACGTCGAGCTTGACGAAGCCGGTCTTCACGCCGGTTTTCGCGATCTCGCCGGCCGTGGTCTTGCCGACATCATCGAGAATGTCGCCGATCATGACCGCCGCACCAGCCTTTGCCAGCGCCTGCGCGATGGCCGCGCCGATACCCCGGGCGCCGCCGGTGATCAGGGCTGTCCTGCCTTCAAGGCTCTTTCCACTCATGACGTAGTCCTCCCTTTGCTGGTTGTTGATTGGTGCTGCGGTGATTGGCGGCATGTGCGGGTGGGCTGACGTGATCGCAGCCGAGCGCGGTGTCGGCGGAGCGCAGCATTGGCGCTTCCCGCGACGGATTTCCTCCCTGTTTCGGTGTCTTGACGACTGTCCAAATTATTGAACCGAGCCTCAGCCAGAAACTGGACACTTGTCAAGCGCCAATTTGACAAGTGTCCAAGAGAATGGTTGTGAGAGGATGGAGTGCGCCGCACGTGGCGCGGTATAAGTCGTTGCAAGAACGGCCGAGAGGGAATGCATTAGATGGCGCGGCAAGCGACGCGAGTGACTCAACGGGTGGCGGTGGCGACCGAAGTGCTGCGCGATGAGAAATTCAACGCGCGGCGGATCGAGCTTGCTGAAGCCGCGTTGGAAACGCTCGGGGAGCTCGGCTTCGCGCGCACCAGCCTGCGCGAGATCGCGCAGAACTCGGCGTTCACGCACGGCGTGTTTCATTATTACTTCAGCGACAAGCTCGACCTGATCTGCTGCTGCGTCCGTCACTACAAGGCGAAATGCGTGACGCGGTATGACGAGGTGGTGACATCGGCGCAAAGCCGCGACGAATTGACGGAAGGCTTCCTCGCCAAGCTCGCGGCGACGCTGCAGGACGAAGCCCGCATGCACCGTCTCTGGTACGATCTGCGCTCGCAGGCGATGTTCGAGGCAGCGTTCCGCAAGGACGTGCTCGAGATCGACAAGAGCCTGGAGGCAATGATCTGGCGGATTGCCTCGCGCTATGCCGAACTGGGCGGCACACGGCCGGCGTCATCTCCGGCCGCGCTCTATGCACTGTTCGACGGCCTGTTCCAGAGCGCGCTGCTCAAGCACCTCGCCAATGACGAGACAGCCGTCCCCGAACTGCTCGACGAAGTCCGCCGTCTGTTGCCGACAATCTGCTGAGCATTGCAACCTGCAACGAGCGACCGTGCTGGGTGTGCTACCCCCAAAGGCACAGCGGCTCTGGGTGCGCGCTATCTCAAGGATTCCCTGAGAACGAGCAACGCCACCTTGAGCGGCGGCAGATCGTCCTTCACTGCCTTCCAGATGATCGTGGCATCAACGCGCTGGTAGTCGTGGTGCAGAATATTGCCAATGCCGGCAATGTCCTTCCAGCGGACATCCTTATGCTGCGCTTTCAGATCGCCGCTGAGATGGCGGCTCGCTTCCGAAATGATTTCTATTCCGCGCTCGACTGCGGAACGCAGCAGCCATGAGCGCTCGTAGTCGCGGATTGTCTTGCCTACAAGCGCCTTATCGATCCCACGAATTGCTTCGAGCATATCGTGGATGCGCAGCAACGGCGTTCGCGCGATCATTCAGAAAACCCGCGTCGCCTCGGCCTCGATCTGCTTGCGTAGCAGCGGATGGAGCCCCTTGCGGGTGGTCAGATCGACCGGAACACCCAGGTTTTCCTCGAGCATTCGCTTGGCCGCGACCAGATCCAGGACGTTGAAACGTCCGCGAGGATCATAGTCGACGAAAAGATCGAGATCGCTCTTCGCCGTGGCCTTGTTGCGAGCCGTTGAACCGAACAGGTAAAGCGACGTGGCTCCGAGCGCCTTGAGATGGCGTCGGCCTGTCCGCGCAACCTTCTGAGTGCTTCGGTTCTCGTCATACCGCTGTTCTATCACGGCCGGCGCAATGCGAGCAAAAGGTCGTTAAGCTGGACCTGCGAGAGCTACGCCGCGCTCGCCGGCGGCAGCGCCAGCACCGAGTAGATCGCCTGCGCGTCACGGGAGGCACGCAGCTTCTTGGCGACGTCCTGGTCGCGCAGCAGGCGGGCGATCCGTGCCAGCGCCTTGAGGTGGTCGGCGCCGGCGCCTTCGGGCGCCAGCAACAGGAAGATCAGGTCGACCGGCTGGCCGTCCATGGCTTCGAAATCGATCGGGCGATCGAGGCGGGCAAACAGCCCGAACAGCTTTTCGAGCTTGGGCAGCTTGCCATGCGGAATCGCGACGCCGTAGCCGACGGCGGTGGTGCCGAGCTTCTCGCGCTGCAGCAGCACCTCGAAAACGGCGCGCTCATTCTGCCCGGTCAGGCTCGATGCGCGCGCGGCAAGTTCCTGCAGCGCCTGCTTCTTGCTGATGACTTTCAAAGTCGGGAGAATCGCCTCGGGTGCGACCAGATCGGTAATCGGCATGGGACGTTCCGAGGTGAATGAAACCGTCAGGTTGCGAAATAGGCGTTACAGCGGTGGTGTCAAGAATGTGTGGTGGGAGATGGCCTTAGCCCGGGTCCCGGTTGGCAGGGCTTCTACTCCAACGCATTGGCAGTGCCAACACCTGCAAACCCTGTTCCACCCCTTATCCCTTGGGGCGGCGGACCATAAGCAGGGCTGGCTTCCGCCGTCAATGCCATGCGTCATATATCTCAGGGGTTAACCGCCGGAGGGTCGACCCAGCCGACATTGCCGTCGGTGCGGCGGTAGATGACGTTCACCCGGCCGCTACCGCCGTGCTGGAAAACCAGGCAGGCGGCGCCGCTCAGGTCGAGCTCCATGACGGCTTCGCTGACCGACAGCCGCTTCAGCGCGGTGGTCGCCTCCGCAATGATCACCGGGCTGTACTCGGTGACCTCGTCGTCGCTCTCGGGCGCCTCGATGACATAGCTCGGCGCGTCGAGCCCGACCCCGTTCAGTTCGGCGAACGCGGTGGCGGCAGCATAGGTCTTGCGGGCCGAGCGGTCCTTCAACCGGCTCTTGTAGCGGCGCAGGCGCTTTTCGATCATCAACAGCGCCGCGTCGGCGCTGGCATAGGCGTCGGCCGCGTTGGATTCCGCTTCCAGCGAGATGCCGGAATCCAGATGCAGCGCGCAATCGGTCCGGAAGCCGAAGCCGTCCTTGCTCAGCGTGATGTGACCGGAATAGTTGCCATCAAAATACTTTCGCAGGACCTCGTCGGTGCGGTCGCCGACGCGCGCGCGAAGCGCTTCGCCGATGCTGATGCTCTTTCCCGAGATTCGAAGGGTCATTTGATGCCTCGATTGCTGGATGCCTCGATCACTCGCTTGCTGGAGCATGATGCTTTCGGAATGCGACGACCTGCCTTTCTGGATCACGCTGCAAGGAGAACAAGGGGAGTTGAGAGTATCGCGATTTGACGCGAACGCAACGAGTCGGTGATCCGGATCGGATCATGCTCAAAAAGTAACCTAAACTGCAGCCGTATCGCGCGACCGGTCCGGAGCGGAGGCAGGGGCCGAAAGGGCATTACCGAGCATGCTCTGTTTGTCACGGCGGCGCTGCACCGAGGACGGTATCCGCATCGCTTCGCGATACTTCGCGACGGTGCGGCGGGCAATATCAATGCCGGACACCCGCAAACGTTCCACGATCGTGTCGTCTGACAGGATTGCCGCCGGCGCTTCGCCGTCGATCAACTGCTTGATGTGGTGCCGCACCGCTTCTGCCGAATGCGCTTCGCCGCCGTCGGCGGACGCGATCGACGCGGTGAAAAAATACTTCAATTCAAAACTGCCGCGATTGGTCGCCATGTACTTGTTGGCGGTGACGCGCGACACCGTCGATTCATGCATCTGGATCGCGTCGGCGACCGCCTTCAGATTGAGCGGCCGCAGATGCGCGACGCCATGGGTGAAGAAGCCGTCCTGCTGGCGGACGATTTCGGTCGCGACCTTCAGGATGGTACGGGCGCGCTGGTCGAGCGCGCGCACCAGCCAGGTCGCGTTCTGCAGGCAATCGGTGAAGTACGATTTGTCACCGTCCTTGCGGATCGTCTTCGACAGCTCAGTGTAATAGGTCTGGTTGACCAGCACGCGCGGCAGAGTGTCGCTGTTGAGTTCGACATGCCAGCCGCCGTCGGGACCCGGACGCACATAGACGTCGGGCACCATGGTTTGCGTCTTCGCGGCGCCGAACTTCAGGCCGGGCTTCGGATTGAGCCGGCGGATCTCCGCGATCATGTCGGTGATGTCGTCATCATCGACGCCGCAGAGCTTTCGCAGACTGGCGATGTCGCGCTTGGCGAGCAGGTCGAGATGCTCGACCAGCGCCTGCATCGCGGGATCGTAGCGGTTGAGCTCGCGCAACTGGATCGCGAGGCACTCGCTCAGGTTTCGCGCGCAGACGCCCGGCGGGTCGAACTTCTGCAACGTCGCGACGACCTCGTCGACCGCCTGCTGCGACGCGCCGAGCCGTTCGGCGGCCTGGCCGAGATCGGCCGGCAGGTAACCGGCGTCGTCGACCAGGTCGATCAGATACTGCCCGATCATGCGCTGCGCCGGCGCCGAGAAGGCGACCGCGAGCTGCTCAGCGAGATGGTCGCCCAGCGTCATCTCGGCGGCGACGAAGGCTTCGAGATTGTAATCGTCGTCGCTGGAGGCGCCGCCACCCCATTCGGTGTAGACCGCCGGCGGCGCATCCTGCGCGGCGCGCGCGGCGGCTTCGGCGGGCTCTTCGGTGAAGACGTTGTCGAGGCCGGTATCCAGCGTCTGTTCGATCTCGGTGCGGGTCCCGAGGTCGCGGTTCATCCACTCCTCCTGGCCGGGCTCGAAGGCGTCGCCGCTGGCACCGCCGGCCAGGTCGCCACCGTCATCGCCGTAGCTCGTGGAACCGTCGCCATCGGCGTAGTCGGACCGCTCCATGGCGGGTTCGCCCGCCACCGGCGCCTCGGGGCCGTCAGCCCCCCGGTCGAGCAGCGGATTGCGTTCCAGCTCCTCCTCGACGAAGGCCGACAGATCGAGGTTCGACAGCTGCAGCAGCTTGATCGCCTGCATCAGCTGCGGCGTCATCACCAGCGACTGCGATTGTCGGAACTCTAGTCTTTGTGTCAGTGCCATGGAGGCAAGAACGGTCCCAAAAATTGGCTCGATTCTTGCTTATCCTACTCTTCAGCCGATGTACACGGCTTGACGGACCAGAAAGTTGCGCCTAGAGGCGGAATTCCTCGCCAAGGTAAAGGCGACGTACGTCCGGATCATTCACGATCTCATCCGGGCTGCCCTCCGTCAAGATTTCCCCGGCATAGACGATATACGCACGGTCGGTGAGGCCGAGCGTCTCGCGGACATTGTGGTCGGTGATGAGCACGCCGATGCCGCGATTGGTGAGATGGCGCACCAGATCCTGGATGTCGCCGACCGCGATCGGGTCGATCCCCGCGAACGGTTCGTCGAGCAGCATGTAATTGGGGCGCGTCGCCAGCGCGCGGGCAATTTCGACGCGGCGGCGCTCGCCGCCGGACAGCGCGATCGACGGGCTTTTGCGCAGGCGCGTGATGTTGAATTCGTCGAGCAGCGAATCCAGCTCGTGCTCACGCTTCTTCGCCGAGGTCTCGACGACCTCGAGCACCGCGCGGATGTTCTGTTCGACGGTCAGGCCGCGGAAGATCGAAGCTTCCTGCGGCAGATAACCGATGCCGAGACGGGCGCGCTGGTACATCGGCAGCTTGGTGACGTCGTGGCCATCGAGTTCGATCGCACCGCGATCGGCCTTGATCAGCCCTGTGATCATGTAGAACACGGTGGTCTTGCCGGCGCCGTTGGGCCCGAGCAGGCCGACCGCTTCGCCGCGGCGCACATAGATGCTGACGCCACGCACGACCTGGCGGCTGCCAAAACTCTTTTCCACGCTATGCACAGCCAGGTAGCCCGGCTTTTTGATCAGGCGCGGCGCGGTGGCGCCATTGCTCTTCGCACGCGGCTTGTCGGCGCGGGTTGGTTCGGGCGACGGCTGGGGTCGCAACTCGACGCCGGGAACCGCGGCGGCGCGCGCCATCGGCGGCGCATCACGCACCGGGCTCGCCAGCATATCGCCGTACGAATCGCCGAGCGCCGTGATGTCGTCGTGCGAGCGCGCAAATCCGGCACTGCGTTTCGCAGGGCGCCGCCGGAACATGCCGAGTAAATCCACCATCCCCGCTTCGCTTTAGCCCTCTTAAGGTGATCCCGCGACCTTGCCTGCGGACCAATTGATTCGCACGCGCACCTCGCCAACATGATCCGGAAAAGTGGATACCGGCTTTCCCCCGACAAACGCGAAACGCATTTGCGCGGCGATCATGCTCAAACAACGGCAAAGCGCGATATCAGCGCTTTGAATGACTGGATGCCCCTTGCTCCGGCCGACGCCACGATCCCCTCAGATGCGCCTCACAGCCGAGCCGCCCCAGTAGATACAGGCTCACGGGACGAGCTTCAACCTCGCGGCCGCGAGATATTATATAACATGCTGATATATATTGGTTTATTTTGATTTCCCGGGATTCGGCGAAGGCAGCGCGGATCCCGCCGCATTGCCACAATCCTGTCCCTGACCGACCAATGCCTGCACCTTGCCGCTGTCGGATTCCACGCGCGAGACGCCGGTGGTCATGTCGACCAGCAGCCGATCGCCGCGCACCACATTCTTGCACTGGGTCAGCACCACGCCGCCGAGCATGGTGATCAAATTGGCCCTGGTATCGAAGATCGCGGTCTCGCCGGTGACGACCTGATCCTTCTGGGTGACGACGACATTGCCCTTCGCCACCAGCCGCTTGATCGACGAGGCACCACCGGGACCGGGGGTCGCCGACTGCATCGGGGCGCCGCCCTTTGCGGCCTTGGCGTCCGCTGGGGGCGCCGGCGGCTGGGTGGATTTGTCCTCGTAGAACGCGACCAGCGTCTTCGAGATCATGGTGGTGTCGCCCTGCACCACCTTCACATTGCCGGCAAAGGTGGCCTCCTTCTTCTTGTCGCGCATTTCGAGCGAGGCCGCTTCGATCCGGACCGGCTGGTCGCGATTCTGCGCGAAGCCTTGCATGGCGTTCGGCACGGAGGCTGCGCCCTGCGCACGCGCCTCGTCGAACGCAATCAGCGCGAGGACGCAGATGGCGGCAAGAACGCGCAGAAAAGCCTCCTGATCTACTTGGGTTTACCTTGGCTTCCCGGGAGCAGGGACGGGAGCGCCGGTGCCGCGCCGGGGGTGGCCGGCGTCCCGCAGCCCTGGTTGGGCTGCCCGGCCTGGTTCTGGATGAACAGCCCCTGCACCTTGCCGCTGTCGGATTCCACGCGCGAGACGCCTGTGGTCATGTCGACCAGCAGGCGGTCGCCGCGCAGCACGTTCTTGCACTGGGTCAGCACCACCTGGCCACCGCTGCCACCGAGCATGGTGATCAGGTTGGTCTTGGTGTCGAAGATCGCGGTCTCGCCGGTGACGACCTGATCCTTCTGGGTGACGACGACATTGCCCTTCGCCTCCAGCCGCTTGATCGACGAGGCGCCGCCGGGACCGGGGGCCGCCGCCGGCATCGGGGCAGCGGCGCCCTTCGCGGCCTTGGCGGGCGCGGCAGGCGCCGCCGGCTGGGTGGATTTATCCTCGTAGAACACGACCAATATCTTCGACGTCATCGTGGTGTCGCCCTGCACCACCTTCACGTTGCCGGAGAAGGTCGCTTCCTTCTTCTTGTCGCGCATTTCGAGCGAGGCGGCCTCGATCTGGATCGGCTGGTCGCGGTTCTGCGAAAAGCCCTGCATAGCGTTGGGTACGCCCGTCATCGTCGAGCTCTGCGCGGATGCAGCGTTCGCCGCGATGAGCGCGAGCAGGAAGGCCGCGATGGCCGTGACGCGCGGAGAAAATCTCATCATCAGGATCATTTCGGGTTGGCTGATTTGCGCGTCTTCGGCGCCGGCGGAGGAGGCGGTGCCGGCTCGGCGGCAGGTGGATTGTTGTCGCCGAGCTTATCGAGATTCATCACGACGTTGCCCTCGAACCGGACCAACTCGCCGCTGTTGTAGATCCGCAGCCTGTCCGATGTCAGCGTGCCGTCGAGCAGCTTGACGTCGACATGCTCGTCCGAACTCACGTCACCCTTGTTGATGTCGACGAGCGCCGACGTCAGCTTCGCCTCATAGCCGGTGGACGATTGCAGGAAGATATCCTGGCGAAGGTCGAGCATCTGCT
Organism: Bradyrhizobium sp. LTSPM299; assembly: GCF_000938235.1. NCBI lineage: Bacteria > Pseudomonadati > Pseudomonadota > Alphaproteobacteria > Hyphomicrobiales > Nitrobacteraceae > Bradyrhizobium > Bradyrhizobium sp. LTSPM299. Next base: position 229,784 of record NZ_JYMU01000007.1, read on the forward strand.
TCTTTTGGTCGAAGAAACCGGTGCGCGCGTCCATGATCACCGTCGACTGATCCTGTTGCGCCACCTTGGCGCGGATGGTTTTCAACTCGAGATGATCGGGATCGGTAACGTCCTGGATCGCGGCCTTGGCCCACATTTCGTAGGGCCGCCCGTCAGCCGAGAAGCCGGCGAGATGCGGCGCTTCCATCGTGATCTTGGTGCCGGAGACCACGAGATTGTCCATCTCGACCGGCAGGTTGGGCATCAAGGCGCGGAACGGATTGACGACCGAGACGAAGACGATCGCCGCCATCGACACCACCACCGCGGCGGGAACGGCGACGCGCAAGATCCGCACCATACGGCTGTGACGCGCGGCCGCGGCAAAGCGCGCCTCGAGACCCACGACGTCATAGGCTGGATTCTGGACCGAACTCACACTTGCTCCCGAGGCGCGAAATCGCACCCCATTCTACCCGCAGCTGTCCAAATATGCAGCTAACGCCTTGCGTCGCGCCCCGGAGCGGGACCTCGCGTGAACAGTTTGGCCGAAACGGGGCGGAAATCGCCCCCCGCTCCCAAAATCGCCATTCAGGAATGGGCGAAGATGTCCTCGGCTTCCCAGCCGTCGAGATCGAGACGGGCGCGGGAGGGGAGGAATTCGAAGCAGGCCTTGACGAGGTCAGTCCGCCCCTCGCGCGCCAGCATGACGTTGAGCCGCTCACGCAGCGCATGCAGGTGCAGCACGTCGGAGGCCGCATAAGCGAGCTGGGCCTCGGACAGGCTCGGCGCGCCCCAGTCGCTCGACTGCTGCTGCTTCGACAGGTCGACGTTCAGGACTTCCCGCACCAGGTCCTTGAGGCCATGGCGGTCGGTATAGGTGCGGGTCAGGCGCGAGGCGATCTTGGTGCAGTAAACGGGGGTCGGCATCACGCCGAAGGCGTTGTAGAGCACGGCGACGTCGAACCGCGCGAAATGGAAGATCTTGGTGATATCAGGATTGCCCAGCAGCGCCTTCAGGTTCGGCGAATCGGTGTGGCCCTTCGGAATCTGGATCACGTCGGCGGTGCCGTCGCCGTTCGACATCTGCACCACGCAGAGCCGGTCGCGATGCGGATGCAGCCCCATGGTCTCGGTGTCGATCGCAACCGAATCGGTATAGCGGGACAGGTCGGGCAGGTCGCCGCGATGCAGGCGGATGGTCATGAAAAACAACCTCGGGTTCCAAATGTCGATTCGGGCGAAACACTAGCGTCCTAAGGCTCGAAGGGCGAGCGGGTAGACGGCCTGCGGACAGGTCAAACCGGGCTTTTCGCCGTGATTTTGCCGTTGGCCATCGCATTTCGGCATACGGCTTTGCTTCCCCATGCCGATGAAATCGTCCCGCTCGCACCCTATCTGTTGCCGGCCCCTCGCCCGCCGGCCTCCAATGAAATGAGCCACATGTCCGAACAGACCATCGCTGCGCCGATCGACGACCCGCAAGAGCTGGAGCGCGGCTTTTCGCGCTACCAGTCGGTCCTGATTGCGCTGCTCGCATTCACCCAATTCACGATCATCCTCGATTTCATCATCATGTCGCCGCTCGGCGCCATCCTGATGCCCGCGCTCAACATCACGGCCGGGCAATTCGGCGTCGCGGTGTCGGCCTACGCCTTCAGCGCGGGACTGGCGGGCATCCTTGCAGCCGGCTTTGCCGACCGCTTCGACCGCAAGCGCCTGCTGCTGTTCTTCTATGCCGGTTTCACGCTTGGCACCCTGCTCTGCGCGCTGGCGCCGAACTACCATGTGCTGCTGCTCGGCCGGATCGTGACCGGCTTGTTCGGCGGCGTGATCGGCTCGGTCGTGCTCGCCATCGTCACCGATTTGTTCGCGCTGCATCTGCGCGGCCGCGTGATGGGCTTCGTTCAAACCGCGTTTGCCGCAAGCCAGGTGCTCGGTATTCCCGCCGGCCTGTTTCTCGCCAATCACTGGAACTGGCACATTGCCTTCTTCGCGATCGTCGGCCTGTCGATCGCGGCGATGGTCGTCATCGCGTTCATGATGCAACCGGTCGACGCGCATTTGCGGCTGAAGCCGGACCACAATCCCTTTCATCATCTGATCGCGACCATCGGACAGCCGCGCTACACGCTGGCCTTCCTGGTCACGACGCTGCTGGCGACCGGCGGATTCATGCTGATGCCGTTCGGCAGCGCCTTCACCGTGCATAACCTCGGCATCGATATCGTGCACCTTCCGACCATCTATCTGGTCACCGGCCTGTTCACCATCGCCATCGGGCCGCTGGTCGGCCGTGCGAGCGATGCGTTCGGTAAATATCCGACTTTCGTGTTCGGCAGCGCGGTGTCCGTGACCATGGTGCTGATCTACACCCATCTCGGTCAGGTCTCGTTGACGACGGCGATCGTCGTCAACGTGCTGATGTTCGTCGGCATCTTTTCGCGCATGATCCCGTCGCAGGCGCTGATGTCGGCGATTCCCGATCCGAGCCAGCGCGGCTCGTTCAGCGCGATCAGCGCATCCGTGCAGCAACTCTCCGGCGGGCTCGGCTCGGTGTTCGCCGCCGCGATCATCGCGGAGAATGCCGACGGCTCGCTGTTGCATTTCGAGCGGATCGGATACGTCGTCGTGACGACGTCGATCATCTCTGTCATCGCGATGTATTTTGTGCAGCGATCGGTCGCGAAGCGGAGCGGCAAGCGCGTGGTCTGACGGACAGGCGTTTGGGCTCGTAACCTGTTGACCTACCCTTGAAATATGGCCTATCAATAATAGTTATTGGCAGATCAAGACGATGGTTGGAGAAGCCGCATGGCAATGAGTGCGGATCTGGGTGAAGTGCTCGAAGGCTTCGTGAACCAGCTTGTGGCCTCCGGACGCTACCAATCCAAGAGCGAGGTGCTGCGCGAAGGCGTTCGCCTCGTTCAGGAGCGCGAAGCACGGCTGGCTGTGCTGGATGCTGCGATCGCGCGCGGGCTGGCTGACGTGGATGCAGGCCGAGTGAGCCCGAGCTCCGAGGTGTTTGATCGTCTGGAAGCGAGATTTGCCGAGACCAAGGGCACGTGATCGTCGTCGTCACCGCGGAGGCCGCCGCCGACATCGAGCAGATCGCGAGCTATGTCGCGGAGCAAAGCCCGAAGAATGCACTCAATCTTGTTCGCGAATTGCGCGAGAGGTGCGAATCGTTGGTGGACGCTCCGCGTGGCTATCCCTTGGTCCCGCGCTATGAGCATTTGGGCATTCGCCGGCGCCCGTTCGGCAATTTCCTGATCTTTTATCGCGTTGGCGCGGATACGATCGAAATCATCCACATCCTGCACGGCGCCCGAGATTACGAACCGCTGCTGTTTCCTCAAAAATAATCGCTGGCCATCACGGTCTCATCGTGACTCGTTCCGTGTTATGCTGCTTGGCGGAACGAAGCGATGGTGGATCACGTGGTACAACCCTTGCTTATCGAGGTTGCGATCGAGCCAAAGTCAAAGGCCGACCGAGAGAAACTCGATGCTGCACTCGCTGAGCTTGCCGCAAAGGATCCGTTGTTCCGCGTATCGATCGATCACGAGTCCGGCCAGACGATCCTCAAGGGCGTGAGCGAGGAGCAGCTCGCCGCCAAGATCGACCTCCTCGAGCATACCTACAAGGTCGATGCCCGTATCGGCGCGCCGCAGGTGGCGTTCCGCGAGCGTGTCACCAAGCGCGTCGAGCACAGCTACACGCACAAGAGGCAGGGGGGCCACAGCCAGTTCGCTTCCGTCACCCTCGTGATCGAGCCGAACGAGCCCGGCAAGGGCAATGAATTCGAGTCCAGGATTGTCGGCGACGCAGTGCCGGCGGAATACATCCCCGGCGTCGAAAAGGGTCTTGGGAGCGTGCTGTCCTCGGGCGTGGTCGCCGGCTTCCCGGTGGTCGACGTCAAGGTGCAGTTGATCGATGGCAAGTTCCACGACGTCGACTCGTCGGCCTTCGAGATCGCCACGCGCGCCTGCTTCCGCGAAGCGCTGACGAAGGGCAAGTCCGTTCTGCTCGAACCGATCATGAAGGTCGAGGTGGTGACCCCGGAGGATTGCGCCGCCCGGGTCATTCGCAACCTCAACCTACGACGCGGCAGCAATCTGAGCCAAAGCGGGCACAGCAACGGCATCACCATCACCGCGATAGTGCCGCTCATGAGCTTGTTCGGTTACGTGAACGACCTGCGCGCTATGAGCCAGGGGCGCGCAACCTTTACCATGCAGTTCGACCACTACGCCGAGGCGCCGTCGAACCTTGGGAGTGACCCGCCGTTTCGGCCCGCCATCGGAATGCGCGCCTGAGGTACCCTCAGCGGCCAACTCAGCCCCCGTTCTTTTCGTTGCACTCAAGCAACACCCCACGGAAAAGCAAATCCAGTGGTACGCCAAACTGTCGCACCCTGAGGTTTCATGGCAGAAATCGGGCGGCAATATTTTGGGAATGCTGGGGAATGGGAATGCATCGTTTTGCGATCTTCGGACTTGGGCTGCTTTCGATTGTGGGCGTGTCAGGCACGGCATCGGCCGCTGACCTTGCGGCGCGGCCCTACACCAAGGCGCCGGCTCTCGCATCCGTCTACGACTGGAGCGGCTTTTACATCGGTCTCAATGGCGGCGGTGGGTCGGCCCACGGCTGCTGGGACCTCACCAGCGTGGCCGGTGTCGCGATCGCGCCCGCCGCAAGGGAGGGCTGCAACACCGGGACCGGCGCATTGGCCGGCGGTCAGATCGGATATCGCTGGCAGTCCGCGAATTGGGTGTTCGGCCTCGAAGCCCAGGGCGATTGGGCTGACCTGAAGGGAACGAACGCGAGCCTGACGGCATTCATTCCCTACAACAACCAGACCAAGGTCGAGGCCATCGGCCTGTTCACCGGCCAGATCGGTTACGCCTGGAACAACGTCCTCGTCTATCTGAAGGGCGGCGCTGCGGTCACCGACAACAAGTACTCGAGCTACTTCCCCGTCGGCAACATCTTCGCCGCGGCCGGCGTCCCCTGGAATTCGGCAAGCGACACCCGTTGGGGCGGCACGGTGGGAGCCGGACTCGAATTCGGCTTTGCGCCGAACTGGTCGGTGGCGCTCGAATACGACCACCTGTTCATGGACAAGCCGAACGTCACGTTCCCGGCCACCGCCATCGCGGTCGGCCGCGCCGACAATATCGGCCAGAGCGTCGACATCGGAACGATCCGCCTGAACTACCGCTTTGGCGGTCCGGTCGTTGCGAAATACTGAACGGCGTCTCGTCGTCTGATCTGTCGCAACAATCAAAGCCCCGGTATTGCCGGGGCTTTTTTTCTTTATGCCGCAGTCGATGGTGACACGAAGCAAGCGTCGCGAACATGCTCGGCCCAGGGCGGCATCTCAGATGACGACTGCGGGCCGCAACGTGCGCGAGGCCGCCCGCTTTCCCTTGGCGTCTTGTTTCAGAAAATCCTCTGCCGTCTTCCCTGGTTCAGCCTCAAACCTCGTTTCCAGAGGCACGAAGTCAGACATCCGATCGACACGGAACACACGAAATCCGTTGCGCAGTTCGCACCAGGCGGCGAGCAGCCAGACCGGGCCATAAAACGCCATGATCAAGGGACGTGCGACGCGTTCCGACGTTCGGCCGTCGAGGTCATGATAGGTGAACCGTATCTTGCGTTGATCGCGCATCGCGTGACGCAGAGCCGTTTGATCGATCGTGATGGTTTCACGGGCATGGTCGGTCGGTACCCACAGCCGGACCAAGCTTAGCTGCCGTTGCAACGCGGCGGGCGAAACGGCTGCGACCTTGTCCATCGCACCGGCAGCCGCCGCGGCGAGTTCAGGATCGGCCCAGGACTGCACGATGCGCGCTCCGAGCAGCAACGCTTCGATCTCGTTCTCATTGAACATCAGCGGCGGCAAATCAAAGCCCGGGCGCAGAATGTAGCCAACACCGGGCGCACCGTCGATCGGAACGCCTCTCGAAACCATGTCACTTATGTCGCGGTAGATCGTGCGTTCGGAGACCTCCAGGCGAGCGGCAAGGTCGGCCGCGCGCGTCGCCTGCTTTTTTCGACGCAGTATCTGGATGATCTCGAAGAGACGGTCGGCGCGGCGCATTCGTTGAGCCTCAGAGTGGCAATGCACCGGATGCTACTCCTGACAGTCTCCTGACACCACGCTGTCAGGAGCGCTCTTGTAAGAAACGACCACAACGCAAGCGGCGGCGGGAGGTGCTCGATGTCAAACCAATCCGGGATACGCGATCTATTCGACCGGTGGGAACTGGTCTGGCTCGAAGGCCAATATGATCTCGTCCCAAGCTGCGTTGGAGCCCACTACGTCAGGCACGATGAGAACGGCGACCGGACGGTGACGCGCGAGGCCTATGCGGAGGAGCTTGCAGCCATCCGTCAAGACCGCAAGGACATCCGCGTCGTGGTGTACGACCATTCCTTCACCTACGATCGCGCCTGGTTCCGCTTCTCGTTCAAATGGATTGATACCAGGACCGGTGAGCCGCACAGCCGGGCGGGCATCCAGTCGTACCGCATCGAGGGCGCCAGGCTGGTCGAGACCTGGATTTCGATGCAACCGCTCGGCTCGACATGGGGTGACGCAGTCGCCCAAGAGCATTGGACAAGTCCGAGGCCGATCAAATAGGGCCACGGTGCGCCCGCTCTTGCGTGGCTCTCGGCGGCCGAGCGGCCGAGCGGTCGAGCGGTCTGCGCACCAAGGACCGGCGACGCGACACGAGCCGCGAAGCACGCGCTGCCCCGTTGTTCACCAATTTATCAAACGGGATACCGGCGTGACCTGCCGGTGAGCACTTCATCTCCCGCAATCGAGCGATTTCAATCGCTTGGAGAGGGGGTGGTGCCCAGGAAAGGACTCGAACCTTCACGGCCGTTAAGCCACTGGCACCTGAAGCCAGCGCGTCTACCAATTCCACCACCTGGGCGTGGGCGCGTTACTAAAGTTCGGTCGCGCGCTTGTCAAATTCGCGAATGGGAATTCTTATACGCTGTACAGGGTGAGGCCGATGGCGTATCGCCAAACGGCTAAGTCCCCTCAATAACTCTCGAATCCGGCAGGAATGGACCCCATGACTTCGAACCTGGAAACAACAGTCACGGTCTTCGGCGGATCGGGTTTTCTGGGGCGGAACGTGGTCCGGGCGCTGTGCAAGCGCGATTATCGGGTCCGCGTCGCGGTGCGGCGGCCTGAGCTGGCCGGTCACCTGCAGCCGCTGGGCAAAGTCGGCCAGATCCACGCGGTCCAGGCCAATGTCCGGTACCCCGCCTCCGTCGAGGCGGCGATGCGCGATTCGGACATCGCGATCAATCTGGTGGGCATCCTGACCGAGGGCGGCGGGCAGACCTTCGACGCCGTGCAGGTGAAGGGGGCCGAGACCATCGCCAAGGCGGCCGCCGCGGCCGGTGCCCGGATGATCCATGTCTCGGCTGTGGGCGCCGATGAAAATACGCTCTCCAGCTATTACCGTTCCAAGGCCGCCGGCGAGGCGGCGGTGAAGGCGGCGGCGCCGTCGGCCACCATCGTGCGGCCGTCGCTGATGTTCGGACCCGAGGACCAGTTCACCAACCGATTTGCGGCGCTGGCGCGGATGTCGCCGGTGCTGCCGCTGGTCGGCGGCGGGGTCAACAAATTGCAGCCCGCCTATGTCGCCGATGTCGGGCGGGCGGTGGCTGACATCGTCGAGGGCAACGCCAAGCCCGGCGCGACGTACGAACTCGGCGGGCCGGAAGTGCTGACCATGCGCGAGGTGATGGAGATCATCCTGGAGATCACCCAGCGCGACCGCATGCTGGCGCCGCTGCCGTTTGGCCTCGCCAAGTTACAAGCGCTGGTGCTCCAATTTGCACCGGGTGCGTTCAAGCTAACGCCGGACCAGGTGGCGATGCTGCGCTCGGACAATGTGGTCTCGGAGGCCGCGAAGACAGCCGGGCTGACATTCGAGGGTCTCGGCATCACGCCCGACTCGATGGAAGCCATCGCCCCGCAATATCTGTGGCGCTTCCGCGCGACCGGGCAGTTCCAGAAGAAGAGCGCGTAGCTTTTCGTCGTCCCGGCCAAGCGAAGCGCGAGCCGGGACCGTAACCACGACTGTCCGAGTTCTGCAAAGCCGGGGCCACAGCTCTACGTAACCAACAGAGAGCTGTGGTTATGGGTCCCTACTTTCGCAGGGACGACAGCGGAATTCTTGATTACTTCCCCATCGCCAGCGCGATCAGGCCGAGGGTGCCGACGACCACGCGCCACCAGGCGAAGAAGGTGAAGCCTCGGCGGGTGACGAAGTTGAGGAATGCGCGCACGACGATCAGCGCGGTGATGAACGAGACCACGAAGCCGACTGCGATCAGGCCGAGATTGTCGGTCGTGAAGTCGCCGCGGTTTTTGTAGAAATCATAGGCGAACGCGCCGATCATGGTCGGGATCGCGAGGAAGAACGAGAACTCCGCCGCGGCGCGCTTCTCCGCGCCCAGCAGCATCGCGGCGACGATGCTGGCGCCGGAGCGCGACACGCCGGGGATCATGGCGAGGCACTGCGCAAGGCCGATCCAGAAATACATCAGCAGCGGAAACCGCGTGGCCTCGTCCTCGTGCGGATGCAGATCGAGCTGATCGACCCACATCAGGACGGCGCCGCCGACGATCAGGGAGAAGCAGACCACCCACGGATTGAACAGGTATTCCTTGATGTACTTGCCGGCAATCAGGCCGATCACCACCGCCGGCAGGAACGCCACCAGCACGCCGATGACGAAGCGCCGGTCGTCGGGGTTGGAGAACATGCCGAGCGCGACCCGCCACAATTTGGCGAAATAGAGCACGACGATCGCGAGGATCGCGCCGAGCTGGATCAGGATCGCAAAGCTCTTCCAGAAATTGCCTTCGCCGAGATCGAAGAAGCGTTCGGCAAGCAGCAGGTGGCCCGTCGAAGAAACCGGCAGGAACTCGGTGACGCCCTCGACAATGCCGAGAATCACCGCCCGCACCATATCCGTCATCATGATCTGGCCTGCCCCATGTCTGGAGAGAAGTCTGGAGAGAAGTCTGGAAAAACCGCGCCCTTCTCGCCTATTCCCCCATTTGCTGCAATCGCAAAAAAACGCCAAACAGGGTTGCCTGATCGGTTTGCTGGGCTATAGAGCGTTTTCAAGCGAAAGCCTGTTCCGGACTTGATCCGGGATGGCTACCGGTTCGCGTGAAGAAAACGCGGCAAAACCAGAATCCAGAGCTCCGTTCCGATTCCATCGGAACGGAAATAGCTCTAGCGTTTTTGTGACCCGCATCCTGCGCGGGAGTGGCTACCGGTTCGCGTGATGACGCGACATAGAGGTGATCGAGGTTTCGGCCAAATCACAGGTTCAAGTCACACACGTCACACAGGCTCAGGCCACACAGGTTGATGGTTTCTTAAGCGCCGCGACACTACCAAGGACTCCATGTACACGCTGTATCATCACCCGTTCTGTCCGCATTCGCGCTTCATTCGCCTCGTGCTCGGCGAATACGGCCTCGATCTGCGCCTGGTGGAGGAACGGGTCTGGGAGCGGCGCGAGGCGTTCCTTGCGCTCAATCCGGCGGCGACCACGCCGGTGCTGATCGCCGAGGGTCTTCCGCCGATCCCCAGCGCGCCGATCATCGCCGAATATGTCGACGAGGCGCATGGGCTGGAGGCCGGCGAGCGGCGGCTGCTGCCGGCGTCGATCGCCGAGCGCGTCGAGGTGCGCCGGCTGATGGCGTGGTTCAACGAGAAGTTCTTCGAGGAGGCCTCCAACCCGTTGGTGACCGAGCGGATCTACAAGCGCTTCATGAGCGAGGAGAACGGCGGCGGCGCGCCGGCCGCCGACGTGATGCGCGCGGCCAAGGTCAATGTGCGCTATCATCTGAGCTATATCGGCTGGCTGGCGAAGACGCGGAACTATCTGGCCGGCGACCGGCTGACCTACGCGGACCTCGCCGCCGCGGCGCATCTTTCGGCGATCGACTATCTGGGCGACGTGCCATGGAGCGAGGACGACGCGGCAAAGGCGTGGTACGCGCGGGTGAAATCCCGGCCGTCGTTCCGCCCGCTGCTCAGCGAATGGCTGGCGGGGGTGCCGGCGTCGCGGACCTATGTGGACCTCGACTTCTGAACCAAGCGGTCAGGCTTTCTCCCGATGATCTCAAAGCGGCGCTGACGCGCGAAGCGCGCGCGCTCGGTTTCGACCAGATCGGGGTCATCGATCCCGGCGCCACCGCGCAGGCCGGACAGTATTTCCTCGAATTCCTCGACTCTGGCGGCCATGGCGACATGGATTGGCTGGCCGCCAATCCGGCGCGGCGCGCCGATCCGCGCGTGCTGTGGCCCGGCGTGCGCTCGATCATCATGCTCGGCGTCAATTACGGACCCGACACCAATCCGCTTGAGAGCCTCAAGCGCCGCAGCTCGGGCACGATTTCGGCCTATGCGCAGGGCGACGATTATCACGACGTGATCAAGAAGCGGCTGAAGACGCTGGCGCGCTGGCTCGCCGCCGTTAGCGGCGACGAGCTGAAAGTGTTCGTCGACACCGCCGCCGTGATGGAGAAGCCGCTGGCGCAGGCCGCCGGGATCGGCTGGCAGGGCAAGCACACCAACCTCGTCTCGCGCGAGTTCGGCTCGTGGCTATTCTTAGGGGCAATCTTCAGCGCATCCGACCTGCCGCGCGACAGCGGCGACACCGATCATTGCGGCAGCTGCCGCGCCTGCCAGGACATCTGCCCGACCGCAGCGTTTCCCGCGCCCTACAAGCTCGATGCGCGGCGCTGCATCTCCTATCTCACCATCGAGAACAAGGGACCGATCCCGCACGAATTTCGCAAAGCCATCGGCAATCGCATCTATGGCTGCGACGATTGCCTCGCCGTATGCCCGTGGAACAAGTTCGCGCAGGAAGGACGCGAAGCCAAACTCGCCGCGCGCGACGAATTGCGTGTGCCGGCGCTTGCCGATCTTGCGCGGCTCGATGATCCCGCCTTCCGCGCGCTGTTCTCGAAATCGCCGGTCAAGCGCATCGGCCGTGACCGCTTCGTGCGCAATGTGCTGATCGCGATCGGCAATTCCGGCGATGCTGATCTCGCCGGCGACGCGCGGCGGCTGCTCGATGACGCGAGCCCGCTCGTGCGCGGCGCCGCGGTGTGGGCGTTGTCGCAGTTGATCGGGCGCGATGCGTTTGCGGCGCTGGCGTTACGGGCTGATGGCGAGCCGGACAGCACTGTGCAGCGGGAATGGCTGGCGGCGGCCTCTTGATTTCACCAAAACATTTCCGTCATGGTCGCAAGCCATGACAAATCAGCCCTTCTTTACCAGGCTCGGCGACGGCTTCATGCCGACAGCTGTTGCGAACGGACCGTGGAGTCCGGAATCCCTGCACGGCCGCGTCGTGATCGGCCTGCTTGCTTTCATCATCGAGGAGCGCCACGGCTCCGACGATTTCGTCCCGGCGCGGCTCACCGTCGACATGTTCCGCCTGCCCAACATCACGACGCCGATCGAGGTGACGACGAAGCTCGTGCGCGACGGCATGCGCATCAAGGCGATCGAGGCCGAGTTTGTCTCCGGCGGCACCAGCATGGCACGCGCCTCCTGCCAATTATTGCGCAAGACGGAAAATGCCCCGGGCAATGTGTGGTCGCCGCCAAACTGGGAGGTGCCGGCGCCATCAGACATTCCGAAGCCGACCGATCCGAGGCTCGGCATGAACGGCAAATGGGAGACCCGGCCGATCACAGGCCATATGGGCTCGCTCGGTCCGCGCCGGCTCTGGATGAGCGAGGTGCGCGAACTGGTCGAGGGCACGCCGATGACGCCGTTCGTCCATGTCGCCACGGGTGCCGATTTCGCCAGCCCGTTCGCCAATGCCGGCGACCAGGGGCTCGGCTACATCAACAGCGACGTCACGATCTATCTGCATCGCCTTCCGGTGACCAACTGGATCGGCTTCGAAGTGGTGAACCATCACGCCACCGACGGTGTCGCGATCGGCGAATGCTGGCTCTACGACGAGAGGGGACCGATCGGCACGTCGACGGTCGCAGCGCTCGCCCAGCGCAAGCCGATGACAAACCCGCCGCCGCCGTAACCTTTCGTCATTCCGGGGCGCGCGAAGCGCGAACCCGGAATCTCGCGCCGCGACCTCTGGATTCCGGGTTCATCGCTGCGCAATGCCCCGGAATGAAAGCTAGGCTAGATGCCGCTTCATCTCCGGTCGTGCTTTCAGCGCGGCACCCTGCCTGGCCATGATCTTCGCGAGCCGCTCCGGCGCGAAATTCAGGTCGACGAAGGCCGGCGCGGTGTTGGCGACCTCATGATACTCTGTGATCTTGCCATCGCGCAGCCGCATGATCGCGACGCCCTCGAACATCGCCCGCGCGCCCTTCGCTTCGGCCAAGGTCGAGCGGTAGCTGAACGTGTAGCGCGCATAGAGCGTCTCGCCGTCACTGACGGGCGCGTGCATGTCCCAGCGGAAATCGGTCGCGGTGCGGTAGAACCAGTCGTCGATCATCACGGCGATTTTGGTGTGTCCCGCGAACGCGCCATAGAACACGTCGTGATAGACGCCGTCCTCGGTGAACAGTTTCGCGAAGGCCTTGCCGTTGCGCTGCTCGACCGCGTCGCAGAACGCGCGCAGCATTTTTATCGTATCCATTGGCGTTGCTCCCTTTGAGGGAAGATTACCCGATCTCCGCCACCGCGGCGATGATGCGCGCGATGTCCTGCGGCCGCGACAGGCGGTGATCGCCGTCCTGGATCATGGTCAGCACGACGTCCTCGGCCGGCAGCCGGTGCACCAGCGCGAAGGCGTGCTTCCACGGCACATCCGGATCCTGCGCGCCCTGCAGGATGCGCACCGGCCAGCCGACATCGATCTGGCTGCCGAGCAAAAGATGGTTGCGGCCCTCCTCGATCAAATTGCGGGTGATCGGATAGGGCGTGCCGTCACCATATTCCGACGGGCGGAGCCAGGCGCCGTTGGTTTCGATCTCGGCGCGGATCTCGGGCGAAAACCCCTTCCACATCAGTTCCTCCGTGAAATCGGGCGCCGGCGCGATCAGCACCAGGCCTGCGAGCGACGCAGCGCCGTTGCCGCCAGCATGGTTCCGTTTGGCGATCTCGCGCGCCAGCAGCAGCGCCATCCAGCCGCCCATCGAGGAACCGATCACCACCTGCGGCCCGCGGCAGAACTGCGTAAACACCGCCACGCTCTCCTCGAGCCAGCGGCCGATCGTGCCGTCGGCGAACTGCCCGCCGGATTCGCCATGCCCGGAATAGTCGAACCTGATGCAGGCGCGGCCGTGCTCGGCGGCCCAGCCGTCCAGCGCGATCGCCTTGGTGCCCGTCATGTCGGAATTGAACCCGCCGAGCCAGAACAGGCCGGGCGCGTCCCCTGCGCTGCCGGGATCATTGCCGTTTCGGGCGCGCACCGCGATCCGGCGTGCCCTGCTGCCCTCGCCGACCTCGATAAAGGCGAGTTCCTCAGTGGATGCGGCAGCTTGGCTCATGGTTCGGTCACTCGCGCGTCAGATACTCGCTTTTCAATGAGCTGACGGCATCGGTCAACGGCTGTGGCCTTGCGCAGCGCGCAGCAGCGCTATATCTGCCGGGCGTGACCAAAATGCCTCGCATTTGACGGTTTTGCGGCGTAACTAGCGAGTTCGCTTGCCCGTGGCAGCGTCTTGCTTCAAAATATCCGCCTTCCCTTTCACAATCTTGGAGAGCTACCCATTCGCCGTCCCAATAGAGCCCCGCCGACAGTCGCCAAAGACGGGCCGCGCACCAATGATGAGATTCGCAACGCACAGATCCAGCTGATCGATGTGGATGGTGTCAACAAAGGCACCGTCGAAACCGTGGTGGCCATCAAGATGGCCATGGATGCCGGTATGGATCTCGTGGAGATTTCGCCGAACACCAGTCCTCCGGTCTGCAAGATCATGGACTACGGCAAGTACAAATATTCTGCGCAGAAGAAAGCCGCCGAAGCCCGCAAGAAACAGAAGGTCGTCGAGATCAAGGAGATCAAGCTCCGCCCGATGATCGACGATCACGATTATGACGTGAAGATGCGCGCGATGCAGCGCTTCTTCGAGGAAGGCGACAAGGTCAAGATCACCTTGCGCTACCGCGGTCGTGAGATGGCGCACCAGGAGATCGGTACCAAGCTGCTGGACAAGGTGAAGGCCGACGTTGCCGAATTCGCCAAGGTCGAGCAGGACGCAAGGTTCGAGGGCCGCCAGGTTGTGATGGTGCTGGCGCCGCGCTAATTCGAATTTGTTCGATTGCCGAGAGAAAGCGGCCCGTCAGATCGTCTGACGGGCCGTTTCTTTTTCGTAGCCCGGATTTCGCTGCGCTCCATCCGGGCTACGAGACCACCTAGGTCCGCGTCGCCTGCCAGGTGCCGCTGCAGCGGTCGCCCGAGATTTCTCCGCGCCAGGTCCCGGCGCCGTTGCCGGCCGCGAGCCGACCGCCGCCGCTGGCATGGGAGCGGCCGACCGAGACGTTGACCGCGACGCTGCCGGCGCGGTTGACCGCGCCCGAGACCCGTCCGCCACCGGCCGACGAGACCCGGCTGCCGGTTACCGTGAACGGGACGCTGTAACCGGAGCTGCAGGTGCCCTGCGTGGTGGCAAAGACCACGTTCCAGACGCCGTCATAGGCGCCGCCACGCGCCGGCCTCGCCTTGGCCTCGGCGGGGCCTGACATCATCCCGACCGCAAGGCAGGCCAGCAAAGGGAGCGCCCGCAGGGCGCGGGAGGGCCGCAAAACAGCAAAAAGGGAACTTGCAAGAGAACTTGGTCGGGAGAAATGGGTCATGATTATCGCACCTTCGGTGACTGCAATGCCCCTCAGTCACGTCAGCCGGCGCCCCGGTTCATCGTTGCAAAACTGCTTTTCCTCTGTCATAAGCCCGGCTTCGTCGACCGGCTGATCAAGGGCTGCCGTGGCGACGTCTGTGCGGGTTCTTTCAATTCGGGAAAAACCTTAGCACTTCCAACGCTCTAACGAGCATTTTAGCCGACCGAACGCCTTTTGGGCGATATTCGTGTTGGCCATAGGAGAGCCAAATGCCCAAGCTGAAGACCAAGTCGGGCGCTAAAAAGCGCTTCAAAGTGACTGCCACCGGCAAAGTAATGCACGCCCAGAGCGGCAAGCGCCACGGCATGATCAAGCGGACAAAGAAGCAGATCCGTCAGCTCCGCGGCACCCGCGTGCTGTTCAAGACCGACGGCGACAACGTCAAGAAGTACTTCTTGCCGAACGCCTGATCGCGTCCATCCGCTTGAATCCGGCCGCGTCCGCGCAGGCCAACCAGTCACCTCTTTAGAATCCAAAGGATTTCCGTCATGTCACGCGTCAAACGCGGTGTGACCTCTCACGCCAAGCACAAGAAAGTCTACAAGGCCGCCAAGGGCTTTCGCGGCCGCCGCAAGAACACCATCCGCGCCGCCAAGCAGGCCGTCGAAAAGGCCGGCCAGTACGCCTTCCGCGATCGCAAGCGCAAGAAGCGCACCTTCCGCGCGCTCTGGATCCAGCGCATCAATGCCGCGGTTCGTCCGTTCGGCATGACCTACAGCGTCTTCATCAACGGCCTCTCGAAGTCGGGCGTCATGGTCGACCGCAAGGTTCTGTCGGATCTCGCGATCACCGAGCCGGCGGCATTCCAGGCGATCGCCGAGAAGGCCAAGGCCGCGCTGGCGGCCTAAAGCTAGCGAGCCTTCGGGCTCGCGGCCTTCAGCGCCTTCTGCGAATAACGCTGTGACACCTCTGCCCGGCAAAACGCGGTGAACGAGCGGTACATGGTGCCGCTCTCGTTCGCGTATTTGGCGTCGCACCGCTTCAGCTGGCCCGCATAGGCCTTTTTCTGCGCTGCCCCGACGCGAGGCAGGAAATCCGCCTCGCATTTTTGCTCGACGATGGCGCCGAACTGCACGTCAGGGCTGGCGCCATATTCACACGCTCGAAAAATCTTCATCGCGCGGTCGCAGTTTGGCGCTGCCTGCAGCGCCGCAATGATGACATCCCCCTCGGTCGATTGGGCGGGACACTCCTCGGTGGCGGCCCTTGCCGCGCCGAGGGCAGACAGCACCGCCAAAGCGGCCAGGCAAGATCGCAACACCATCGCGTGGGCCTCCCGATACTCCCCTTGGTCCCACGTCTCGATCAGGGGTTCAACGCCGCCGATCATCAGCCCGAAATGACCGGCTTTTTGCTTGACGTTATAGCCTTTGGGCGGCGACAACCCAGCGGCTTTTGCAAACAGAGAATGCCAGTGTCCGACCTCGCAACGCTCGAAACATCCATCCTCGACCAGATCGCCGCCGCCGGCGACGAAGCCGCCCTCGAGGCGGTCCGCGTCGCCGCCCTCGGCAAGAAGGGCTCGATCTCCGCTTTGCTCGCGACGCTCGGCAAGATGTCGCCGGACGAGCGCAAGACGGAAGGCGCGAAAATCAATCTCGCCAAGGATGCGGTAACGCAGGCGCTGACCGCGCGGCGCGACGTGTTGAAGTCCGCCGCACTCGATGCGCGCCTTGCATCGGAAACCATTGATGTCACGCTGCCGCTGCGCGAGACGCCGGCGGAAGCCGGCCGCATCCATCCGCTGACCCAGGTCTGGGACGAGGTCACCACGATCTTCGCCGACATGGGATTTTCGGTCGCCGAAGGTCCTGACATCGAGACCGACGATTACAATTTCACCAAGCTGAACTTCCCCGAAGGCCATCCGGCGCGGGAGATGCACGACACATTCTTCTTCAACCCGAAGGAAGACGGCTCGCGCATGCTGTTGCGCACCCACACCTCGCCGGTGCAGGTGCGCACGATGCTGACCCAGAAGCCGCCGATCCGCATCATCTGCCCCGGCCGCACCTATCGCATCGACTCGGATGCGACGCACACGCCGCAATTCCACCAGGTCGAAGGCCTCGTCATCGACAAGGGCTCGCATCTCGGCCACCTCAAATGGATCCTGCACGAGTTCTGCAAGGCGTTCTTCGAGGTCGACCACATCAACATGCGCTTCCGGCCGTCGTTCTTCCCGTTCACCGAGCCGTCGCTCGAGGTCGACATCCAGTGCCGCCGCGACAAGGGCGAGATCCGCTTCGGCGAGGGCGAGGACTGGATGGAGATCCTCGGCTGCGGCATGGTGCACCCGAACGTGCTGCGCGCCTGCGGCATCGATCCTGATGTCTACCAGGGTTTCGCCTGGGGCATGGGCATCGACCGCATCGCGATGTTGAAATACGGCATCGCCGATTTGCGCCAGATGTTCGAGAACGACGTCCGCTGGCTCAATCATTACGGCTTCAAGCCCCAGGACATCCCGACGCTGGCGGGGGGATTGAGCTCGTGAGTCTCACCCTCGCTGCCATCGCGGAGAGAGCCCCCATCCTAACCCTCTCAGCGCGAGCGAAGCTCGTCGCGACCCGCAAGCGGGAGAGGGGACAAGAGAAGCCAACGTCATGAAATTCACCCTCTCCTGGCTGAAGGATCATCTCGAGACCGACGAGCCGCTGGACAAGCTCGCCGACAAGCTCACCATGATCGGGCTCGAGGTCGAGAACATCGAGGACAAGGCCAAGGCGCTTGCGCCGTTCACGATCGCGCGCGTCATCTCGGCCGAGCAGCATCCGAATGCCGACCGCTTGCGCGTCTGCACGGTCGACACCGGCGATGGCGGCGCGCCGGTTCAGGTGGTGTGCGGTGCGCCGAATGCGCGTGCGGGGCTGATCAGCGTGTTCTCACCGCCCGGCACCTACATCCCCGGCAAGGACATCACGCTTGGCGTCGGCACCATCAGGGGTGTCGAGAGCCGCGGCATGCTGTGTTCGGCGGCCGAGCTGCAGATTTCCGAAGACCATGACGGCATCATGGAGTTGCCGGCCGATGCACCGATCGGCAAGGGTTATGCCGCGTGGGCCGCGCTTGGCGATCCCGTGATCGAGATCAATTTGACGCCGAACCGGCAGGACTGCACCGGCGTGCATGGCATTGCGCGCGACCTCTCCGCCGCCGACATGGGCAAGTTCAAAGACCCCGGCATCAAGCCGATCAAGGGCGAATTCCCCTGCCCGGTGCAGGTGACGGTGGAAGACGCCACGCTGTGCCCGGGCTTCGCGCTGCGCCTGGTGCGCGGGGTGAAGAACGGCCCGTCGCCGGACTGGCTGCAAAAGCGCCTGACTTCGATCGGGCTCCGTCCGATCAACGCGCTGGTCGACATCACCAATTTCATGACCTACGACCGCGCGCGTCCACTGCACGTGTTCGACGCCAAGAAGGTCAAGGGCAATCTCACGGTACGCCGCGCGAAAGACGGCGAGACGCTGCTCGCGCTCGACGGCCGCACCTACACGCTCGACAGCAATGTTTGCGTGATATCGGACGAGCACGGCGTCGAATCGCTCGCCGGCATCATGGGCGGCGAGGCCTCTGGCTGCGACGAAGATACCACCGACGTGCTGATCGAATCGGCGCTGTGGAACGAGATCAACATCGCGCAGAGCGGCCGCAAGCTCGGCATCAATTCGGATGCACGCTATCGCTTCGAGCGCGGCGTCGATCCGGCCTTCATGGTGCCCGGGCTCGAGCTCGCAACCAAAATGGTGCTCGATCTCTGCGGCGGCACGCCGTCCGAGAATATCGTGGTCGGCAAGCAGTTCGGCGATGACCGCATCATCGATTTTCCGCTCGCCGAGGTGAAGCGACTCGCCGGCATCGAGGTGCCGTTGGTCGAGGTCAAGCTGATCCTGAGCCACCTCGGCTTCATGCTGGCCGGCAACGGCCCGGTCGTGAAGGTCGCGATCCCGTCCTGGCGCACCGATGTGCAGGGCAAGGCCGATATCGTCGAGGAGATCGTGCGCATCGTCGGTGTCGACAAGGTGCCGATGACCCCGTTCGAGCGTGGCGAGGCGCCACGCAAGCCGGTGCTGACGCCGCTGCAGAATCGCACCCGCCGCGCCAAGCGCGCGCTGGCCGCGCGCGGCATGGTGGAGGCCGTGACTTATTCGTTCATCACCAGGCCTGCCGCCGAACTGTTTGGCGGCGGCCAGGCCGAGCTCGTGCTTGCCAATCCGATCGCGGCTGATTTGTCCGACATGCGGCCGAGCCTGTTGGCGGGCCTCGTCGCCGCCGCGCAGGCCAACATCAACCGCGGCTATCCTGATGTCGCACTGTTCGAGGTCGGGCAGGTGTTCCGCGGCGACAAGCCCGAGAACCAGCTCATTGCCGCCGCCGGCGTGCGCCACGGCTATGCGTCATCCAGCGGGATCGGCCGCAACTGGTCGGGCTCGTCGACCACTGGCGCGATGGACGCCAAGGCCGACGCCTTCGCCGTGCTTGCTGCGGCTGGCGCGCCGATGCAGGCGCTGCAGATCTTATCGGGCGGCCCGGCCTGGCTGCATCCGGGACGCTCCGGCACCATCCAGATCGGTCCGCAGAACGTGCTTGGCAGTTTCGGCGAGCTGCATCCACGCGCGCTTGAGGCGCTCGGCGCCGACGGCCCGATGATCGCCTTCGAGGTCATCCTCGAGCGCATTCCGGACGGCAAGCAAAAGCCGACCCGCGCCAAGCCGCTGCTCGATTTGTCCGCATTCCAGCCGGTGTCGCGCGACTTCGCCTTCATCGTCGACCGCAGCGTCAAGGCGGGCGACATCGTCCGTTCCGCGCAGAATGTCGACAAGAAACTGATCACTGGCGTCACCGTCTTCGACGTCTATGAAGGCAAGGGCATCGATCCCGACAAGAAGTCGATCGCCATCGCCGTGACGATCCAGCCGCGCGAAAAAACGATGACCGACCAGGAGATCGACGCAGTCGCGGCGAAGGTTGTCGCCGAGGTGACGAAGCGGACCGGCGGCACGCTGCGGGGGTGATGTTTCTCCCCCTCTCCCCGTTCTTACGGGGAGAGGGTTGGGGTGAGGGGCTCTCTCCCCGTACGGACTGGTAGACGTACTCGCGGAGACTCCCCCTCACCCGAAATTCAAGCTCTGCTTGAATTCCGACCTCTCCCCGCAAGCGGGGCAAGGTGCAGCTGAGATTGCGGCCCAGAACAAGAAAAGCCATTACGCCCATCGCATGACCCCACTCAGCCTCATCCCCTCCGACATCTCAACCAACGTCGCACTCGCGATCTGCGCTATCGCCTTCATCTCGGGCACCGCGCGCGGATTTTCCGGCTTCGGCTCGGCGCTGATCTTCATGCCCTTGGCGAGCAGCATCGCGGGTCCGCGGCTGGTCGCAGCGCTGCTGCTGCTGATCGACTTCGTTGCGGCAACCCCGCTGCTGCCGAATGCCTGGACCCACGCCGATCGCAAGGCGACTGCGATCATGGTCGCCGGTGCGTTCGTCGGCGTTCCCATCGGTACCTATTTCCTCACCGTGCTCGATCCCGTCACCACGCGCTGGATCATCTCCTGCTTCGTCGCCGCCCTGCTGCTGCTGCTGCTGTCGGGCTGGCGTTACCACGGCAAGGATCACGTCGCGCTGTCGGTCGGCGTTGGTGGTCTCTCCGGCTTCTGCAGCGGTTTGGCGCAGACCGGTGGACCGCCGATCGTCGCCTACTGGCTCGGCCGCCCGGTCTCATCGATCATTTCCCGTGCCAATATCGTGCTGTTCTTCGGCGCCTCCGACTTCTTTTCGCTGGTCAGCTACTGGTTCACCGGACTGATCACGATCGACTCGATCAAATTCTCGCTGATCGTCGGTCCGGTCTATGCCATCGGCGTCTGGTTCGGCGCGTCGCTGTTCGGCAGAGCGAGCGAGAATGTGTTCCGCGCGATCTGCTACGCGCTGATTGCGGCCGCCGTCATCGCCGGCCTGCCCGCGCTTGATGGCATTTTGCGCGGCGGCTAGGTTGCGTCACCATAACGAGAATACGACGGGGAGAGACCGATGATCGACCGCCGCAATGCGTTGAAGCTCGCGCTCGGCAGTGCCGCTGTGCTCGCCGCTCCCGCCATGCTTGCGCAAACCGCAAAGCCGCGCACCCGGATCGTATTCCTCGGCACCAAGGGCGGCCCGCGGGTCGGCGTCGGTCCATCAAATCCTGCCAACCTTGTCGTCGTCAACGGCACCCCGTTCGTGATCGATTGCGGCATGGGCGTCAGCCACCAGCTCGTCAGCGCCGGCGTGCCGCTGGAATCGGTGAAGTACATCTTCATCAGCCATCATCACTCCGACCACAATCTCGAATACGGCAACCTTGTCTACAACGCCTGGGCAACCGGGCTGTCGACCCCGATTCACTCGTTCGGGCCGAACGGCATCGAGGCGATGACGAAGACCTATTGGGAGCTGAACAAATTCGACATCGAGACCCGCATCGAAGATGAAGGCCGCCCCGATCTCCGCAAGCTTCTGATCGCGAAAGACATCACCGAGGACGGCGTGGTGCTGCAGACCGATGATGTGAAGGTGACGGCATTTCGGACCCCGCATCCTCCGATCACTGACAATTTCGCCTACAAGTTCAAGACGCCGGACGGTACCATCGTGTTCTCCAGCGACACTGCCTACAATCCCAAGCTCGCGGAGTTCGCGCATGGCGCCGACGTCCTGGTGCACGAGGCGATTTATCTCCCCTGGGTCGACAAACTGGTGGCGCGCGTCAAGAACGGCGCCACGTTGAAAAAACATCTGCTCGAGAGCCACACCTCCGCCGAGGACGTCGGCCGCATCGCTGAGGCCGCCAACGTCAAGGTGCTGGTGATGAGCCACCTCGTACCCGGCGAACTCGATGTGACCGACGAGGACTGGAGCCGCGAGGCCAGAAAGCATTTCAAAGGCCGCCTCATCGTCGCCCGCGACCTGATGGAGCTGAAGCTGCCGGTGTGAGGCGGCGAGCGCTATCGTCTCGCGTAGTCCGTGAACAAAGCAAGACTCCTTGAGGTCAGCAGGCTCCCTCCCTCCTTGCGGGCAGGGGCGCAGTGCCAAAATATCGAAAACAACCCCATGCAAAGTAGGCGCTCGACACGACAACTTGACATGTCGGGCAAATCGGCGGCATTATTCCATTATACCGAAATCGTGCAAGCGCCCCGCGCCCGGACTCACAGACCACGCCACAAATTCGCTGTCGTCCCGGGCTTGCCGCCTCCGCCAAGGCTCCGGCGCGCCCAAGGTCGCAAGCCCCGTCGAAGCCTTGGCGTAGACGGGACCCGGGACCCATAACCACAAATGCGAATTGCCTTGCGACGCTGGAACGACGAGTCCCATTCACAACATCGGCCGCGGAGGTTGGGTCCCTGCTTCCGCAGGGACGACAGCGGTTATGTGGCAGGCGCCATCACCAAATCGCAATACGCATAGCCGTCGCGCTCGACGCGTTCACCGGTTATGAGAGCAAGTGGACGCGCAAACATCGGCCCCGCCACGACGCAGGTGTGAAACTCGCCGTTCTCGCCACAGGGATCGACGTTCGCAGGCAAATCGGCCAGCAACCGCGCATCGAACTTGCGGCCGGCGAACTCGGCCGGAAGTTTTTTCATATCCACCGTGGCGAGCCAGGCTTCGAGCCCGCTTGCGAGCATCGCCTCGGCGAGCGCCGGCGTCGGCCGCTCCCACAATGGAAACACCGGCGTGATGCCGGTGCCGGCGAGCTTCTGCTCGCGATAGGCGCGGATATCGGCCAGGAACAGATCGCCGAAGATCATGTGGGTGACGCCGTCACGAACGGCCTGCGCCACCGCTTCCCCCATCCGCGCCTCGTAGACCTCGTTCGGGCAGGGATAGGGTATCGGCACGATCAGCTGCGGCAGTCCCGCCGCATCGCACTGCGCGTGCAGGATCTCCTGACGGACGCCGTGGATCGAGACGCGGCCAAAGGTCTCGGTGACGGTCGTCAGCGCACTGACAATCTCGAACTCGCCGGCGCGCCGCACCTCGTGCAGCGCGAACGCGCTGTCCTTGCCGCTCGACCAGGAGATCAGTGCCTTTGGCGGTGACATCAGTTCATCGGCGAGGCTGTGTGAGAGCGCCCACGGTGCGACCGCGGCTTCGCGGCCGGTGCGGCGGCTTCGGGCGCCGCGTCCTTGAGCGCACCGATCCGCCGCAGCGCGGCCTCAGCGGCGCGCTCGCCGCTCTCCCAGGCGCCGTCAACGGTGCCCCACAGCGTCTCATGCGTGGCTTCGCCCGCCAGATACAGGCAGCCGATCGGCTCAGTCAGGATCTTTCGCGAGGCTTGCGCGCCCGGTGCGGCGGCCGACATCGCACCGAGGATGAAGGGCTGTGCATTCCAGCGGGTCGCGGTCGTCTTCTTCACGGCGGCGCCGATCTCGCTGCCATAGAGCTTGCTCAACCATTCAACCGCGAACGCGCCCATCGCCTGCTCGCCCTGCGCGGACAAATCGCGGCCAAAAGAGCCCGCGACATCGATCGTGCACAGCGACGAGCCGCCGATATTGCCGTAAAGGAGGGCCGTCCGGGTCGAATTGCTCTGCTCGATGATGACGTCGTCGCGCGACAGCCCGAGCGGGTTGCCGGGGAGTTGCAGCGCAATGCGATCGTAGCTGCCGAGGCTCAGTTTCGCCGCGGCATCGAGCGTGCGCTTCGGGATGTCGGGGCCGAATTTGATGTTGCCACTCGTGAGCACATTGCTCGACACGGTGACGATGGCGGCTCGCGCGTTGATCTTGCCGGAAGGCGTCTCGACCACCACGTCGCGATTGCTCCACAGAATCCGCTGCGCGGGTGTCGAGAGCGCCAGCGGAAGCTGCTCGCCGAGCTTGGCGATCAGGGCCCCCAAGCCCTGCCGGCAGGCAATCGCGCCGTTGCGGTCCTGCGCACGGACCTTGTCGACGGCGGAGACGTCCTTCAGATCCTTGCCGCTGAAGCCGGCGCCGAGCAGAAACTCGGCCGTGCCGGCCCAATCGCCGAGATCCTTCGGCAACGCTGCGGCGCAGGCGATATCGGCCCTGCGCGAGGCATCGTCGATGGCGCGATTGGTGCGCACCAATGCGGCCAGAAACTCCTCGGTCTCGCCGGGACGGGCATAGCGCCGGCCGATGCGGATCTTCTGGCCCGCGGGCGCCGTGACGATCTCGAAGCCGGCGGCGCGAGCCAGCCGGATCACCGGATTGGTCTCGGGATTATGCATCCAGCGCGCGCCACGATCGAACGGTACGTCGAAGCTCGCCGCATCGGTCTGGCAGCGCCCGCCAATCTGGCCTGCGGCCTCCACCACAATCACCTTGCGGTTCGCGGCTGCAATCCGGCGCGCCGCGGCAATGCCCGCGGCGCCCGCGCCGATCACGACAATGTCAGCCTCGCGCGGCAACGGCGCAGCCAGGACCCGGCCACTGAGCGCTGGCGCAGACGCCAGTGCTGCGGACGCCGACAGGAAATCGCGGCGGGTCATTGTCATGGCGAGATCACTGGCGAGATCACTGGCATGGTTTCCGGGGACTTGCAGCAAAGGGGAACGCTTCGCGAACTTAGCCGTATCTCACCGATCGCAGCAACCGTCATGGTAAATCAATCATGATTGATCCGCGTCATGCATGAACTAAATTGAAACGGCTTGCGACCATGCTAAGGGAACACAAGCGGTCGTAGAACCGCTGGGGGAGATTCCAATGGGGGTCGTGCTCGATACCGTCGGCCAATGGATCGCGGGGTACCTTCAAAAGGAGGTCCCGGGTTACGAGCCGTTTACGCCGAGCGATCCGGAACATCTGCGCGGCATCATCCAGCCGGGCGACGTTCTGCTGGTCGAAGGCAACAACCGGATTTCCGGCATCATCAAATACCTGACGCAGTCGACCTGGTCGCACGCTGCGCTCTATGTCGGGCCGATCGACGGTGCGTTCGAAGCCGACGGCGAGCAGCATATGCTGATCGAGGCCAATATCGGCGAGGGCGTGACCTCAGCGCCGCTGTCGAAATATTTCCCATACCACACAAGGATGTGCCGGCCGGTCGGACTGTCCTACGAGGACCGCACCACGGTGTGCCGCTATGCGATCAACCGCATCGGCTTCGGCTACGACACCAAGAACATCGTCGATCTCGCACGGTTTCTGTTCCCGCTGCCGATCCCGCAGCGCTGGCGACGGCGCATGATCGCGTTCGGCTCCGGCGATCCGACCAAGATCATCTGCTCGGCGCTGATCGCGCAGGCCTTCGACGCCGTGCGCTACCCGATCCTGCCCAAGATCACACGCGCCGCCAGCCGCAAGGCGCGCCGCGAGATCCTGCATATCCGCGATTCCTCGCTCTACATGCCGCGCGACTTCGACATCTCGCCCTATTTCGAGGTCGTCAAACCCACCATCGTGCACGGATTCGATTACACGGCTCTGCACTGGGCCGACAAGCAAAAGCCGCTCCAGGAGGTAGCAGGCGAATTCAGCGTGTTTCCAGAATGCAACTCGCCGCCGCTTGCTCCTGAAGAGATTGACGAGGAGGCACCGATTCCGGTTGCGGAAGTAACGCGCGTCGCCGCGGAGCCGGCGCTGGTCTAGCGCGTCGCGGGCCGTCGCACGACTGTGCCATCGCATGAGACCTGCTACAGTCACGCGACGATCGCCCAGCCAACACGGATAATCCGTGCAACGGATCACCATCACCATCGAGGATGATTTGCTCGCGGAGATCGACGCTGCCGCCGCAGCGCGCGGCTACCAGAACCGCTCTGAGATCATCCGCGATCTCGCCCGCGCCGGCCTGCAGCAGAGCGCGGAGGAGATGCCTTCAGGGCAATGCGTGGCGACACTGGTCTATGTCTATGATCACGCCGCGCGCGATTTGTCGAAGCGGCTGGTGCAGAATTTCCATGGTCACCACGATTTGTCGCTGGCGACGCTGCACGTCCATCTCGACGACGACAGCTGCATGGAGGTGACGGCGCTGAAGGGCGCCAGCGGCGAGGTCCGACATTTCGCCGACCACATCATCGCCACGCGGTGTCCGCTACGGCCGCGTGGTGATGATCCCGACCGCGTCAGGAAAGAAACCGCGCAAGCGCGCGCATCACCACGATTAGATCCGTTTATGCCGCCCGTGCCTTGGCCCCAGATGGCAGCCCGGCGCGCGCGAGACCCCCGTACAACGCCTCGTTCGGCATCTCGGACTTGAGAATCGAACGCACCGCGATCAGACGGTCGAGATCGATGCCAGTCGGAAATCCCTGACTCTCGCAGAGGAACACGAGATCCTCGAACACCGCATTGCCGGTCGCGCCCGGCGCGAACGGGCAGCCGCCGAGGCCACCCAACGAGCCGTCGAGCACGCGGGCGCCTTCGTCGAGCGCGGCGGAAGCATTCGCGATGCCCATGCCACGGGTGTCGTGCAGATGAACGCAGACCGGCTTCACGCCCGCGATCCTGACCGCGCCCCGCGTCAGCTCGCCGACCTGTTTCGGGCCGGCATAGCCGACCGTGTCGGCGATCGCGACCATGTCGACGCCGGCCTCGTAAAGCTGCTCGGTGAGGCGCAGCACCTCGGTCGGATCGACAGGACCGACGATCGAGCAGCCCAGCGCCATCGAGATCGCGGCATTGACCAGCGGCTTGTGGGCGCTGGCGTCACGCAGCTCGCAGAGCCGCTTGATGTTCGCGATCGCAGATTCGCGCGAACGATTGGCATTGGCCTGGCTGTGCTCCTCGGTTGCCGAAACGACAGAGGCGATCTCGGCGACGCCCGAGGCCAGCGCCTCGTTGACGCCGCGCTCGTTCAGCGCCAGCGCGACGCCGTGCGCACCGGGCAGCGACGCGACGGTCGCGATGACGTCCCTGACATCGACGAACTGCGGAAAGGTCTTGGCCGGCAGGAACGAACCGACCTCGAAATGCCTGACGCCGGCGGCGTATTCATCGCGCACCCAGCGCTGTTTGGCCGATGTCGACGGGAATGTCTTCACCAGCTGCAGGCCGTCGCGCAGGCCGACCTCGCGCAGGCTCACTCGGTCGTTCGGATAGATATCATGGACGCGGGTCATGGCAGCCTCACGCAGCGTTTCCGGTTGATGAGCGTTTCGGTTGTTCGAGCTCGGCGCGAACGTCGTCGGTATCGGCACCAAGCGCCGGCACTTTCAGGCCCTCACCGATATTGCAGCCGTTCCACTCGACCGGCAGTGCCGGCACGCGGAACGGCTTGCCGTCGGCGTTGACATTGTTGACGAGGCCGCCCGGGCGCAACACATGCGGGTCCTGCAGCAGATCCTCGGGCCGGTTGATCGGCGAGAAGCAGATGTTGAGCGCGTCAAGCCTGGCCGACAGCTCCGCCACATTCCAACGTTTGACCACCTCGGCGACGCGCGGAATGATCCGGTCCCGCGCCATGATGCGGTCCGTCGTGGTGCGCAGCGTCGGATCGTCGGCGAATTCCTGCAGGCCGAATTCGCGGCAGAAGCTTTGCCAATGGCCTTCGGTGACGACGCCGATGAAGATGCGATCGCCGCCGGCGGCGTCGAAAATATCGTAGATCGGCCAGGCATGCTCGCGCTCCGGCATCGAGCGCGGCTTGCGGCCGGTCATCTCGTACTCGACCATGTGCTGGGCGACCAGGAACAGGCAGTTCTCGAACAGCCCGATACGGATGTCGGCGCCGTTCCTGTTGCCGCCGCGCTTCTGATAGAGCGCGGCCAGGATCGCGATCGCGCCGAACATGCCGCCCATGATGTCGTTGGCGGAGGAGCCGACGCGCTGCGGCTTGTCGCGGGTGCCGGTCATCGCCGCGAGCCCCGACATCATCTGCACGACCTCGTCGAGCGCCGGGCGATGCTCGTAGGGGCCGGACAGAAAGCCCTTGTGGCCGGCGACGATCAGATCCGGATATTTCTTGCGCAGCTCCTCGGCGCCGAGGCCCTGCTTCTCGAGCTGGCCGTCGCGAAAATTCTCCAGGAACACGTCGGCGCTGGCGAGCAGCCGGTGCATCATCTCGCGGTCTTCGGGTTTCGCGAGATCGAGCACGACGCTGCGCTTGCCGCGGTTGAACAGCGGGAAGAACGAGACACCCATGCCGCCGAGCGAGCGGGTCTTGTCCCCGGCCGGGGGCTCGACCTTGATCACCTCGGCGCCCAGTTGCGCCAGGACCATGCCGCAGGTCGGACCCATCACCATGTGGGTCATCTCGACGACCCTCACGCCTTCCAGCGGCAATCCGCTCCCGGTCATCAGCTTCTCCGTGCTCGCTCTTCCCTGAGATTAGGCTTCCGCTCGCTATCTGAAAAATATAATCTGTCGAATAGTGCATTCGCGGTTCTAGAACGCTCTGGTTCCCATGGACTCCCGCCAGCTTCGCTATTTCATCGCGGTTTACGAGCAGCGCAACCTGTCGCGGGCGGCGGACCAGGTCAATGTCGCGCAATCGGCGCTCAGCCACCATATCGCGAACCTCGAAGCCGAATTCGCCACACCGCTGTTCGAGCGCAAGCCACGCGGCATGGAACCGACCGCGGCCGGGGAACGGCTCTACGAGCATGCCCGCATCATCCTGCGCGCGATGGCCGCGGCCGAACGCGAGATCAAGGAAGGTGGCGGCGCGATTGCCGGCGACATCTCGATCGGCATGGCCAATTCCGGGATGAAGGCGATCGGCGTGCCGCTGATGCGGACCGTGCTGACGAAATATCCGAACCTGAAGCTGTCGCTGACCGAAAGTCTCTCCGGTGCGACGCTGCTGCATCTGATGAGCTCGGAGGTCGACCTCGCGCTGGTCTACAACCCGCCGTCGGAGAAGGACCTGATTGCCGAACCCGTGCTGGAAGAGCAGATGTTCTGCGTCGGCACCGAGAAGCTGATCGGCAAGACCAAGGCGCCGATCAGCCTGGAGGAGGTGGCTCGTCTACCACTGATCCTGCTGCGGCAAGGGTTGTCGGCCCGCGCGCTGCTTGACGACCCCGTGCCGCTGAAGCGGCTGGAGGCCAACGCCATCATGCATCTCAATTCGACCAGCGGCATGATCGGCGCGCTCACTGCTAGCTTGGGCTGCACGATCGCAACCACTCATTTCGTGAGCGAGCCATTGAAGGCCGGGAAACTGGTGGCGCGCGAGGTGATCGACCCGCAGCTGACCCGCACGCTCTATCTCTGCCGCCTCCGCAACCGCCCGATGACCTACGCCATGGAGGAAATGTGCCGGCTGATCCGCGCCCTGATCGCCGAACAGGTCGGTCGCGGCGCCTGGGAAGCGACTCTCCTCATCTGAGTTCTAGAATATCGAACGATTGCTTCGATATGTTCGTCTGGATTTCTGGCTCCCGGCTGCCAAACATCCGATTGGACCGCCTTCGGAAGAAGGGCGGCCATTGGCCTATTCGGGGAGGATCACGATGAGCGCCGTCGATCTCGGCTCGGTTGCCGACCTTGCCAGCACCACAAGCCAGCCCGACGAGATTTCACGGCGGCTCGAGGCATTGCCCGCCTCGCCCTACGTCTGGCGGCTGGTGATCCTGCTCTCGCTCGGCGGCTGCTTCGAGATGTATGACCTCTTCTTCACCGGCTATATCGCGCCTGGACTCAGCCGCAGCGGGTTGATGACCGCAACGACCCAGGCGTTCTTCGGCTTCTCCGGCATCGGCGCTTTCGTCGCCGCGACCTTCGCCGGATTGTTCGTCGGCACCTTCTTCCTCGGCTTCCTCGCCGACCGGTTCGGACGACGGGTAATCTTCACCTTCGCGCTGCTCGGCTACAGCGCGGCATCGGTGGTGATGGCGTTTCAGACGACGTCAGAGGGGTTGCTGCTGTGGCGATTCATCGCCGGGATTGGCATCGGTGTCGAGATCATCACCATCGATGCCTACATCACCGAACTGGTGCCAAGCTGGATGCGCGGCCGGGCCTTTGCGATCAACCAGTCCGTGATGTTCATAGCGATCCCGATCGTGGCGTTCCTGTCATGGTGGCTGGTGCCGCTGCAACCTTACGGGCTCGATGGCTGGCGCTGGGTGGTGCTGATAGGTGCCGCCGGCAGCATGGTGATCTGGGTGTTGCGGCTATTTGTGCCGGAAAGCCCGCTCTGGCTGGCACGCCACGGCCGGACCGAACAAGCCCTGAAAATCCTGGCGTCGCTTGAAGCCTCCGCGGGCGTCGACAACGCGCGGTCAGGTGCAATCGCCAACAGAGGGCCCGCACGTACGCCGGCGAAGGTTGGTTTCGCCGAGTTATTCCGGCCGCCTTATCTTTCGCTCGTCGTGATGTTCATGGTGTTCAATTTCTGCCAGGCGTTCGGCTTCTATGGTTTTGCCAATTGGGTGCCGACGCTCCTGGTCGAAAAGGGCATCACTGTCACCAAGAGCCTGGAATATTCCTTCATGGTCGCGTTCGCCTATCCGATCGCGCCCTTGCTGGCGTCAAGCTTCGCCGACCGGCTCGAACGCAAATGGATCATCTGCGGGGCGTGCGTGGCGATCATCGCGTTCGGTGCAGCGTTCTCGCAATTCACCGCCCCTGCCCTGCTGATCCTGAGCGGCGTTCTGCTGACGGCGGCGAACACGACGATGTCGTATGCCTATCACGCCTATCAGACCGAGGTGTTTCCGACCGCAATTCGCGCCCGCGCCTCGGGCCTCGTCTATTCGATGAGCAGGATCAGCGCGATGTTCTCAGGCTTCATCGTCGCCTATATGCTGCGCATCGGCGGCGTCGGCGGCGTGTTCGGCCTGATCACCTCGGCCATGATCCTCGTGATCATCGTCGTGGCGACGTTTGGCCCGAATGTCCGGGGCAAGCCGCTCGACGCGCTTTCTTGACGCCAACCGATGTCCAAACCGCTCTAACCGCGACACAAACGGCACTTGCCGAAGCCATATTGGGTGTCTACCTCTCGCGGGGACTTTTTGGAGAGGTAACCCGGTCATGTTGGACGCCGCCGTCAAGGCGATTTTGCAAATCCTGTCGCCGCCGATGCGCTCGATCCTGTGGCGCTCGATCGGGCTTGCGCTCGTGCTGATCACCGTGCTGGCAATCGGATTGCAGCGGCTGCTGAGCTGGTTTGCCGAATACGGCTCGGTCTGGGCCGAGGCCATGCTCGGCCCCAACTTCCATACCACGCTGACTGTCGTGTCCTGGATCGTCTCGATCGCCGCTGGCCTTGGCGTCGTGCTCGGCGCCGTCTTCCTGATGCCTGCAATCACCTCGCTGGTGGCGAGCCTGTTTGTCGACGACGTCGCCGACCATGTCGAGCGCGAGCACTATCCGGCCGAGCAGCCCGGTGTGGCGCTGCCATTGGCGATCGCAATGACTGAAGGCGTCAGGACGGCGTTGCTGACCATCCTCGTCTATCTGGTGGCACTCCCATTCGTACTGTTCGCCGGCGCCGGCTTCATCGTGTTCATCGTCGCAACCGCTTGGCTGTTGGGGCGAGAATATTTCGAGCTCGCGGCGATGCGATTCCGTTCGCCCGCGGATGCGAAGGCGATGCGCAAGGACAATGCCGCGACCGTCTTCACCGCGGGCCTGTTCATCGCAGCCTTCGTCTCGATCCCGATCGTCAATCTTGCGACCCCGCTGTTCGGCATGGCCTTCATGGTCCACATGCACAAGCGGCTGTCAGGCCCGCGGCCGGAACTGTTGGAACCGAGGCGGCGGAGCGATGTCTCTGTCGTCTAGGCCGTCTCTGGCGGCGCCCGATCGTGCGCGAATGGCACCAGCAGCAATCCGACGATCGCCACGCAGGCGAGCATCGCCCATGCCTCGTTGACGGTAAGCGCCAGCGACGCCCTCTCAACCAGCGGACGGACAAATGCCACGGCGGCTTCGGTCGGTGGTCCCAGCGGGCGGTCGATGAGCATCTTCGGATCGAGCCCGATAGCCTGCGCCGCGGTGATATCTCCTGCCAGCAGCCGCACGCGAAAATCTTCCGCGTAACCCGGGCTTCGGCCGTAGAGGATCGTATCGATCAAGGTGATCCCGATCGCTCCGCCCAGATTGCGCGCCAGATTGAACAGTCCGCTGGCGTCGGCGACCTCGGTTTCAGGCAACGCGCCCAGCGCGATCCGTGTCGGCGGCAGCAAGCAGAACATGATCGCGACGCCGCGTATGAGCTGCGGCCAGAACATCTCGTCGAAATCAGTGGTCCGCGGCTGAAAGGCGCTCAGGCTCAAGCCGAGCGCAAACAGGCCAAAGCCGATGCCGGTCAACAAACGCGCGCCGATGCGGCCTTCGAGGATCGCGGCAAGTGGCGCCGCGACGAGTTGCGCAATTCCCGTTACCAGCATGATGGCGCCGATCTCGAAAGCATCGTGCCGCCGGACGAAGCCGAGAAAGACCGGCATCAGATAGACCGAGCCATACAGGCCGACACCAAGGCAAAAGCTCAGGGCGCAGCCGATCGCGAACGAACGCCGCCTGAACGTCGACAACCGTGCGATCGGATGCGTTGCACGCAACGTGCGCCGGATCAGGACCGCCATCCCGACAATGCTTCCTGCCAGCGGGCTCACGCAAAGCAGCGAAGCCCAGCCAAGTTGCGGCGCTTCCTTGAGCCCGATCTCGAAGCTTGCGAGCGCCGCCGCGAGCAGGACAAGCGAGCACCTGTCCAGCTTCGATAATTCGTGGAGATCTCCGGCAGCACGCGGAAGCAGAAATGGAGCGCCTGCGGCTGTAATTATTCCCGGAACGACATTGATCAGGAACAACCACGGCCACGACCAGGTCTGCGTGATCCAGCCGCCAACGACAGGTCCGACGGTTGGGGCAAACACCGCAACGACGCCGCCGATTGTGGTGGCCACCGCGTGGAGACGCGCCGGAAACAGCGTGAACACCGCAGAGAACACTGCCGGGATCAAGACACCGCCGGAGAATCCCTGCAACACACGAAATATCAGCAGCAAGGCAAGGCTGCCGCTGAAAGCACAGCCGATGGACGCGACAGTGAACAGGCTCACGGCCGTCACGAACAGCCAACGCAGCGACAGCGCGCGCGTGAACAACCCGGTCAGCGGGATCGCGATCACCTCCGCAATCAAATAGGCGGTCTGGATCCAGCTCATCGCAGCTGACGAGATCGCGAGCGCGCGCTGGATCGTCGGCAGCGAGGTTGCGACGACCTGGATGTCCAGGATGGCCATGAACATGCCGAGGCACATCAGGAGGAATCCGGCCCACGTCGCGACGGATGGGCTGTCGGCTCGATGCTCCCCCCGCTCGCTCATGGCGCACCGGTGCGCGGACGGCCGGGAACGGAAAGCGTGCGCGTCTCGACGCCGATCCGGACCGCGAGCACTGCGAGATTGAGGATCGTGAAGATGACCGCCAGCCGTGGCAGATGCAGCGCGAGTGGAAGCAGCGCGATCTCTCCGATGACGACGGCATAGTTCGGATGCGAGAGATACCGGTAAGGCCCCGATGCGACCAGCGGCTCGCCCGGCAGCACGATGATCCGCGTGGTCCATCGCGGACCGAGGGTGGCGAGGATCCATAGCCGCAAGCCCTGCAGCGCCAGGTAGACCGTGAGCGCCGCCAGGTTGACGTCCTGTTCGCGGCCCCACGCCCACAGGGCGATGAGCCAGGCAGCATGGACCGAGACGACGAGCGGATAGTGGTTTGCGCCGACTTCGACGGCGCCGCGCGCCAAAAGCCGCCCCGTATTGTGCCGTGACAGCACGAGCTCGCCCAGACGCTGCAGCGTGACCAGCGCGAGAATGATCGACGCCAGGCTCACTCCGCGTGCCGCAGCGCGACGCAGCTCACGGTGAAGCCGGGTCCGAGGGCTGTCAACAATGAGCGCGGTGGCAGGCCCTTCGCGCGCGCCCGTTCGAGGACGAAGAGAGCGGTCGGGGCCGACATGTTGCCGCAATCGGCAATGACATCGCGCTCGTGGTCGAGCGTGCCCTGATCGAGCGCCAGCGCGCGCTCCAGCGCCACGATGACTTTGGTGCCGCCGGGATGGCAAAGGAAACGGTCGATATCGTCGACCGAAAGCTCCATCCGCGCGAGGATTTCGGCGACCGCCGGGCCGAGATGCTGGCGGACAAAGTCGGGAATGGTCCGCTGAAAGACCACGCCGAATCCTTCCGGATCGACCGTCCACCCCATGACGTCAAGCGTATCGGGCCAAAGCTTTTCGCCGGACGCCTCGATCCGCGTCGTCCCGCCGTCGCCGGCGCGCAGCACGACCGCCGCGGCACCATCGCCGAACAGGCTGGCGGCGACGATATTCGCCTTGGTGAGCTCATCATGCCGGACCGCGAGCGTGCAAAGCTCGAGCGCGACCAGCAACACGTTGGCGCCCGGCCGCGCTTCCGCAAGCCGCGATGCGATCGACAACCCCGACACACCGCCTGCGCAGCCGAGACCGAACACCGGCACGCGCGACACATCCGCCCGCAGGCCGAGCTTGCCGGCCACGCGCGCCTCCAAGGTCGGCGTCGCAATCCCTGTCGAGCACACTGTGACCACAACATCGATGTCGCCGCCGGTCAGGTCGGCCTGGGCGATCGCCTTGCGCGCGACATCGACGAACAGTGATTCCGCGCCTTCCAGGAACGCCTGCGTCCGCTCCGGCCAGCCGCGCCGCTCCAGATACCATTCGATCGGTTTCACGCCGTAACGATGCCGGATGCCGGTGTTGGCGAAGAGGCTCGAAAGCGTTTCGAATTCCGGATAGCGGTCGGCCAACAGGCCACGCGCCGCCTGCAGGATCTGCCCTTGATGGAACAGATGCGGCGGAACCGCGGATGCCACGGAAACAAGGGCGGCCGTCTGCTTCATAATGCTTGTCCTGGATTGGTCCCCGCTACGTGAAACCACCGGGCAAGCCGAATATTTCAGGAGTTGCCGACATCGGGCCCGAGCCGGCAGTCAACATAAATTGAATGCTTCAGCTGCGAACCGCAGCGATCTTCACGCCGCATTTGCGCAGCACGTTCTTCGCAAAACCAAACGGCGCCGGCGTAAACGGACCCGGCGGTGCGCGCGCGATCAGCGCAACCACGAAGAGGGCCGTCATCGCCAGCCAGAAGCACAGCCAGAACCCGTCTGCATAGGCCAGCACATTCGCCTCGCGCTGCACCCGCGCGGCAAGCGTGCCGACGGCCCTCCCCATGGCGGCCCCTGCGCCATGACCGGAAAAGCCCTCCGCCAGCTCTTGCAGCAAGCGTCTGACGTCGACATCGCCGCTCTGGACATGCTGTCCGAGATAGTTCGAGTGAATTTGCTCGCGGACCCGCAGCCACGTGCCCATCAGCGCGACGCCGATTTCCGCACCGCCAAGCCGCATGATCTGGATGTAGGCCGCGAACGAGGTCGCGCGCGACGGATCGGAGTTCGACAATGCGAGGATGATGATCGGCAGCAGCGTGAACGCCTGCCCGACCGATTGCAGCAGCACGATGCCGATGAAATCCTCTCGCGCCCAGACGTGGGTCAACTGCGTGCCGCAGAGATTGGCGGCGGCAAACGCCGAGAATCCAAGCACGAGGACGGTGCGTGCATCGAAGTGCCGGAGCAGATAGATCGAGATCGGCACCAGCACGAACATCGGCAGTGCGCCATAGGTCAACAGCAACGCGCCCGACTGCTCCGGCCGCAGCGCCGGGATGGCGCCGAGGAAATTCGGCACCAGCGACGAGTTGGAAAGGCTGGTCAGCGTGTACAGCAGGATGGCGACCAGCGAGAGCCCGATATTGCGCGAGAACAAGATATTGAAATGCGCCCAGGGGCGGTCCACCAGGGTCTCATTGATCATGAAGCAGACGATCAACACGCCGCCGCTGATCAGGAGCGCCGTCACCGTGCCCGATCCCAGCCAATCCAGCCGATTGCCCTGGTCGAGACCGGCATAGACCATCGACAGGCCCGCACCGAGCAGCAGCATGCCGCCCCAATCGGCATGGCGCACCAGGTCGCGATTGACCGGATCATTGGGGGTGCCGAGATGCACCATCAGTCCCATCAGCGGCGCAACGATCACGCTCTGCCAGTAGATCCACTGCCAGCCGAGATGCTCGACATAGAAGCCGACCAGCGAGCTCGACGTATCCAACGCGAATCCGACACGGATCGAATAGAGCGAAATCCCCAGCAGCCACCAGCGGATCGGCAAATTGCGGAGAATGATCATCAACGACGCCGGCACGAAGGTGCCGAGCAGCATGCCGTGGACGATGCTCAGCGCGATCAGCGTCGTGAAATCGTGGACGAACGGAATGATCAGCGAGATCACCGCATAGACGAGGCTCGGGATCCCAAGCACGCGCCGCAGCCCGAACGCGGTGGCGAGCCAGGCCACCGCGGGCGCGACCAGGATCTGCGAGCCGATGCCGGCAGTCGAGAGCCAGGCGCCCTCGTCGAACGAGAGCAAGAACGCGCCGCGCAGATCGGGCAGGCCGACCGAGGTCAGGCGGCTGTCGAAATTCGTGAGAAATGATCCGAGCAGAACCGCAACGACGGCAAATATCGGCTGGGGCGCGACGCCGCCGCGCGAGATCGGGCCGCGATCGCGATCGTCACCTTCCGCCATCCGTGACCGCTTCGCTGGTGTTGATGTCGGTGACGACGGACATGCCCGGCAGCAGGCGCTCGAGCAGCGGCTGGTTCTTGTCGAACTGGATCCGCACCGGAATGCGCTGCACCACTTTGGTGAAATTGCCGGTGGCATTGTCGGGCGGCAGCAGCGCGAATTGCGAGCCGCTCGCCGGCGCGATCCGCTCGATGCGGCCTCGCAGCCTCTCGCCCGGGAATGAATCCACCGTGATCTCAACCGGCTGACCCGGCCTGACGCGCGTCAGCTGCGTTTCCTTGTAGTTGGCGATCACGTAGACATTCGGCAACGGCACCACATTGACCAGGTTGGTGCCGATGTTGACGTAATCGCCCGGCTGCACCTGCCGCTCGCCGGTGACGCCGTCGAATGGCGCGGCGATCCTGGTGTAGCCGAGCTTGAGCTTGACCGCGGCGAGTTGCGCCTTGGCGCCGTCGATATCGGCGGCGCGCTGTTTCTTGGTCCCTTGCAGCACCTCGAGCTGATGACGCTGGGCTGCGATCACCGCGCGGCTTGCACTGACATCGGCCTGCGCCTTGGCATAGGCAGCGGTGGCCTGCTCGAACTTTTGTCGCGTGCCGGCTTCGGTTTGCGACAGCGACTGCTGGCGCTCCTGCTCCTGGTGCGCCTCGATCGCCTGTGCCTCCGCGGACAGCCGCGCGGCTTCGGCCTGCGCGATGGTCGCGTATTGCAGCTCGACCTGGTTGCTGAGGTTGTCGAGCGCGGCCTGCGCGCCGACCACACCGGCCTCGGCCTGCGCGACCTGCGCCTGATAGTCAGCCGGATCGATCTGCACCAGCAGATCGCCGGCCTTGACGCGCTGGAAATCGGTGACGGCGACGGTGAGAACCTCGCCCGCGACCCGGCTGGAGAGCTGGGTCAGATCGGCGCGAACATAGGCGTCATTGGTGCTCTGGATCGTGGCGCTGCCAACCCAGGCGTCCCAGCGCACCGTTGCCAGCACGATGAATGCCAGTGCAACCAGCACCGCGAACAATGGAATCGCGAAACGACCCCAGAACCCGCTTGCCGTGGCTTGCGGCTTTGCGGTTGGCGCGGCCGGACTGGCCGGTGGCGGGGTGGTTTGAACCTGCTCTGTCACGACACTCCCCTCACTCACGCTCCGGACCGCCGGACGAGGTTACAAGCACACCATGTCAATCATGCCTCAGACGCTCTTCTCCGGCCAACGGCAAAGATCGTTGATCAGGCATACCTCGCAACGCGGCGTGCGCGCGAGGCAGGTGTAGCGGCCATGCAGGATCAGCCAGTGGTGAGCATGCAGCATGAACTCCGGCGGGATCACCTTCTCCAGCCCGAGTTCGACCTCTAGCGGAGTCTTGCCGGGTGCCAATCCAGTACGGTTGCCGACGCGAAACACATGGGTGTCGACCGCCATCGTGTGCTCGCCGAACGCCATGTTGAGCACGACATTGGCGGTCTTGCGGCCGGCGCCGGGCAGCGACTCGATTTCGGCGCGGGTGCGCGGCACTACGCTGCCGAATTCGGCGATCAGCTTCTTCGAAAGCGCCATGACGTTTTTGGCCTTGTTGCGATAGAGCCCGATGGTCTTGATGTGGTCGCGCACCTTGTCCTCGCCGAGCGCGAGCATCTTTTCCGGTGTGTCGGCGATCGCGAACAGCGCGCGGGTCGCTTTGTTGACGCCGGCGTCGGTCGCCTGTGCCGACAGCACGACCGCAACCAGCAGCGTGTAGGGATTGAGATGCTCCAGCTCGCCCTTCGGCTCAGGATTGGCTTTGCGGAACCGGCTGAAGGCCTCGTAGACCTCCGCCGTCGTCCACGGCTTCGGTTTTGCGACCCTCTTTGCCGCGGGTTTTGGCAGCGGCTTTGCCGTCTTCGCGGTCTTCTTCGGCACGGACCGAACGCTTGATGTCTTGGTGCCTTGAGAGCGGGTGATTTTGGCCATGATCGGGATATACTGATACGCCATGACCGCAGGCAACGATTTTGATCCCAAGAACGATCTTGAGAGTGATCTTGAGGCCAACGACCTCGAGCCGAAACTGTTCTCGGCATTGCTGACACCGCACCGTTCGCTCAACCGCACCGGCTTCGTGGTTCTGATGTCAGCGGTGACTGCGATCAGCTTCATTGCCGGCGCGGTGTTCTGGTGGCTGGGCGCCTGGCCGATCTTCGGCTTCTTCGGCCTCGACGTGCTGGTGATCTATTGGGCGTTCAAGGTCAATTTCCGCACCGCGAAGGCGAGCGAGGAGATCACCGTGACGCTGTCGGAGTTGCGGGTGCGCCGGATCAGCCACCGCGGCCACGTCATGGAATGGGTGCTCAATCCGCTCTGGGTGCAGTTCGAGCAGATCTCGCACGAAGAGTTCGGCATCGAGCGGCTTTTTCTGGTCTCCAGGGGCCGCCGGGTCAGCGTCGGCAGCTTCCTTGGACCGGACGAAAAGGCCAGTTTTTCCAAAGCCTTGATGGCCGCACTGAATGCCGCCAAGCGCGGTCCGACCTACAACCCTATCAATTAGGCTTTTTTGTTTGAGCATGATCTTGTCGGAAAACCGGTTCCGACTTTTCCGGATTATACTCCTTGTCGGAAACCGGGTGGTTTGGACGCGCGATGGCTCCTAAATCAGATCCCATGATGACACTCGCCATACATGACCAGCGCCTGACCAAGCCGGGCCCGCAGAACGCCGCGTTACGCGACTATGATTCGGTGCGGCGCGCGATCGCCTTCATCTCGGACCACTGGCGCGCGCAGCCGACCATCGAGGCGATGGCCGACGCCGCAGCCGTCACTCCGGATGAGCTCCACCATCTGTTCCGCCGTTGGGCCGGGCTGACGCCAAAGGCCTTCATGCAGGCGCTGACCCTGGACCACGCCAAGGGCCTGTTGCGCGATTCCGCCAGCGTGCTCGATGCGGCGCTCGACTCCGGCTTGTCGGGCCCGGGCCGGCTGCACGATCTGTTCGTCACGCACGAGGCAATGTCGCCCGGCGAATGGAAGCATGGCGGCGCCGGCATGACGCTGCGCTACGGCTTCCATCCCTCGCCGTTCGGCACCGCGATCGTGATCGCGACGGACCGCGGATTGGCAGGGCTCGCCTTCGCCGATCCAGGCGACGAGCAGACGGCGTTTGCCGACATGACGCGGCGCTGGGCGAACGCGACCTTTGTCGAGGACACCGACGGTACCGCCGCGCTGGCGCAGCGCGTCTTCGACAAACAGCTGTGGCGGCCGGATCAGCCGTTGCGCGTGGTGTTGATCGGCACCGATTTCGAGGTGCGGGTGTGGGAAACGCTGCTGAAGGTCCCGATGGGCCGCGCAGTCAGCTATTCCGACATCGCCACCAAGATCAGCAATCCGAAGGCCTCGCGCGCCGTCGGCGCCGCGGTCGGCCGCAACCCGGTGTCGTTCGTGGTGCCTTGCCATCGCGCACTCGGCAAGAGCGGGGCGCTGACCGGCTATCACTGGGGCATCACCCGCAAGCAGGCGATGCTCGGCTGGGAAGCCGGCCAGGTGGGGTTGCACTAAGTCCGTAGGGTGGGTAAAGGCGCTCTTGCGCCGTGCCCACCATCACGAGCAATGCAGGTAGTGGTGGGCACGCTTCGCTTTGCCCACCCACAAACCTCAAGCCGCCAAATCGACCTTCGACGCAACCGTGGAATCGGCATTGAGCCGATAGACCACCGGCGCGCCGGTCGCGAGCTCGCGCTTGAGGATCTGCTCGGGCGTCAGCTTTTCCAGCACCATGATCAGCGCGCGCAGCGAATTGCCGTGGGCTGCGACCAGCGTGCGCTGGCCGCGCAACACGCCAGGCAGGATCTCCTGCACATAATAGGGCAACGTGCGTGCCAGCGTGTCCTTCAGGCTTTCGCCGCCGGGCGGTGGAACGTCGTAGGAGCGGCGCCAGATCAGCACCTGGTCCTCGCCCCATTTCTTGCGGGCGTCATCCTTGTTGAGGCCGGAGAGATCGCCATAGTCGCGTTCATTGAGCGCGAGATCTTTGGTCGTCGGCAAACCGGTCTGGCCGATCTCGGCCAGCATCAGTTTCAGCGTGTGCTGGGCGCGCGTGAGATCGGAGGTGAAGGCGACGTCAAATGACAGGCCCTGCGCCTTCAGCTTGCGCCCGGCTTCCTTGGCCTCGTTGACGCCCTGTTCGGTGAGATCAGGATCCTTCCACCCGGTGAAGAGATTCTTCAGGTTCCATTCGCTCTGGCCGTGCCGGACCAGCACAAGAAGACGATCGCTCATTCCACGGTTTCCGTTCTCAGCTTGATTTATTCACCCAGTCCCAGCACGTCGGCCATCGAGTACTGGCCCGGCTTCTTGCCGTGGGCCCACAACGCCGCCTTCAGCGCGCCTTGCGCGAACAGCGCGCGATCCTCGGCATGGTGCGACAGCGTGAGGCGCT
The DNA here is from genome assembly GCF_000938235.1 of Bradyrhizobium sp. LTSPM299. Lineage (NCBI taxonomy): Bacteria > Pseudomonadati > Pseudomonadota > Alphaproteobacteria > Hyphomicrobiales > Nitrobacteraceae > Bradyrhizobium > Bradyrhizobium sp. LTSPM299. Next base: position 270,609 of record NZ_JYMU01000007.1, read on the forward strand.
CGGACGGACCGGCAAAGATCACGCTGTGATCGCCGGCCGCGGTACCGCCGCGCAGCGACGCAAAGCCGATGTCGCCAGCGCGCCTTGCGCCGGTCAATCCATCGCGGCCGCGCGCGGAACGTTCCGCCAACGCGATCTGGCGTCCGGCCGCGGCGGCTTCGCCGAGCATCAGGGCGGTGCCCGACGGCGCATCGATCTTGGACTTGTGATGCATTTCAAGAATCTCGATGTCGAAGCTCTGGTCGAGCGATTGCGCGACGCGCTTGACCAGCGCCGCAAGCAGATTGACGCCGAGGCTCATGTTGCCCGACTTCACCACGATGGCGCGATTGGTAACGCTCTTGATCACGGCATCGTCCGACGGCGAGAGGCCGGTGGTGCCGATGACATGAACCAAACCGCGCTCGGCTGCGATCGCGACATTGGCGATGGTCGCGGCCGGCACCGTGAAATCCAGGATGCCGTCGGCGTTGGCCGACATCGTCCAGAGGTCGGCCGACAGCGCGACGCCATTGGCCGGCAGGCCGGCGAGCACGCCGGCGTCTTTGCCCAACAATTCGGAGCCCGGCGCTTCCAGCGCGCCGACCTGAACTGCCCCGGGGGTTTCGGAAATCACCCGCGCCAGCGTGCGGCCCATCCGGCCGCCGGCTCCCGCAACAATCAGACGCATGTCAGCCATGGCTCACCTCTGATGGCCGTATAGCGGGCGGAGGCTGTTCCGGCAACCGGACCGGCTGCCTACGGACTGTCGTAGCCTTCGATGATAATGAGATCGGCCAGCGAATGCGGCTGCCGTACCTTGATGTTGGCCTGGTATTCCGGCGAGTTGTAGCAGGCAAGCGCCGTCTCGTAGTCGGCGAATTCGATCACGACATTGCGCGAGCGCTTCTCCCCTTCGGGATTGATGAATCTGCCGCCGCGAACAATGAACTTGCCGCCGAATTTCTGGAAGATGGCCGGGTTGGCCGCCATGTAGGGCTTGTAGCCCTCCTCATTGTGAACGTCGACGCGTGCAACCCAGTATCCCTTCGCCATATTCTTCTCCTTTGTCGTTCAGGTGAGCGCCTGTGCGATTTCGGCCTGGATGGCCTCCGCCGCGGCCTTCGGATCCGATGCTTCCGTCACCGGCCGTCCAACAACCAGATAGTCAGCGCCGGCTGCAATCGCACGGGCCGGCGTCATGATGCGCTTCTGGTCGCCGGTGGCCGATCCCGCGGGCCGGATGCCCGGCGTCACCAAGTTGATCTGGTCGCCGACGATCTTGCGCAGGGCGGAAGCCTCTTCGGGCGAGCTGACAATGCCGTCGACGCCGAGCGCCTGTGCCTGCTGGGCGCGCGCGGCGACGAGATCGGCAACGTTGAGACGATAGCCCGCGGCATGGAGATCGCTGTCGTCGTACGAGGTCAGCACGGTGACTGCGAGGATCTTCAAGGTAGAGCCTGCGCGCGCCTCGACCGCAGCCTTCATGGTCTGCGGATAGGCATGCACGGTGAGAAAGGTCGCGCCGAGCTTCGCAACGCTCTCGACACCGCGCGCGACCGTGTTGCCGATGTCGTGCAGCTTGAGATCGAGGAAGACCTTCTTGCCGCTGCCTGCAAGCTGCTTCGCCAGCGGCAGGCCGCCGGCATAACCGAGCTGATAGCCGATTTTGTAGAACGTCACGCTGTCGCCGAGCCTTTCGATCATCGCCTCCGCCGCTGCCACGGAGGGCAGATCGAGCGCCACTATCAACCGGTCTCTTGGAGCAATCCTGGCTGGCTGCATGTCACCTCACATCATGCGTTGGGAATGGTCGATCAACTGCCGCACCAAAGCCCGCATCGCTTCGATGTCGGCGTGATGCTTCAGGCGATCCATATCGTCATAGGCCTGTTCGGCGAATGACAGCGCGAGCTGGTTCGGGATCACGGTCGCCTGGCACGCCGACAGGATCAGCCGCAGCGCCGCCAGCGCGCGCGTGCCGCCGAGCCGGTTACCGGACGCCGCTGCGATCGCGAAGACGCGGTCGCGGAACACCTGGCCGCGGGCCTCGTGCGGATCCTGCACGCGGCTCACCCAGTCGATCGTGTTCTTCAGCAGCGCTGGTACCGAGGAATTGTATTCCGGCGTCACGATCAGCACGCCGTGATGGGCGCCGATCATTCGCTTGAGGTTGACGGCATTCTGCGGCACGCCCGATTTGGCCTGCAGGTCACCGTCATAGATCGGCAGCGGAAAATCGGCGAGCGAGATGCGGGTGACGTCGGCGCCGAGCTGCGCCACTTCCCGCGCCACGACGGCCGCCAGCTTCGCATTGAGCGAACCTGATCGAAGCGATCCCGGGATCACGAGGATTTTCAGCGCGGACATTTTGAAATCGCGGGTTCCGGCGAGCCCGCGCGACGGCGCAGGGCGTCAGCCCTTGCGATACACCCAGACCCGGGCCGGCGGAAGGTTCATCCAGATTCGCTCGGAAGCTTCTGTGGACACGCCCGGCAGCGACTTCGGAATCGGGGGGACGACCGAATAGGTGAATTGAACGAAGGGAGCGCCGGGCGCCAGCGCCACGAAGGCATCGCGGATCAGCCTCAGGCGCGTCAGCATCGGCTTGGTCACGAGGGGCAGGCCTGAGACCACGGCGGAAGCGGGGGACTTCAGGACGTCCCACAGCGCATCTCGGAGCTTATAGGCGTCGCCCTGGACGACCTTGGCTTGCGGGTAGCGCTCGCGAAGCAGCGCGCAGAATCCGGGATTGTATTCGACCAGGACGAGCCGCTTCTGATCGACGCCGTGCTCGATCAGTGCGTTGGTGATCGCACCGGTCCCGGGCCCAAGTTCGACGACCGGCCCTTCCGCCTTTGGATCGACATATTGTGCCATGGTGCGGGCCAGCAGTCGCCCCGAGGGCATCACCGCGCCCATGTGCAGCGGTTTCTCGATCCATGAACGGAGAAAACGAACCTCGTCGTCAAGACGGAGGGGTTTCTTCAACGCACGCACGGACGATTGGGGCATATCGCTTCCAGGCGGGACCGCACAACCGAGCGGTTGTCAGAAAACAGTCACAAAGACGTATATGTCAGAGCCGTTACGGTCAAGCATAACGACTACTGCGGCGCGGCGCGGTTTCCGAAGAAGTCCTTGACCTTAGAGAAGAAACCTGCGGCCTCGGGTTGGGTTGCACCGGACGACAGTTTTTCGAACTCCATCAGCAATTCTTGCTGTTTCTTGGTCAGATTCTGCGGCGTTTCGACCATAACCTGGACATACATGTCGCCGGTCTGGCGGGACCGCAGCACCGGCATACCCTTTGATGCAATGCGGAATCGCCGGCCGGACTGCGTGCCGGACGGCACTTTCACCTTGGTCTTGCCCTTGTCGATGGTCGGCACCTCGAATTCGCCGCCGAGCGCGGCTGCGACCATCGAGATCGGCACGCGGCAATGCAGGTCAGCGCCGTCACGTTGGAAGAACTGGTGCGTGGTCAGCGACAGGAAGATGTAGAGGTCGCCGGGCGGGCCGCCGCGAACGCCGGCCTCGCCTTCGCCGGCCAGGCGAATCCGCGTGCCGTCCTCGACGCCCTGGGGAATGTTGACCGACAGCGTCCGGTCGCGCGTCACCCGGCCGGAACCGACGCAGGAGGCGCAGGCGTCCTCGATCATCTGGCCGCGGCCCTGGCAGCCGGGGCAGGTGCGCTCCAGCGTGAAGAAGCCCTGCGCCTGCCTGATACGTCCGGCCCCGCCGCAATGCGAGCAGGTCTTCGGCTTGGTGCCGGCCTTGGCGCCGATTCCCGAACAGGATTCGCAGGTGACCGAGACCGGAATCTCGATCTGCGCGGTCTTGCCCAGGAAGGCTTCCTCGAGCGTGATCTCCATGTTGTAGCGCAGGTCGGCGCCGCGCTCGCGGCCACCGCTGCCACGGCGCTGCCCGGCCATGCCGAACAGGTCTTCGAAGATGTCGGAGAAGGAGGAGGCGAAGCCGGCGCCGAAGCCCGGACCGCCGCCTCCCATGCCCTGCTCGAAGGCGGCATGACCGAAGCGGTCATAGGCGGCGCGCTTGTCGCCGTCCTTCAGCACTTCATAGGCTTCGTTGATTTCCTTGAAGCGGACCTCGCTGGAGGCATCGCCCGGATTCTTGTCCGGATGCCACTTCATTGCGAGCTTGCGGAAAGCCGCTTTCAGCTTGGGCTCGTCCGCGTTCCGCTCGACCTCGAGGGTCTCGTAATAGCAGCGCTTGGTGGTGGACATCCTTCAATTCCGTCCGAAGTTCGGAGCCATCGCCGAGGATCGCGATAAGGATCGCACCTGTCTGCAGGATGCAGCGATCGCCTTAAAAAAAAATGACCCCCACTCCTCCGAGACGCGTCGCGTGCTCATTGGCGTGAGGGTCATGATCTCAAGCCCGCTTAAGCAGACTTCTTGTTGTTCTTGTCGTCGTCGACCTCGGTGAACTCCGCGTCGACGACGTCATCCTTTGCAGCGTCCTTGGCCGCATCGGCCTCGGCCTGCTGCTTGTACATCGCCTCGCCGAGCTTCATCGAAGCCTGCGCCAGCGTCGCGCTCTTGGCCTTGATCGCCTCGGCGTCGTCGCCCTTCAGCGCTTCCTTGAGGTCGCTGACGGCGTCCTCGATGGCGCGGCGCTCGTTCTCCGGGATCTTCGCGCCGTGCTCGGCCAACGCCTTCTCGGTCGAATGCACCAGGCCATCGGCGTGGTTCTTGGCGTCGACTGCCTCGCGGCGCTTCTTGTCCTCGACCGCATTGGCTTCGGCGTCCTTGACCATCTTGTCGATGTCGGCCTCGGACAGACCGCCGGATGCCTGGATCCGGATCTGCTGTTCCTTGCTGGTCGCCTTGTCCTTGGCCGAGACGTTGACGATGCCGTTGGCGTCGATGTCGAAGGTCACCTCGATCTGCGGCATGCCGCGCGGCGCCGGCGGAATACCCATCAGGTCGAACTGGCCGAGCATCTTGTTGTCGGCCGCCATTTCACGCTCGCCCTGGAAGACGCGGATGGTGACGGCGCTCTGGCTGTCCTCAGCCGTCGAGAACACCTGGCTCTTCTTGGTCGGGATCGTGGTGTTGCGGTCGATGATGCGGGTGAACACGCCGCCCAGCGTCTCGATGCCCAGCGACAGCGGGGTCACGTCGAGCAGCAGCACGTCCTTGACGTCGCCCTGCAGCACGCCGGCCTGGATCGCAGCGCCGATCGCAACGACTTCGTCGGGATTGACGCCCTTGTGCGGCTCCTTGCCGAACAACTGCTTCACCACTTCCTGAACCTTCGGCATGCGCGTCATGCCGCCGACCAGCACCACTTCGCCGATTTCGGCGGCGGTGAGGCCCGCGTCCTTCAGCGCCTTGCGGCACGGCTCGATGGTCTTCTGGACGAGATCGTCGACCAGCGCCTCGAACTTGGCGCGGGTCAGCTTCATCGTCAGATGCTTCGGACCGGTCTGGTCAGCCGTGATGAACGGCAGGTTGATTTCGGTCTGCGTGGTCGAGGACAGCTCGATCTTGGCCTTTTCGGCGGCCTCTTTCAGGCGCTGCAGAGCAAGCTTGTCGTTGCGCAGGTTGATGCCCTGTTCCTTCTGGAACTCGTCGGCGAGATAGCCGACCAGGCGCATGTCGAAGTCCTCACCACCGAGGAAGGTGTCACCGTTGGTCGACTTCACCTCGAACACGCCGTCACCGATCTCGAGGATCGAGACGTCGAAGGTGCCGCCGCCGAGGTCGTACACGGCGATCGTGCCGGTCTTCGTCTTGTCGAGACCGTAAGCGAGCGCGGCAGCCGTCGGCTCGTTGATGATGCGCAGCACTTCGAGGCCGGCGATCTTGCCGGCGTCCTTGGTGGCCTGACGCTGTGCGTCGTTGAAATAGGCGGGAACCGTGATGACGGCCTGATCGACCTTCTGGCCGAGATGCGCCTCAGCGGTCTCCTTCATCTTCTGCAGAATGAAGGCCGAGACCTGCGAGGGCGAATAGGTTTTGCCGTCGGCTTCGACCCATGCGTCGCCGTTCGATGCCTTGACGATCTTGTAGGGAACGAGCTTCTTGTCCTTCTCGACCATCGGGTCGTCATAGCGGCGGCCGATCAGGCGCTTCACCGCAAAGAACGTACGCTCGGGATTGGTTACTGCCTGGCGCTTCGCCGGCTGGCCGACAAGGCGTTCGCCATCGTCGGTGAAAGCAACGATCGACGGCGTGGTGCGCATGCCCTCGGCGTTTTCGATGACCTTCGGTGTTTTGCCATCCATTACGGCGACGCACGAATTCGTGGTGCCGAGGTCGATCCCAATGACCTTACCCATGGTTTTTCATATCCTTGTTGCTACGGCAGGCTGGTTGGGCCCTGACGGCACCCCGAACCGAACCCCCAGACGTTCACATACTCGCGATATTGCGACGGTGAGCCTGATATAGGAGAGAGGGTCCTGCCCGCAAGGACTGGACGCAACGTTGAGGCCTGAAAAGACTGACGTTTGAAAGATTGTGTCAGCTCGGGGCCCGCGCCGGCTCAACCTCTAATCAAGTTAACAAATAGGCAATGTTGCCGGGCGCGATCAAGCGCGATCCACACCACGCGCACAGGTCACGCGTGTTGAGTGAACGCTCACAACGGGCCGGACACGCAACCGGCTCGCCGGTGACCGGGCGCGCTATTTGGCCGCCGGCCGTTGTGCCGCCAGCGCGATTGTTTCACCGAGAAATGTCGGGAAACCCGGGAAAGGGCCGCCTTGTCTGGCGAAAAACCCGTGGAATCGTGACGGCAGAGCGGAAACGAAGATCAGGCGGACCTGTTGCAGGGCCATCAAAACCGCTAAAAGCGGGCCGACTGATGCGGCCCACCCAGCCCTGCACTGGCCCTTTGAGCGGCCTCCAAGCAAACCCGGTAGATCCTTCATGACGCCCTTTCGAGTTCTCGCTGCGGTTGCTGTGCTGATTGCCACCACCTGGTCCGCTTTCGCTGATGACGTGGTGTTTCCGCCGGGTGCCCATGTCGGCATGAAGCCGCTGGTCGGCCTCGTTCGCGCAAAGTCCTTTATCGGCTTCGAGACCGAGGACCAGGGCGTCAAGGTCCTGATCGCCGATCTGCCCCCGGATGCCTATGGCGAGGTCGTCAACGCCTTCAAGGCCAATCCCGCCGGCAGCGGCGGCATCAAGCCCGAGAGCCTCGAGACCCCGGCAGGACTCGCCTATTATACCGTCGAGAGCGCACGGGACGGCGCGACCAATGTGCGCCGCTACTCCATGATTTTGCCCGGCCCGACCTTCTCCGGCTACATCGCGGTGCAGGTGCCCGAGAACGCCGCCAGGATCTACACCGACGACGCCGTACGGCAGATGTTCGCCACCGCCGTCATCCGCAACGAAGTGCCGGTCGACGAGCAGCTCGGCATGATGCCGTTCAAGATTACCGAGCTGAGCAATTTCAAGACCGTCCGCATGGTGGCGCCCGGCGCGGCGCTGATGCTGGCCGACGGCGACGAGAAGACCGGCTTCGAAACCAGGCCCTTCATCCTCCTCGGCATCATCGGCTCGACCGCGGCCTCTCCCGACGATCGCGGCCGCTTCGCCCAGCAGATTGCCACCACGATTCCCGGCGTGCGCGATGGGCACATCACCATGTCGGAGCCGATCCGTATCGACGGCCAGGCCGGCTACGAGACACGGATCGACGCGATCAGCGGCAAGGACAACACGCCTGTCACCATCGTGCAGTGGCTGCGATTTGGCTCGCAGTCGTCGATGCGCATCATCGGCAGCTCGCCGCGCACCGACTGGGAGAAGGCATTCCCGCGCTTCCGCGCGGTGCGTGACGGAATCCAGCCACGCGGCTAAAGCCGCTTCCGTTCCGATGGAATCCGAACGGGGCTCTCGATTCCTGATTTGATGTGTTTTCTATACGCGAAGTCCGGGACCGGCTTTCGCTCGAAAACGCTCTGGTCGAAGTTTCCGCAGCGCCCGCCGAAAAATCGGACTTTCGTTTGTACGCAAACGGAACTAGCCTCCTCGCACGGTTCACCCCAGCGAGGAGAGGCACGATGTTGGATCGACGGCAGGTTGTTGCAGGTCTTGTTACAGGTCTTGGCGCGGCGGCTCTTGCAACCCTGGCTCCGGGCGAGCTTTGGGCAGCAGCGATCAAGCCCGATGACGGCTCGGCGCTGCTGGTGATCGATGTCCAGAACTGCTTCCTGCCCGGCGGCAGCCTGGCGGTGAAGGACGGCGAGCAGGTGGTGCCGATCATCAACAAGATGGCCAAGAGCTTTGCCAATGTGGTGATGACGCAGGACTGGCACACGCCCGGACACATCTCCTTCGCCTCGGTCCATTCCGGCAAGAAGCCGTTCGAGACGATCGATCTCGCCTATGGCAAGCAGGTGCTGTGGCCCGACCATTGCGTGCAGGGCACCGACGGTGCCTCGCTGTCGAAGGATCTCGCGATCCCGCAGGCCGAGCTGATCATCCGCAAGGGTTTCCACAAGGACGTCGACAGCTACTCAGCCTTCACCGAGGCCGACGGCAAGACCTCGACCGGCCTTGCCGCCTATCTGAAGGCGCGCAACGTCAAGCGCGTGTTCGTCGCCGGGCTCGCTACTGATTTCTGTGTGGCGTGGACCGCGCTGGACGCACGCAAGACCGGCTTCGAAACCTATGTGGTGGAAGACGCCTGCCGCGGCATCGACACGCAAGGATCGCTTGCGAAGGCCTGGACCGACATGGCCAAGGCCGGCGTCAAGCGGATCCAGTCATCGGACATCACTTAAGGTTTCTTGACGTCAGTCTTGGCGCAAGATCGTCTCGCGCGATGTCGAAACGATCAGGCCGTGAGATCGGCAGCCGGGGCGGCTTTGGCGCCGCCCTTGGAGACGCCCACCAGGGCCGGGCGCAGGATGCGCTCGCCGATCATGTAGCCGGCCTGCATGACCTGCACCACGGTGCCTGACGGTACCGACACATCGGGCACCTCGAACATCGCCTGCTGGAAATTCGGATCGAACTTCTCGCCGATCGGATCGAACTTTTTCACGCCGTTCTTTTCCAGCGCGTTGAGCAGCGAGCGCTCGGTCAGCTCGACGCCTTCGATCAATGCCTTCAGGCCGGGATCGGCGGCTTCCTTGGCCTCGGCCGGAACCGCATCGAGCGCGCGCTGCATATTGTCGGCGATATCGAGCACGTCGCGGGCGAAGCCGGTGATCCCGTAGGTCTTGGCGTCGGCGACCTCGCGGCGGGTGCGTTGACGAAGATTCTCCATCTCGGCCAGCGTACGTAGCATCTTGTCGCGCGTCTCGGCCAGTTCCTTGCTTAAGGCCTCCGTCGATCCGACCTCGGGATCGTCGGGCATGATGTAGGGCTTGGAGACCATAGGCTCGCCCGTCGGCGCCGGATTCTCGGTATTGTCATTGGTCCGGTTCGGATCGGTCATGGCTTGCCTTCTCGAAAAAACACGCGTCGTTCAAATCTTGGGGATTGGCTGGCCCGGATATCGTGCTTTCGACGACGAAAATCAAGCGCAACATAGCGTTTTCGAGCGAAAGCCTGTCCCGAACTTGACCCGGGACGGCCCCCGGCTCGCGCGAAAAAACGCGTCAAATGAAAACCAACTTCCGTCCGGTCAGCCGCCCAGGATCTGGCTGACGATACGCGCGGCGTAATCGACGGTCGGGATCACCCTGGCATAATTCAGCCGCGTCGGGCCGATCACGCCGAGGACACCGACGATCCGGCCATGGGCATCGCTGTAAGGCGCGATGATGGTCGAGGAACCCGACAGCGAGAACAGCTTGCTCTCCGAGCCGATGAAAATCCGCACCCCCTCGCCACGTTCGGCGCGGCCGAGCAGGTCGATCACGCCGCGCTTGGTCTCGAGATCATCGAACAGCGACTTGACGCGCTCGAGATCATCGAGCGCATGCAGATCCTCCAGCAAATTGGCGTGGCCGCGCACGATCAGCTGCCGGTCTTCGTTCTCGCCGCCTGACCAGCTCGCGATGCCGGCCGCCACCACCTTCTGCGTCAACTGGTCGAGCTCGGCGCGGTTCTGCGTCAAGGCGGTCTCGAGCTCGAGGCGCGCTTCGGCCAGGGTCCGGCCACGGATCCGCGCGTTGAGGAAGTTGGTCGCTTCCGTCAGCGCCGAAGAGGGAACCCCGGGCGGCAGGGCCAGCACCCGGTTTTCGACCTGGCCGTCTTCGCTGACCAGCACGACCAGCGCCTTCTCCGGTTCCAGCCGCACGAATTCGATGTGCTTCAGCCGCGCGTTCGATTTCGGCGTCAACACCACGGCCGCGGCGCGGGTCAGCCCCGACAGCCGGGTCAGCGCTTCCCCGAGCGCCGCCTCGACCGATTGCGCGCGGCCGACCGAGGCGAGCTGGGTCTGGATCGATTGGCGCTCCGCCTCGGTGAGGTCGCCGACCTGCATCAGGGCGTCGACGAAGAAGCGCAGGCCGAGTTCGGTCGGCAACCGGCCGGCGGAGGTATGCGGCGCATAGATCAGGCCGAGCTGCTCGAGATCCGACATCACGTTGCGGACCGACGCCGGCGACAGCGGCAACGCAATCAGGCGCGAAATATTGCGCGAGCCGACGGGCTCGCCGGTCGCAAGATAGCTTTCGACAATTTGACGAAAAATGTCGCGCGAGCGCTCGTTGAGCTGGGCAAGCCCCGCATGCGGCGTGATCAGGCTGATCGGATCGTGGTGAGCCACGCACTACTCCCTCACAATTGCCCCTAATCTGTCGATCCGCGAGGCCCGTGACAAGCAGCCATTCAGACCAAATGGCCAGGCCGAAAACCCTTGCCGCTGCCCGTTCCCCCTCCTACAAGCACGGCTTGAGCACGATCCGGAAGAATTGTAACCGGTTTTCCGAAAAGGTCGTGCTCAAACAAAACGTTAGAGCGCGATGACGATTCGAGACAAGTCGTCACGCTCCGGCACCTTACTCTCGGATTTTTCGGAGGATTCCCCATGCGGCCAAGCCGCCGTGCGCCCGATGAACTGCGTCCCGTGTCGCTGGACCGCGGCGTCGTCAAATATGCCGAGGGCTCCTGCATGGTGAAATTCGGCGACACCCATGTGCTGGTGACCGCCACGCTGGAGGAACGGCTGCCGCCGTGGCTGAAGGGCCAGGGCCGCGGTTGGGTCACCGCCGAATATGGCATGCTGCCGCGCGCCACGCTGGAACGCACCCGCCGCGAGGCGTCCGCCGGCAAGCAGGGCGGTCGCACCGTCGAGATCCAGCGGCTGATCGGCCGCTCCCTCCGCGCCGCGGTCGACCTGGAAGCGCTGGGCGAACGCCAGATCACCGTCGATTGCGACGTCATCCAGGCCGATGGCGGCACCCGTACCGCCTCGATCACCGGCGCATGGGTCGCGCTTGCGGACTGCATCAACTGGATGAAGACCCGCAACATGTTGAAGGCCAACGTGCTGCGCGACAACGTGGCGGCGATCTCCTGCGGCATCTACAAGGGCACGCCGGTGCTCGACCTCGATTATGCCGAGGACTCCGAAGCCGATACCGACGCCAATTTCGTCATGACCGGTGACGGCCGCATCATCGAGGTGCAGGGCACCGCCGAGAAGACGCCGTTCTCGCAAGACGAATTCCTGGCGCTGATGGCGCTGGCGCGCAAAGGTGTCGCGCGTCTGGTCGACTTGCAAAAGCTCGCGGTGGCGTAGTCAGATTGGCCATGCACCGCCGAATCACCGGAAAGCTCGTGATCGCCACCCACAATCCCGGCAAGCTCGCCGAGATGCGGGAGCTGCTGGCGCCGCACGGGGTGGAAGCGGTGTCGGCCGGCGAGCTTGGCCTCGCCGAGCCTGAGGAGACCGGCGAGAGCTTTCGCGCCAATGCGGCGATCAAGGCGATCGCAGCCGCAAAGGCTGCGGGATTGCCGGCCTTTGCCGACGATTCCGGCCTCGTGGTCGACGCGCTCGACGGCGCACCCGGTATCTATTCGGCGCGCTGGGCCGGCGAAACCAAGGATTTCATGGCGGCGATGACCCGGATCGAGCGCCTGCTGCAAGAGCGCAGCGCCACCACGCCGGACAAGCGCAAGGCGCACTTCGTCTCCGCGCTGTGCGTGGCCTGGCCCGACGATCATCTCGAAGAGGTCGAGGCCCGGGTCGATGGAACCCTGGTCTGGCCGCCGCGCGGCACCGCCGGCTTTGGCTACGATCCGGCCTTCCTGCCTGACGGTCACGGGCGTACCTTCGGCGAGATGACCAGCATCGAGAAGCACGGCCTGCCGCCGATCGGGCTCGGCCTGTCGCATCGCGCCCGCGCCTTCGTCAAGCTCGCGGAGATCTGTCTTGAGCCACGCTGAGCGAAGAGCCTTCGGCGTCTACGTGCACTGGCCGTTCTGCCTGTCGAAATGCCCGTATTGCGATTTCAACAGCCATGTCCGGCATGCGCCGGTCGACGAGGATCGCTTCGTGCGCGCCTTTGCCCGCGAGATCGAGACCACCGCCGCACGCGTGCCGGGGCGCGAAGTCTCCTCGATCTTCCTCGGCGGCGGCACACCCTCTCTGATGCAGCCGCAGACCGTCGGCGCCGTGCTCGATGCGATCGGCAAACACTGGTCAGTCGCGCGCGATGTCGAAGTCACGCTCGAAGCCAATCCGACCAGCGTCGAGGCGACGCGCTTTCGCGGCTATCGCGCAGCCGGCGTCAACCGCGTCTCGCTCGGCGTGCAGGCACTTGACGATGGCTCGCTGAAGGCGCTTGGACGCCTGCACACCGCGCGCGAGGCGCTCGATGCGGTTGCGATCGCGCGCACCGTGTTCGACCGCTATTCCTTCGACCTGATCTATGCCCGCCCCGACCAGACCCCGCAGATGTGGGCAAGCGAATTGAAGCAGGCGATCTCGGAGGCGGCCGAGCATTTGTCGCTCTATCAGCTGACGATCGAGGAAGGCACGCCGTTCTTCGGACTGCATGCCGCAGGCAAGTTGAAGACGCCTGATGAGGCGACGGCGCGCGCGCTCTACGACGTCACCCAGGAGGTCTGTGCGCGCGAGGGAATGCCGGCCTACGAGATCTCAAATCACGCGCGCGCAGGCGCAGAGTGCAAACACAACCTCGTTTATTGGCGTGGCGATGAATATGCCGGCGTCGGACCGGGCGCACATGGCCGTCTCGACATCGATGGCGTCAGGCACGCGACCGCAACGGACAAGCGTCCCGAGGCGTGGCTATCGAAGGTCGAGGAGCGCGGCCACGGTGTCATGACCGACGATCGCCTCAACAGCGAGGAGCGCGCCGACGAATTCCTGCTGATGGGGCTGCGGCTCGCGGAAGGGATCGATCCCAAGCGCTATGCGGCACTGTCCGGCCGCCAGCTCGATCCGCACCGGATCGCCACGCTGCGCGAGGAAGGCGCGATCGCCGTCGACCCCGACGGACGGTTGCGCGTAACGAAGTCGGGATTCCCGGTGCTCGACGCTGTCGTCGCAGACCTGGCTGCTTAAAGCCTTTACGCGCCAAAACTCTTCGGCGAGCCGGCGACCGGCGTGCCACCGCCCGATGCCACCTTCATGACCGCAAGACCGCGTTCGTTGGTGCCGTCAGCGCGGAAGCGGAACAGGCCGTCGATGCCGGCAAAGCCGGATGGATTGGTCAGGGTTTCCGCCGAAAAGCGCTGCGCACCTTGGGTGCGCGCGAGTGCTGCAACGAGGGCCACCGCGTCATAGGCAAGCGTCGCGGTGCGCACCGGCTCGCCGCCGAACTTGGTGCGGTAGCGATTGGCGAAGCTGCGGAAACCAGCCGGATCGGGCGCTGCATAAAGGCCGCCCTGCAAAACCGGGCTCGCGAACACCCGCGGATTGTCCCACAGCCCGGTTCCGAGCAGCTGGATGTTGCGCAGATTGGAGCCCGCGGCGGTCAGCGCATCCGCGGTCGCGACGACCGAATCACCGTCATCGGCGAGCAGCAGCGCGTCGGCCGAGCCGAGTGCCTGCGCCACTGTGCGTGCCGGCGTGGCGCGATCGGCGCCGTATTTCTCGAAGGCGACGACGCGTCCGTTCTTGCGGCCGACGGCCTGTTTGAACGCGGCCTCGACCACGTTGCCATAGGCATTGTCGGGCACCATCGCCGCAAACGAGCGTTTTCCGGTGCCGGCGGCATAATCGACGATGCGATTGATGTCGGATTCCGGCAGAAAGCTCAGAAGAAACACGCCGCGCGAGGCCACGCTCGAATCGGTCGAGAACGCGATCACGGACGTGCCGCGCGGGCGTGTCAGCTGCGCCGTGGGCGGCACCGAGCCGGCAAACAACGGCCCCAGAATGATCTCGGCCCCTTCGGACAACGCCTGCTGGGTGCCCTGCGCCGCGCCCTGTGGGCTACCGCCATCGTCCTTGATCAGGAGCTGGATGTTCGGGTTCTGAAATTCTGCCAGCGCCATTTCGGCAGCGTTCCGCATCGACTGTGCGGCGACGGCGGCATTGCCAGACGCTGACAGCGGCAGGATCAGGCCGACCTTGACCTGCCCGGTTCCGACCGCCTGCGGCTGCTGCTGGGGACCGGCGGGCCCGGCATCCTGACCGCCAAACTGGCTCAGACTCTGCTGGATACCCGAGCAGGCCGACAGCAGCGGCGCACCAACGATGAGGCCAAGCGCTGTCCGCCGGGTCGCGCCCGACGGCGGGGACTTGCGGTTATGCGGGCCTGCCATCGTCTCTCTTCTCTTGACCGACCGTGATCGGCCAGGATTCCATCCAGCCCTGATAAAGGGGGGTGGATTTGGGCATATTGTCGGCGAATAGTTAACCAAAACAAAAGGATTATGGCCTTGCGGCGCCGTTGCCGGGGCTTGCCATTCTCGGCGCTTCGGCGGGCTTTCGACCGGCCCTGTCGGGATGTTGGCGAAAGCGCCGCCATCCCTCTAGATTGGTATTATGCGCGCAAAAACCAGCACCCTCCACAGCTCCGATGCCACGACCCCGCCTGCGGACCGAACCTTTTCCGTGGCCGGCCAGGTGCTGACGGCCCCAAAGGCGACACCTGGACTGCATCTGGTGGCAACACCGATCGGCAATCTCGGCGATATCACCCTGCGCGCCCTGGAGACGCTGGCCGGCGTCGACGTCATCGCCTGCGAGGATACAAGGATCACCCGCCGCCTGACCGAGCGCTATGCAATCACGGCCGAGCTGAAGCCCTATCACGAACACAACGCTGCGCAGGCGCGGCCAAAAATCCTGGAACGGCTGGCGCAGGGCGCCTCGGTCGCGCTCGTCTCGGATGCCGGCACGCCGCTGATATCGGACCCCGGCTTCAAGCTGGTGCGCGAGGTCTGCGCCGCCGGGCATCAGGTGATCGCGCTGCCCGGACCGTCATCGGTCCTGACCGCGCTGTCGGTTGCGGCGCTGCCGACCGACCGGTTCTTCTTCGAAGGGTTCTTGCCGTCAAGGGAGCATGCGCGGCGCGCGCGGCTCACCGAGCTCGCCAGGATCGATGCGACGCTCGTGATGTTCGAATCCGGCAATCGCGTGCAGGACAGCTTACGCGATCTCGCCGCGATCATGGGCACGCGCGATGCCGCGATCTGCCGCGAGCTGACCAAGCTGCACGAGGAGGTCCAGCGCGCGCCGGTCGCCGAACTTGCGGCAAACGCAGATGCGCTGGAGACACGCGGCGAGTTCGTGCTCGTCGTCGGGCCGCCTGCGGACGATGCCGGAATGATGGGTGAGGCAGCGCTGGACGATCTGTTGCGCGCATCGCTGGTGCACGGCAGCGTCAAGGATGCGGTGGCGCATGCCGTCGAACTGTCGGGCCGGCCGCGCCGCGAGGTCTATGCCCGCGCGCTCGAGATCGCCAAGGACGTCCGGGGCGACGATGGCGAAGACTGACAACGCCTCCCCCGAACGCGTCGCGGCATTTCGCACCGGCCTCTCCGCCGAGATCCGCGCCGCCGCCTATTTGATGGCCAAGGGCTATCGCATCCTGGCCAAGCGCTTCCGCACGCCGTATGGCGAGATCGACCTGGTGGCGCGCCGGCGCAATCTGATCGCGTTCATCGAGGTCAAGGCCCGCGCCAGCCTCGATGACGCCGCCTATGCGGTGACGCCGCGCCAGCAGCAGCGCATCATCAATGCCGCCCAGGTCTGGCTGATGACGCATCCCGAGCATGCGGAATTTGATCTCAGATTCGACGCCGTTCTGATTGCGCCGCGCAGCCTGCCGCGCCATCTGTTAGCGGCATTCGACGCAAGCACTTAAAGATACCCCTCCAGACCTCGCGGGACACGCCCCATGAAATTGAACGTCGCCGTCCAGATGGACCCCATCGCGCGCATCAACATCCGCGGCGATTCGACTTTTGCGTTGCTGCTCGAGGCGCAGAAGCGCGGCCACGGCATTTCCTATTACACGCCGGACAAGCTATCACTGCGCGGCGAGGAGCTGGTGGCGCCACTGCAGCATCTCACCGTGCGCGACGAGGTCGGCAATCATTTCACGCTGGGTGAGCCGAAGCGCGAACCGCTCAATGCCTTCGACGTCGTGCTGCTGCGGCAGGACCCGCCCTTCGATCTCGCCTACATCACCTCGACGCATCTCCTCGAACGTATCCATCCGAAGACCCTGGTCGTCAACGACCCGGCCAGCGTGCGCAACGCGCCCGAAAAGCTGTTCGTGATGAATTTCCCGCAGCTGATGCCGCCGACGCTGATCTCGCGCGACCTCGACGAGATCAACGCGTTCCGCGATCAGCATGGCGCCGTTGTCATGAAACCATTGCACGGCCATGGCGGCGCCGCGGTGTTCCGCGTCATGCCGCAGGACATGAATTTCGGCTCGCTGTTCGACATGTTCTCGGTCACCTTCAAGGAGCAGTGGGTGATCCAGCGCTTCCTTCCCGAGGTCAAGCATGGCGACAAGCGCATCATCCTGGTCGACGGCGAATTCGCCGGTGCCGTCAATCGCGTGCCGGCTCCGGATGATTTGCGCTCCAACATGGTGCGCGGCGGCGCCGCGAAGGCGACCGAACTGTCCGACCGCGAGCGCGAGATTTGCGCAACGCTCGGCCCGGCGCTGCGCGAGCGCGGGCTGCTGTTCGTCGGCATCGACGTGATCGACGGCAATCTTACCGAGATCAACGTCACCTCGCCCACCGGCATCCGCGCGATTCAGCGGCTCAATGGCCCGGATGTCGCAGCGATGATCTGGGATACCATCGAGGCCAAGCGCACTGCAAAATAAGCGTTCCTTATGCGGTACGCATCGCGGTTGCAGTCAATCTAGAATTCTACCGCGCGCTCTTTAGACCGGATTCTCCTTGCCAGCTTTCGCGGGCGAGCGCAGCATTCTACTGCCCGCGTCCGGTCATAGCGGCCGATTGTCGCAGGCGGCAAAAATCATAAAGATCAGTGGAGGAAGACGTATGACGCTCAATGTCTCACGACGATCCTTGCTTGCGCTCGGTGCCGGTCTCGGCGCCAGCACCATGCTCGGCGGCACCGCCGTCGCACGCGCCCCGAAACTCGGCACGCAAACACCCTATTGGCACCGCTTCATTCTCGGCGATGCTGAGGTGACCGTGGTGTCCGACGGTCCGCTGCCGCTAGGTCCGCCCAAGGGCACCTTCGTCGGCATACCCGATGAAGATGTGCGGAAGATGCTCTCCGATAACTTCCTCAATCCCGACAATGTCGTACTCGAGCAGAACTCCCCGATCGTGAACACCGGCGACAAGCTAATCCTGTTCGATACCGGCATGGGAACCTCGAAGGCGTTTGGACCAACTACGGGCCGGCAGCAGAAGAGCATGACGGAAGCCGGCATCAAGCCGGATGACATCGACGCCGTGGTGCTGTCGCATGCGCATATCGACCACATCGGCGGCATTGTCGACGCCGGCGACAAGCCGCTGTTCCCGAACGCGCAATACTACATTGCCCAAAGCGATTTCGATTTCTGGACCGACGAAGGCAAGCTTGGTAGCCCGCTGAAGGATTTCGTGGTTCACGCCCGCAAAAACCTGCTGCCGGTGCGCGACCGCCTGGTGTTCTTCAAGGACGGCCAGGAATTCCTGCCCGGCGTGCAGGCGATGGCGGCCCCCGGCCACACCGTAGGCCACCACATGTTCATGGTGACGTCGGCCGGCAAGTCCTTCGCCTTCCTCGGCGACCTCACCCATCACGCGGTGCTGCTGCTCGAAAAGCCGCTGATGGAATTCTCCTACGACACCGATCCGAAGCAGGCGGCGCAGTCGCGGGTGAAGATGCTGACCATGCTGGCGGCCAACAAGACGCCGATCATGTCCTACCACTTCGCCTGGCCCGGCTACGGCCACGTCGCCAAGACCGGCGAGGGATTCCACTACTATCCCGAACCGATGCAGATGCTGCTGTAGAAGAGGCGAGTTCGGGGGCGGCGTTCGTCGTCCCCGACTGTTCCCGTAATGTTCTTGCGTTCCGGACCCGGTTCCGCTACCTTCTGACGCGGAAGATAGGGGCAGCATGGTCCAGCGCGTTTCCACCGTCGCTTTCGAGGGGATTGAGGCCCGCGCGGTCGATGTGCAGGTGCAGGTCGCGCCCGGATTGCCGGCCTTTGCCATCGTCGGACTGCCCGACAAGGCGGTGTCGGCGGCCCGAGAGCGGGTTCGTTCGGCGCTGATCGCCTCGGGGCTGGCGCTGCCCGCCAGCCGGATCATCGTCAATCTGGCCCGGCCGACCTGCCCAAGGAGGGCAGTCATTACGACCTGCCGATCGCGCTCGGGCTGATGGCCGCGATCGGAGCAATCCCGCCGGATGCCCTCAGCGGCTTCACTGTGCTTGGCGAGCTCGGGCGCGACGGCTCGATCGCGCCGGTCGCGGGCGTGCTGCCGGCGGCGATCGGTGCCAATTCGCGTGACGAGGGGCTGATCTGCCCGGCGGCCTGCGGCTCGGAGGCCGCGTGGGCCAGCCCCGACATCCAGATCATCGCGGCGCAGTCGCTGATCCAGATCGCCAATCACTTCAAGGGCACGCAGGTTCTGTCGCGCCCCTCACCTAAGGTGCATGAGCGCGAAGAGACGCTCTTGGACCTCCGCGACATCAAGGGCCAGGAGAGTGCAAAACGCGCGCTCGAGATCGCGGCCGCCGGCGGACATCGGCGCTGGCAAGTCGATGCTGGCGGCACGGCTGCCCTCGATCCTGCCGCCGCTGTCGCCGTCGGAATTGCTCGAGGTCTCGATGATCGCCTCCGTCGCCGGCGAAATCCGCGACGGCGCGTTGACCGCGCGGCGCCCGTTCCGCAGCCCGCATCATTCCGCCAGCATGGCCGCGCTGACCGGCGGCGGCATGCGCGCCAAGCCCGGCGAGATCTCGCTGGCCCATCAGGGCGTGCTGTTCCTCGACGAGTTGCCGGAGTTCGATCCGCGGGTGCTGGACTCGCTGCGCCAGCCGCTGGAGAACGGCGAGGTCGCGGTGAGCAGAGCCAACCATCGCGTCACCTATCCGGCGCGCTTCACGCTGATCGCGGCGATGAACCCGTGCCGCTGCGGCCGTGCCTATGAGCCCGGCTATTCCTGCAAGCGCGGACCGATCGACCGCTGCACCGGCGACTATCAGATGCGGATCTCGGGCCCGCTGATGGACCGGATCGATCTGCGGATCGAGGTACCCGCGGTGACCGCGGCGGATCTGATCCTGCCGCCGCCGTCGGAAGGATCGGCCGAGGTTGCAGCCCGCGTCGCGGCCACGCGCGACATCCAGCTCGCGCGCTATGCAGCCGCCGGCATGCCGCATATCCGCACCAATGCGGAAGCGCCGAGCGCGCTGCTCGAAACCATCGCGCAGCCGGATGCTCAGGGGCAAAAGCTGTTGCGTGAAGCTGCCGAGAGCATGCATCTCACCGCGCGCGGCTATCATCGCGTCCTGCGGGTCGCGCGCACGCTGGCCGATCTGGACGGCACGGAGAAAATCGGGCGATTGCACCTGGCCGAGGCGCTGTCCTATCGCGCGCTGGCGGATGATCTGCGGCGAGCGGCGTGACCTGTCTCGTTTCGCTTCAGCAACGCCCCGTGTCAACGCGACGGTAACGAGTTTTGTTTACGCTCCGCAAACCATAAACCCGGCGATGCGCGGGGCTTGGGTTGAGCGAGTAGCGTCATGTTGCGTTTCAAGATTCTGGCCTCGGTGGTCCCTCTCGCCGTGGCCGCGGTATTTGCCCGCGCCGAGTTCCTGCCCGGCCCCCGGCCGTGCATTGAGGTCGGCGGCGCAGCGATGCAGATCGCATCGATCCCGTGGCTGGCTCAGCTTCACGTCGGTTTCACCGACGATCCCCGCCTTGCCACCGTCCGGGTGCAGGTGACCGACAGCGCCGAGGCCGCCGACTTCACCGTGATCGACGATGTCGACGACAACGAGGCTGGCGCCTGCGAGAGCAACGCTGTGCCACAATTGATCGCAATTTCCAGCGCTCCGTCGGCAACCGATCCCGTGATCTATCTTTCGCATGACGGTCCGTTCGACTACCGCGTCTTCGTGCAGTCGAAGACGTTCTCGGCGCGCGACGCCGCGGCCCTGATCGTCAGCGCCCGTGGCGGACATCGCCGCCTCGAAGCGGCGATGCTTTAACCGTTCGCTAACCCTGTTCTCAGCGCCGCGCCAAACGGTCATCAACCTCAAGCACTTTGCAAGGTGGACGACGCATCGTCGTCGGCAGATCAAGCTATCTCAGGGCCACCATTGATGGGGCGTTTCTTCCGGATCAAGTTGCGCTTTCGTCGTTTGCTGCGGCGCCATCCCTGGATCACGTTGATCATCCGATCTTTCATGATTTTCTCCGCCGCGTTCGGCGGCGCCTTTGGATTCATTACAGGCGCTCTTTCGCAGAGAAATCAGTACGACCCCAATCTCTTTGCGATCGGGGTCAGTTTCCTGTTCGCGCTCGCCTGTCTCTGGATCGTGACATTGGGCATCCGCTTGCGGCTGATGCGCACGAAGCTGCGCACGATCGCCACGCACAATGAAGCGATGGCGGACCGCAACTGGGAACTGCAGGAGGCGGAGCAGCGTGTCCGTAACCTGTTCGAAGCGCAGGGCGACCTGATCGTGCTGCGCGACGCCGAGGGCCGCATCACCTATGCCAACGACGCCTATTGCGAGCTGGCGCAGGTTCCATGCGACGATCTGATCGGTAGCAACGCCGTGCTGAAGGTCCTCGAACAAGGCGACACCGCGCTCGACGCCAACGGCATGCGCATCCACGACCAGAAGATCGAGGGGCCGCAAGGGCCGCGCTGGATCGCCTGGCGCGAGGGGCTCGTCCGCAACGACGCTGGCGGCCCGGCCGAGATGCAGAGCGTCGGCCACGACGTCACCGACCGCACCGAGAGCGAGCGCGCGGTGGCCGAAGCGCGCGATCAGGCCGACGCCGCCAACCGCGCCAAGTCGCGCTTCCTGGCGATGGCCAGCCACGAAATCCGCACGCCGCTGAACGGCATCATCGGCATGAGCGGACTGTTGACGGATACATCGCTGACGCCCGAGCAGGCGACTTACGTCAAGGCGGTCAAGACATCCGGCGACGCACTGCTGTCGCTGATCGAGGAACTGCTCGACTATTCCAAGATCGAGGCCGGCAAGATCGACCTCGAGCACCGCGCCTTCGCGCTGTCCGGCCTGATCGAGGACATCACCGAACTGCTGGCGCCCCGCGCGCAGGCCAAGGGCATCGAGATCGCCGCCTATGTCGACGAACGGTTGCCGATGCAACTGGCCGGCGACGCTGCGCGGCTGCGGCAGGTGCTGCTCAATCTCGCCGGCAATGCCATCAAGTTCACCGCGACCGGCGGCGTTGCGCTGATCGTCGAGCCCAGCATCTGGCCGAACGAAATCAGCTTCCTGGTCCGAGACACCGGGATCGGCATCGCGCCGGAAGCCCAGCAGCGGATTTTCCGCGAGTTCGAGCAGGCCGACGAGCGCATCGCACGCAGCTATGGCGGCACCGGCCTCGGTCTCTCGATCAGCGATCGCATCGTCAAACGGATGGGCGGGCGGATCGCGCTCGCGAGCACGCCGGGCTCAGGTTCGACCTTCGAGGTCTCGATCCCGCTCACCGCCGCCGAGACCGGCAACGCCAACAGCTTCACCGCGCCCGACCTCTCCGGCCAGTCGATCATGCTGGTCGCGCCGCAGAGCATCGAGACCTCGCTGATCTCGCGTCGGCTGCAGCGCTGGGGCGCGCAGACCTGCATAGTGGCGGACGCCGAGGTGGCCAAGGCGTTGCTGCCGGAGCGGACGTGGCACGCGGTCCTGATCGACCATGCGCTCGGCACGTCGGCGATGGAGGCGCTGGCCAACGCCGCCCGCACCCACGCGACCCACCGGATCGTGATGTTCACGCCGGCGACGCGGCAAGACCTCCTGGCGTCCGAAACGCCGACCTTCACCGGATATCTGGTCAAGCCGCTACGGGCGTCCTCGCTTGCCGCGCGTCTGACCGCGGCGCCCGAAATCGCGGCACCAAGTCTCGCGATCGAGGCGCTCGCCGAGCCTGCGCCCGCAGCACCTGAAGCCACGCCGAAGAACAAGGCGCTCTCGATCCTGGTCGCCGAAGACAATGAGATCAATGCGCTCCTGATGCGCTCACTGCTCGCGCGGCTGGGTCATCATGCAGTCATCACGACCAACGGTGAACAGGCCATGGAGTCCTGGCAGTCGGCGAAGTCCGCCGGTGCTCCCTATGATCTCGTGCTGATGGACATCCAGATGCCCCGGCTCAACGGCATCGAAACCACCAAGCAGATCCGCGCGCTCGAGGCCGGCCAGTCCGGCCGTCAGACGCCGATCCTCGCGCTGACCGCCAACACCCTGGTGGAGGACCGATATGCCTGCTTCGAAGCCGGTATGGACGGCTTCCTGATCAAGCCGCTCGATCGCGAAAAGCTGGAAGAAGCGCTCGCGGGCCTGGCCGCATCGCGGCACATCGCGGCGTAGGCGCGAGTCAGAAATTGTAGGGTGGGCAAAGCGCAAGCGTGCCCACCATCCCGAGTCCGCCGAAAATGGTGGGCGCGGCGCAAGTGCGCCTTTGCCCACCCTACGAAGTCGCACGCGAACTACAGCCGCCGCAGCGCGACCGATTGCACCACGTGATCGGCGCCCTTTTTTAGGATCAACGTCGCGCGCGGCCGGGTCGGCAGGATGTTGTCCTCGAGATTGGCGAGGTTGGTGCGTTCCCAGATCGCGATCGCGGTCGCAGTCGCTTCCTCGTCCGACAGCAGCGCATAGCGATGGAAATAGGACCTGGGATCGGTGAACGCGGTGTCGCGCAACGCCAGGAAGCGCTTGATGTACCACTGCCGCAACGCGGATTCGTCGGCGTCGATGTAGACCGAGCAGTCGAAGAAGTCGGAGACGAACGGGACCGCCTTGCCGTCGCGCGGCAGCCGTCCGGTCTGCAGCACATTGACGCCTTCGACGATCAGGATGTCGGGCTGGTCGATCTCGACCCATTTGTTCGGCACGATGTCGTAGGTCAGATGCGAATAGACCGGCGCGCGCACACGACGCCGTCCGGCCTTGATGTCGCTGAGGAACGACAGCAGCGTCGGCAGATCGTAGCTTTCCGGAAAGCCCTTCTTCTGCATGATGCCCTGCCGCTCGAGCACGGCATTCGGAAATAGGAAGCCGTCCGTCGTGATCAGGTCGACCTTCGGCCGCGGCGACCAGCGGGCCAGCAGAGCCTGCAGCACGCGCGCGGTGGTGGATTTGCCGACGGCGACCGAACCGGCGACGCCGATGATGTAGGGCATCTTGCGGTCGCGGATCGCGAGGAACTGGCGTTGCGCGTAGTAGAGCCGCTGGGTCGAATCGACATAGATCGACAACAGCCGCGACAGCGGCAGATAGATGTCCTCGACCTCCTGCAAGTCGAGGCGGTCGTGCATCGAACGCAGGCGGTCGAACTCGCCCGGCTCCAGCGTCATCGGCGTGTCGTCGCGCAGATGCGACCATTGCTGGCGCGTGAAGACGCGGTAGGGGTTGTATTGCTGATCTGGTGCCCGGATGTCCATGAGGCGGCCCTCTCAATGCGCTCGATCATGTGCGCTAGTTGCTAGTTACCCTTGCGCGATGCCTTCTCTTCCAGTCCGGACATCGACGTGCGCTTCTCCAGCGCCGCCTCGACGTCTTCCAGCTTCACGTCACGTGACTTCAACAGAACCAGCAGGTGAAACACCAGATCGGCGCTCTCGGCGATGAGGTGATCGCGGTCGTTCTCGACCGCGGCGATCACGGTTTCGACCGCTTCCTCGCCCAGCTTCTTGGCGCAGTGCTCCGCGCCTTTGTCGAGCAGCTTCCGGGTATAGGACGCCTCCCCGCCCGCGGCAGCGCGGGCATCGATGGTGGCGGCCAGATCGTGAATCGTGAAACGCGACATCAACTCAACTCAAGCACATGCGCCGGCACCGCCCGGGTGCCATCCCCAAGATGGGGCTTAGCATTTTTGTGACAAGGAGTCCCAGATCTCCTTGTTTGAGCGTGATCTTCTCGGAAAACCGGCTTCCACTTTTCCGGATCACGCTTTAGGGATCGAGGCGCATCGGCAGCCCGGCGCGCACCATGTGATCCTTGGCTTGGCGGATGGTAAATTCCCCGAAGTGGAAGATCGAGGCGGCCAGCACACCCGTGGCGTGGCCCTCGCGGACGCCGTCGACCAGGTGATCCAGATTGCCGACGCCGCCGGACGCAATGACCGGTACGGGAACACTATCAGCGATGGCCCGGGTCAGCGGCAGGTCAAAGCCTTGCCGGGTGCCGTCCCGGTCCATCGAAGTCAGCAAGATTTCGCCGGCGCCGAGCGCGACCACTTCCTGGGCATATTCGATAGCATCGATCCCGGTCGAATTGCGGCCGCCATGGGTGAATATCTCCCAGCGCTCCCCGCCGCCGGCACGCTTGACCCGCTTGGCATCGATCGCGACCACGATGCACTGCTCACCGAACTTCTCGGCCGCTTCCTTGACGAATTCGCGCCGGCTGACGGCCGCCGAATTGATCGAGACCTTGTCGGCGCCGGAGCGCAGCAGGGTCTTGATGTCGTCGACGGTGCGAACGCCGCCGCCGACGGTCAGCGGCATGAAGCAGGCCTCCGCCGTCCGCCGCACCACGTCGAGCATGATGCCGCGGTTTTCATGTGTGGCGGTGATGTCGAGGAAGGTGAGTTCGTCGGCGCCGGCAGCGTCATAGGCAATCGCCGCCTCGACCGGATCGCCGGCATCGCGCAGGTCGACGAAATTGACGCCCTTGACCACGCGCCCGTCTTTGACGTCGAGACAGGGGATCACGCGAACCTTGAACATACTCGTCTCCTAGGCTGCGTTGCGGATCAGTTGAAGGGCGGCGGCGGGATCAAGCCTACCGTCATAGAGCGCGCGGCCGACGATAGCGCCCGCGAGCTTCTTGGCGCGCGGCTCGAGCAGCGCCTTGACGTCATCGATCGAGGCAAAGCCGCCGGAGGCAATCACCGGGATGGAGATCCGATCGGCGAGCGCAATCGTCGCATCGAGGTTGAGGCCCTTGAGCAGGCCGTCGCGGGCGATGTCGGTAAAGATGATCGCTGCGACGCCGGCATCCTCGAAGCGCTGCGCGATGTCGAGCGCGGTGACTTGCGACGTCTCGGCCCAGCCTTCGACCGCGACCTTGCCGTCGCGCGCATCGAGGCCCACAGCCACACGACCGGGGAACTGCTTCGCCGCGCCCTTCACGAGCTCGGGATCGCGCACCGCCGCGGTGCCGATGATCACGCGCGTGATGCCCTTGCCGAGCCAGGCTTCGATCATCTTGAGATCGCGGATGCCGCCGCCGAGCTGCACCGGTATGGTGACGGCCTTCAGCATCGCCTCCACCGCCTGCGCGTTCATCGGCTTGCCGGCGAACGCACCGTCGAGGTCGACGACGTGGAGATATTCGAATCCCTGCGCGGCGAAGGCACGGGCCTGCGCCGCCGGATCGAGATTGAACACGGTGGCGCGCGCCATGTCGCCCTGCTCCAGGCGCACGCACTGGCCGTTCTTCAGGTCTACCGCGGGAAAGAGAATCACGGCTTCCACTTCAAGAAGTTCGAGATCAGGGCCAATCCAAAACGCTGGCTCTTCTCGGGGTGAAACTGGGTGCCGATCGCGGTGTCCTTGCCGACGATCGCGGTCACCGATCCGCCATAGTCGGCGGTTGCCAGCACGTCGGCCTCGTTGGCGGCATTGAGGTGATAGGAGTGCACGAAATAGGCGTGGCGGCCCTTCGGCCCAAGCGGCAGCCGCTCCAGCACCGGGTGCTCGCGAACCATATCGAGCGTGTTCCAGCCCATATGGGGCACCTTCAGGTTTTCTTCACGCGGCTCGATCTTCTCGACGTCGCCGGCGATCCAGTTGAACCCTTCGGTCGTGACGTGCTCCTTGCCGCGCGTCGCCATCAGCTGCATGCCGACGCAGATGCCCAGGAACGGCCGGGCCTTGACCCGCACCGCCTCGGTGAGCGCCTCCAGCAGGCCATCGACCGCGTCGACACCACGGCGGCAATCGGCGAAAGCGCCGACGCCGGGCAGCACGATGCGATCGGCGCGATACACCGTGTCGGGATCGCGCGTCACGATGATCTTCTGCGGATCGTCCATGCCGCGCGTGGCGCGCTCGAAGGCCTTTGCCGCCGAATGCAGATTGCCGGAGCCGTAGTCGATGATGGCAACGCTCATCGCGATCCTCCTGGCTCTGGAAACAATCCGATAATGCCGCCTTGCGGCAGCGGCGGGGCTTTTGAGAACGGCTGGCCCGGAACATTTCGCGTCGGGGGCGGCGCGCCGCGATCGATCGATCGCTGGTCATTGACGATGCCGCGATGACGCGCCGTCCAGCGTTCGAAAAAGCGGCGCTCGGCAGCCTCCTCATCGGCGGCCACGACGACGTCGAGCTGGCGCCATTTGCGTCGCGACAGCGTCCAGCGTTGCAAGCTGGCGGCCTCGAACCCCATCAGCAGCGCCAGCACCAGGTCGACGAAAAAGATCGCGCCCGCCCCGACGCCGAGCTTGGCCAGTCCGAAGTCGACGACAAAGGTCAGGACGATCCAGCCGATCAGCGCAAGCCAGAGCCGATGCCAGGCAAGCCAGATCACGCTCGCGACCGCGGCCCAGAAATGGAAGCCGTCGCGCACGAAGGTGAACTTGTCCGTCGCCGCAAGATCGGCGCTATCGGCCACGGGGGCATGCACTGTGTAGACCGGCATTGGAAGCTCCGCCGAAAAGAAGAAAGGTCAGCCGCCGAGCTGGCCTTTGGTCGAGGGCACCTCGCCCGCGTTGCGCGGATCGATCGCGATCGCCGTGCGGAGCGCCCTCGCCAAACCCTTGAAACAGGATTCGGCGATATGATGGCTGTTATCGCCATATAGGGTCTCTACGTGGAGAGTCACGCCTGCGTTCATCGCGAACGCGTTGAACCATTCGCGCACCAGTTCGGTGTCGAATTCGCCGATCTTGTCGCGCGGGAATTCGACCTTGAACACCAGCACCGACCGGCCCGAGATGTCGATCACGACGCGCGACAGCGTCTCGTCCATCGGCATGTGGATCGAGGCGTAGCGGGTGATGCCGGCCATATTGCCGAGCGCCTGTTTCACGGCTTGTCCGAGCGCGATCCCGACGTCTTCGGTGGTGTGGTGGTAATCGACATGGAGATCGCCATCCGCTTTCACCGTGATGTCGATGCGCGAATGCCGGGCCAGGAGGTCGAGCATATGGTCGAAGAAGCCGATCCCGGTCGAAACCGTGGATACGCCTGCTCCGTCGAGGTTGACCGTCACCTCGATGTCGGTCTCCTTGGTCTTGCGCTTGATGGTTGCGGTGCGCATGAAGATTAAGCTTTCCCGTGCCGAAAACGTGGGCCTTTTAACAGGCTGATGTCACCTTCGCTACTGCGGGATGACGCCGAAATGCCCCAACTTCGGGCCATGGTGACCGGAATTCGTGCCCATTTCCTCAAGAGGCGCTTTCTTCCCCATCCCGGATCAAGTGCTGGACCGAAAACGCTTCGAATGGCCCGATTGTAACCCCCTGCCTGACCGCCTAAATCAGCCCGGAAGAGAGGTCATCTATGCAAGCATCCCAAAATGAGCTCCCGGTCTGGCATGGCACCACGATTTGCACGGTCCGCAAGGGCGGCAGGGTGGTGATCGGCGGCGACGGACAGGTCTCGATCGGCCAGACCGTGATCAAATCCAACGCCAAGAAGGTCCGCCGGATCGGCAAGGGCGACGTGATCGGCGGCTTTGCCGGCGCCACCGCCGACGCCTTCACCCTGTTCGAGCGTCTCGAAAGCAAGCTGGAGCAATATCCGGGGCAGTTGACCCGGGCGGCCGTCGAGCTCGCCAAGGATTGGCGCACCGACCGCTATCTGCGGCGGCTGGAGGCGATGATGATCGTCGCCGACAAGGACGTCTCCCTGGTGCTGACCGGCACCGGCGACGTGCTGGAGCCTGAGTCCGGCGTGATCGCGATCGGCTCGGGCGGCAATTATGCGCTCGCGGCTGCCCGCGCGCTGATCGATACCGACAAGGACGCCGAAACCATCGTACGCCGGGCGCTCGATATCGCGGCCGACATCTGTGTCTACACCAACCGGAACGTCACGATCGAATCGCTGGGCGGCTGAATATGGCCGGCCCCTACCGCTTCCGCCCGATGACGGCCGCCGACCTGCCGCAGATCAGGCGGTGGCTGGCGCTGCCGCATGTCCGGGAGTGGTGGGGCGATCCGGCCGAGCAATACGCGCTCGTCAGCGGCGACCTCGATGCGCCGGCGATAGACCAGTTCATCGTCGCGACCCCGGGTGGCGATTTCGGCTACATACAGTGCTATGACGTGACCGCGTGGGATTCAGGCTTCGGCGGCCAACCAGAGGGTACGCGCGGCATCGATCTGTTCATCGGCGAACCCGGCATGATCGCGCATGGCCACGGCGCAGCGCTGATCCGCACCTTCGTCGACGAGCGGCTGGCCCAGGCCACGCCGCGCGTCATCACCGACCCCGATCCCGCCAATGCACGGGCGGTGCGCGCCTATGAGAAAGCGGGCTTCCGGAAGGCGCACATGGTCGACACGCCTGACGGAGCGGCACTGCTGATGATCCGCGAGACCTGACCCCCGAGACCTGACCGCAACGTCGCAGGCGCGGAACAGCGCTTGTCGATCGAGTTCCTTCAACCTAGCTAGAGCCAATGACCGACTTCTCCCCCCGTGAAATTGTTTCCGAACTCGACCGCTTCATCGTCGGCCAGGCCGATGCGAAGCGCGCCGTATCGATCGCGCTTCGCAACCGCTGGCGACGGCTGCAGCTCGCCGGTTCCCTGCGCGAGGAGGTTCTGCCCAAGAACATCCTGATGATCGGGCCGACCGGCGTCGGCAAGACCGAGATCGCACGGCGGCTGGCCAAGCTTGCGGCCGCCCCCTTCCTCAAGGTCGAAGCCACCAAATTCACCGAGGTCGGCTATGTCGGCCGCGACGTCGAGCAGATCATCCGCGATCTCGTCGAGGTCGCGATCGCACAAGTGCGCGAGCGCAAGCGCAAGGACGTGCAGGCCCGCGCCCAGCTCGCCGCCGAGGAGCGCGTGCTGGATGCGCTGGTCGGCGCGAGCTCCAGCGCCGCGACGCGCGACTCGTTCCGCAAGAAGCTGCGCGCCGGCGAGCTCAACGACAAGGAAATCGAAATCGAGACCCAATCGTCCGGCGGCGGCTTCCCGATGTTCGAAATTCCCGGGATGCCCGGCGCCCAGATGGGTGCAGTCTCGCTCGGCGATATCTTCGGCAAGATGGGTGGGCGCAGCAAGACCCGCCGCCTGACCGTCGAAAGCTCGCACGAGATCCTCATCAACGAGGAATCTGACAAGATGCTCGACACCGAGCAGCTGGTGCAGGAGGCGATCAGCGCGGTCGAGAACAACGGCATCGTGTTCCTCGACGAGATCGACAAGATCTGCGTCCGCGAGAACCGCCAGGGCGGCGACGTCTCGCGCGAAGGCGTGCAGCGCGATTTGCTGCCACTGATCGAGGGCACCACCGTCTCCACCAAGCACGGCGCCGTCAAAACCGACCACATCCTGTTCATCGCCTCGGGCGCGTTCCATATCGCAAAGCCGTCGGACCTGCTGCCCGAGCTGCAGGGCCGGCTGCCGATCCGCGTCGAGCTGCAGGCGCTCACCCGCGACGACATGCGCCGGATCCTGACCGAGCCCGAGGCGTCGCTGATCAAGCAGTATGTCGCGCTGCTGCAGACCGAGGGCGTGACCCTCGACATCACCGACGGCGCGATCGACGCACTGGCCGACGTCGCGGTCGCCGTCAATTCAACGGTCGAGAACATCGGCGCGCGGCGGCTGCAGACCGTGATGGAGCGCGTGCTGGACGAGATCTCCTTCACGGCTCCCGACCGCAATGGCGAAACCATCCAGGTCGATGCCGACTATGTGACCAAGCATGTCGGCGATCTCGCCAAGAACGCGGATTTGAGCCGGTTTATTTTGTAGGCGTTATAGCTAAGATTGTCGTCCCTGCGAAAGCAGGGACCCATAACCACCGGCGACCATTGTTGAAGCAAGTAGCAGCCCCAGCCTTCGCCAAACGGAAGCCGGTGGTTATGGGTCACGGCTCGCGCTTCGCTTGGCCGGGACGACGATGAACTTGAATTCGCGATTCTGGCGAAACCCCTGGCGCTTGATGCTTGTCATCAATGCCGCCGTGCTCGTCGGGGTGTTCCTCGTCAAGATCAGGCTGCCGCCCTACGTTCCCTACATCCACCTGCTGGTCGATTATCACTACGGCTTCACCAAGCGCGCGCTGATCGGCGCGATCGTCTCGCTGTTCACCGACACAGTGCCGGTGTGGCTGGTGTTTGCGCTCGCCGGCACGGTCTGGCTGATCACGCTCGGTCTGTTCATCAGACTCTTCCGCCGCACATTCGGATTCGACGACGCGCATTGGCCGCTGTTCGTCTTCGTTGCGGGATCGCCGTTCTTCCTGAAGAATTTTATGCACACGCTCGGCCATTTCGACATCTATGGCTGCGCGCTGGCGATCGTGCTGCTGCTGATCCCGGCACGCTCGATCGCCTATGTGCTGATGGCGGCACTGTTCTCGATCGCGCTGATCCTCATCCACCACATCTTTGTCCTGATGTACGTGCCGACCATTGCGGCCATCGTCGTGCTGCGGTTCTACCTGGTGCAAGGCTTAACGCCGCGGAATGCGGTGGCCGGAATCGCGGCGCTTGCCGCGGTCGGCCTCCTCTTCCTGGTCGCGCAATTCGCGGGCACGGTGGATGTGCCCTATGACGAATTCCTTCGTCACCTGCAGAGCCGGATGGCCGATCCGTCGCGAACCGATCTGCTTCAGTTCGGCTACATCTGGTACCAGCCGCTGTCGAAGGAGATCACCGACACCTGGGCCCGCATGCCCTCCAACATCCTGGGCATCCCGGTGTTCGCGCTGCTGATCTGGCTGCACACGCCGCTCTGGCGCTATTTCGCACGGCTGATCGGCGCGCTCGCGATCGAGCCGCACCGCCGGATCATGATCGCTGCGATCGTCATGATCAGCGCCGGCTATCTCGTCATGTTCGCGATCGTGTTCGACTATTCGCGCTGGATTTCGAACTGGGCAGTCTGCATGTTCCTGATGCTGCACGCGGTGAAGATGCTGCCGGCGTCGAAGGATGTCGCGCTGATACCGTCGGATGATGGTAAGACGATAATATCAGGCTGGATCATCACATTGATCCCGCGCGTCGGGATCGTGCGGCCGTTTTAGACTCTTGTTTTGACGCGTTTTCTTCACGCGAACCGGTACCCACTTCGCTCGAAAACGCTCTGATCTCATGCTCGAACGCGCCGGACCCGCACATAGAGCGCGCCCTCGCCGCCATGGCCGATATGGGCCTGCTCGAAGCCTACGACCAGCGAGCGGAATTCCGGCAGGCTGAGCCATTCCGGCACCTGGCGGCGCAACACGCCGCGCTCGGACTCCGGACCGGCAACTTTGCCCTTACCGGTGATGACAAGCACAAAGGTCAGTCCGTCGCTATGGGCGCGTTGCAGGAAGGTGAACAGCACCCGATGCGCGCGTATTTGCGTCATGCCGTGCAGATCGAGCCGCGCATCGATCTCCTGCTTTCCGCGCGACAGTTTGGCGCGGTCGCGGCGGCCGATCGGCGCCAACGGTGGCATTTGCGGCCGCGGTGCCGGCGCTGCCTTCATAGGCGCTGCCGGCTTGATTGGAACAGACTTGATTGGAACAGACTTGGCCGCAATGTGAGGCGTGCCCGGATCGTGAGCGGTCGCGTGGGCTTTCGCCGGCGCCGGCTTCTTGCGCAGCGGCTTGACCTGTTTCGCGACGCTTTCCCACAGCGCCCGCTCCTCCTCGCTCAGCGCGCGCTTGCGCCGCGACGGTGCGGTGAGATCTGGAAGCGGCGCGGGGCGTTTCATTTGTAGCGGTGATGCCGATAGCGCCGGGTGCGCCGCTGCTCCGGTGGTTGCGGGATGTTGGGCCGGGCCTCCGGCAACGGCACCGCTTGTGCCACAGGCGCGGCTTGCGCGACAGGGGCCGTCGCAGCAGGCGCTGAGGACGTGGCCGGCGCGGTGTCCTGTGCGGCACTCTTGGCAGCACTCTTGGCCGACGGCGTGACAGGCACATCAGCCGGCTTCGCCGTCGGCTGCGGATCAGTCTGTGGAAATAGCTTTGCGATTTTGGCCGACGGCCGCTCGTCCGGCACCGGCAGCTTGCGGCCGCGGGCAACCGGATCGAGGCCCTTCGGCACCAGCATGACGAACTGCATATTGTGCCGCAGCCGGCCCGACACCTTTCCGGCGTCCGCGCCGGCGCCGAAATAGAGATCGGCGCGTGCCGGGCCAACGATCGCAGAGCCGGTGTCCTGTGCGATCATCAGCCGGTGGAACGGCGTCTTCGACTGCTCGGATTCGATCGGCAGCTCACCCTCGATGAAGAACGGCGTGCCATAGACATGCAGCGCCTTGTCGACGGCGATCGAGCGCCCCGGCGTCAGCGGCACGCCCTGCGCGCCGACGGCTTCGTCCTTGTCGGATAGCGGGACTTCGCGGAAGAAAACGTAGGAGCGGTTCTGCCGCCGCAGCTCCTTCGCGCCATCAGGGTTCTGGTCCATCCACTCCCTGATCTTCTGCATCGACATCTGGTCCTTCGGGATGATGCCGCGATCGATCAGGACACGTCCGACCGCCGTATAGGGATAGCCGTTGTGGGCGTCGTAGTTGATGCGCAGCGTGGTGCCGTCCGGAAGCTTGATCCGCGCCGAACCCTGGATCTGCGCGAACAGCAGATCGGTCGGGCTCCTCAGCCATGCGATCTCCAGCCCGCGGCCGGCGATCGCGCCATCCTCGATCGCGGCACGGTCGTAATAGGGCACGAGCTTGCGCCGTCCGATCTTGCGGAACACCTGGCCGCCGTTGGGCAGGCCGGTCGAATTCTGCGTCTTGCCGCGCACGAACAGGTTGGACGGGCGGCGATAGACCGGGACGTTGTAGACGTCTGTCTGGGTCCGCGAGCCATCGAGCACCGGCTCGTAATAGCCGGTGACGAAGCCTGCGTCCTCGCCGAGCCGCGAGATGCGCAAGGGAACGAAGTTCTGCTCGAAGAAATCCTTCGCCTTGGCGGTGTCGGCGAGCTCGAGGCCCTTGGCGATCCGGCAGGGGTCACGCAGCGAGCTGCCGAGCGCCTTGGCGTCCGGCGGCACGCCCTGCTGGGCCGCTATCGGCTTGCAGCTCGTTCGAAACGCCTTGTAGGCAGCAAGATGGTCGTCGTCGGTCCAGCCGGGGATACTGGCCCAGGTCAGCGGCTCATACTGGCTGCCGTTGACCTGCAACGGCAATTCCAGATTGGGATAGGGAATCTGTCGCGCATGGTCCTGCGGCGGTGGCGCGTGCCGGTGGGATCTGTAGCGCGCGGCTATGGCCGCCGTCGAACATAGAATCGCCAATGCGCAACACGCAATGGCGAGGCGCCCATAACTGAGATGTTTAGTGAGCGCTTCCAGTACCAACCAGCTTCCAGTTCGGATCGCGGGACGTCGCGTCGCGGGCGAATGACCAGACGTCGGTGATATCGGCCACCTTGTCCGAACTGCCGTCGACGATCGTGCCCGCCTTGTCGCGCGTGACCGAGATCATCTGCGACACGAAGCGGACGGTCAGCTGGGCCGAACGGTCGCGCGTCTCCGCATTGACGATCTCAGCCTTGTCGATCGAGACGAACCGCGTCTCGGTCTTCTGCTCATGCTTTTCGCGATCCTTGATCGCAGTATCGAAGCTTTCATAGACCTCGGGCGACAACAAATCCTTCAACGCGCGGCGATCGCCATTGGCAAAGGCCAGCACGATCATTTCGTAGGCTGAGCGCGCGCCGGACAAGAAATGCCGCGGATCGAAAGACGTGTCCTGGGCGACCAACGCATCGAGGCCCTGCGCCAGCGGCGTGCCCGGCTCGGCAAGACCCTTCCAGCGATCCGATGGTTCGGTCGGCCCGGCGGGCGGCGCCACGGTCGGCTGATCGATCACCGAGCCCGGAATCGGGACAACATTATTATCCTGACTGCGCTGCAAGACATTGGGTGCAGCGCGATCATAGGGCGGCCGCTCGCTTCCGGTGCGCTGTC
Source organism: Bradyrhizobium sp. LTSPM299 (assembly GCF_000938235.1). NCBI lineage: Bacteria > Pseudomonadati > Pseudomonadota > Alphaproteobacteria > Hyphomicrobiales > Nitrobacteraceae > Bradyrhizobium > Bradyrhizobium sp. LTSPM299. The sequence goes on from NZ_JYMU01000007.1 coordinate 305,234, forward strand.
CGAGGACGCTGCGCAGACGCAGGAAGATGAACACAGCCAGCGCCAGGAAGATGATGGTGTAGATATCCACGTGGAATTCGCTTTCTGGTCTCTGCCGGCAACGGGCCGGCCGTACAAAGCGTTCCCGGTCGGGAACGGCAGAGATTACATCACGGATTAGGTCCGCTGCATCTAGGCACGAAACTATGCCCGGCCAATGGCGCTTTTTGGCACGGGCAATTGTAGCGCGTTTTGCCGGCGGGGGGAAACCCGTTCCTGCCCGGAAATCGCGCATATTCAATAATTTAGGAACCCGTTAAGGGATTAGGCAGATGCGCTCGCCAGCTGCCATGTGGCAATAATCTGCGGCGCGCCGTCCTTGTGGACCGAGCCGAGCCTATGATAGCCACTCGGCCGGCATTTCAACACCCTAACGCGTGGCTTCGGACATTAGCCCGTCCATCGAGCGCCGCTTGTGGAGATATTTCATGACCAATGGCAACGGCGTACCCGTCGAACCAGCCCCGCCCCAGCTCAACGTGCTGGCGCAATACACCAAGGATCTCTCGTTCGAGAACCCGAACGCGCCCGCCTCGCTCGGCCAGCAGCAGCAGCAGCCGGCGATCAACATCCAGATCAACGTCTCGGCCAACAACCTCTCGGAAAACGAGTTCGAGGTGATCTTGTCGATCGAGGGCAAGGCTGAAAGCGCTGGTAAGGTGATCTTCAGCTTCGACCTCGCCTATGCCGGCGTGTTCCGGATCGCCAATGTTCCGAAGGAACACCTGCACCAGCTGGTCATGATCGAGTGCCCCCGGCTGCTGTTCCCGTTCGCGCGCGAGATCGTGGCGACCGCGGTCCGCGACGGCGGCTTCCCGCCCCTGATGCTCGATCCGGTCGATTTCGTCGGTCTCTACCGGCAAAACATGGAACGGCAGGCTGCCGCCCAGGCTGCGTCCGGCATCAAGCCGAGCTGATCCGAGCAATTCCAGGAAAAGCGACCAGAGCACTTTCGGTTCTGATTGAATCAGAACCGAAGCTCTGGATTCTGGTTTTGACGCGTTTTCTTGACGCGAACCGGTGTCCACGGAGCCTGTCATCGGGCGCGCATTCGCGTGACCCGTTGGCTCGAAAACGCTCTAGGTCAACGAATTCGGCTCTGATCCGATCAGGGCCGAAACGTTTCTAGGCGGCCGGTGCTGCCGCCGGCGCCGGCGGCAAATAGTCGCTCCAGATCGGTTTGTCGCCCAGGGTCGCGACAAAGGCCCGGTGCTCCCCGCGATCCACGTCGCTGACACGCGCAACCAGCGGAGTCTCGCGCTGCCGCCGCGGCGTGTCGCCAAAGCTGCCCGCACGTGTATCCGATGTCTCCGAAGCCAGGATGAGCTGCGACTGCCGCGCCCCGATCAGGTCGATATAGACCTCGGCGAGCAGCTCGGCGTCGAGCAGCGCGCCGTGCTTGGTCCGGCGCGAATTATCGATCGAATAGCGCGAGCAGAGATCGTCGAGCCGGTTCGACACGCCGGGATGCTTGCGGCGCGCCAGCAGCAGCGTATCGACCAGACGGTCCTTTGGAACGACCGGCCGCTTGATGCGATCGAGCTCGGCATTGATGAAGCCGATGTCGAACGACGCGTTGTGGATCACCAGCGGCGTGTCGCCGATGAAGGCCAGGAACTCGTCGACCACCTCCTTGAACAGCGGCTTGCTGGCCAGGAATTCGGTCGACAGGCCATGCACGGCAAACGCCTCGGCCGGCATGTCGCGCTCGGGATTGATGTAGACGTGATAGGTCTGCCCGGTCGCCATGCGGTTGAACATCTCGACGCAGCCGATCTCGACCAGCCGGTCGCCGCGCAGCGGATCAAGGCCGGTGGTTTCGGTATCGAGAACGATTTCGCGCATGAGGCAAGGGACCGGAAAAGCGGCGAATCAGGTGCGCCGCTTCAGCATCTTAACGACCTCGCCCAGAATGTCGTGGATACGCGTGCGCACCGGATCAAGTCCGTACGAGGTATCCACTATGAAATCCGCCCGCTTGCGCTTTTCGGCGTCCGGCATCTGCCGCGCGATAATGGCATCGAGTTTTTCGGCATCCATGGTACCTCGCGCCAGCACGCGCTCGCGCTGCAGTTCCGGCGATGTGGTGACGACGACTACCGCATCGACACGTTTTTCCCCGCCGGTCTCGAACAATAACGGCACGTCGACAACGACGACCGGCGCACCTGCGGCCTCCGCATCGGCGAAGAATGTCTGGCGTGACGCTCCGAGCATCGGATGCACGATCTGCTCGAGCTGCTTCATCGCAGCCGCATCGCGCACCACCCGCGCGGAAAGCTTGGCGCGGTCGACCTTGCCGTTTTCAGTGGTGCCAGGGAAGGCGGCTTCGATCGCTGGAGCCGCTTCGCCCTCATACAATTGATGCACGGCTGCATCGGCGTCATAGACCGGCACGCCGGCCTCCGCGAACAGTTTCGCGGTGGTGGATTTCCCCATCCCGATCGAGCCGGTCAGTCCAAGAATCAGCATCGGAGAATCAACATCGGATCAGCATCTTTCCGTCGCCAAATCTTTCTTAAGACTTGTCTTTCATCGGTGTCTCACACTGCGAGCAATTTCTCGCTTCGTAGGTACGCGAGCAGTGACAATAGCGGCAGGCCGAGAATGGTGAAATGGTCGCCCTCGATCCGCTCGAACAAATGCACCCCCAAGCCCTCGAGCTGATAAGCTCCAACGCTGGTCGTAACAGCATCGCCGGCCTGGTCGAGATAGGCCTTGATCTGGTTTTCGGTCAACGGCCGCATCGTCATGCGCGCGACGCCGACATCCGAGAACAGGATCTTGCCATCCCGCGCCACAGCTACGGCCGAATGCAGCTCATGGACCTGGCCTGCAAGCAGGCCCAGTTGCTCGGCGGCCTGAACGCGTCCCGCCGGCTTGCTGAACATCCGTTGCCCCAACGCCAGCGTTTGGTCGGCGCCGACAACATATTGGCCTGGTTTCTGCCTGGATATGAACAGCGCCTTTTCGCACGACAACAGCGATGCGATCTCGCCCGGCGCCGTGCGACCGGAGTGCTGTTGCACCGCGCGCTCGTCGATGTCGGCCGGCAGCGCCTCAAAATCGAAGCCGGCATTCTCCAGCAGAATATTCCGCGCCCGGCTTTGCGACGCCAGGATCAGCTTCTGTTGTCCACGCCAGATACTCATGAAGCGATCATTCCAGCGGCCGCGCGCGCTGGCGATCGGCATAGAGCTTCATGATCGCCGCCGCCGTCTCTTCGATCGAGCGTCGTGTCACGTCGAGCAGCGCCCAATTGAATTTCGCGCTCAATCGCCGCGCAAAAGCGACTTCGTCGGCCACCGCCTTCTTGTCGATATAGGTGTCGTTGTCGCGGTCACCCATGCTCAGCAGACGGTTCTGCCGGACCTGGATCAATCGCTCCGGTGTCGCATGCAGGCTGACGACCAGCGGCTTCTTCAACGTCTCGAGCTGATGCGGCAGCGGAATGCCTGGCACCAGCGGTACGTTCGCCGTGCGGATGCCGCGGTTGGCGAGATAGATCGAGGTCGGCGTCTTCGACGTGCGGGACACACCCACGAGGACGACATCCGCTTCCTCGAGGCCTTCGACCTGCTGGCCGTCGTCATGCATCATCGTGAAGTTCAGTGCGTCGATGCGGCGGAAATATTCCGCGTTGAGCACGTGCTGCGCCCCGACGCGCCCCGTAGTCCCGGAACCCAGATACGCCTCGAACAATTGCATCACCGGTCCGATGATCGACAGGCTCGGAACATTAATGTCCTTACACTTACCTTCGAGGCGGCCGACGAGATCCTTCTCGAGCAACGTGAACAGCACGATGCCGGGCGATTCCTCGATCTCGTCGAGCACGCGATCGAGCTGCTTCTGGCTGCGCACCAGGGGATAGACGTGCTCGACTGCAGTGACATTGGCGTACTGCGCAGCGACCGCGCGCGCCACGGTGATCAGCGTCTCGCCGGTCGAATCCGACACCAGATGCAGATGGAAATAGTTGGAGTTCGTGGGCACCAAAACCCCTGTGTATCCTGTGAGTCGCTGTGGAGGCCGGGGAGGAAATTCCGGGGCCGGGAGCCGGCTCCTGTATATCTCATCCTTTTCTGCACAGCGCCTCCTAAGAGGATAAGTCAAAATCGTCTAGGACGATGATAGTGAACATGTGTGGATTTGTCTCTTGATAAGCTGGCCACAGCGCAGCGCAAGCAATTGAGTCAAACCGCTGAATCCGGATCACTGGACGTCCCGGCCCGGATGTTGAGAGATGTGAAGAAGTCGCCGCGAACGGCTGAACAGTTTCTTATGAGTCCAATCCACCGTTACTTAGACTCAAACCTAAGATTCTAAAATTAATAGGTTTAGATAAGCCGAGCTTGCGGATAAGTATCCGTTCCTCGCTTGGAGAGCTCCGTTTGCAACGCTGAGACCGCCCGAGCTGTTCCCTGAAAGTCACCCCTGCGATGTACGAGTGGATCAAGGCGCTGCACATCATCGCCGTCATCTCGTGGATGGCGGGCATGCTCTATTTGCCGCGGCTGTTCGTCTATCATTGCGAGGTGGAAGCCGGCTCGAAGCAGTCCGAGACCTTCAAGGTCATGGAACGTCGGCTTTTGAAGGCGATCATCAATCCTGCGATGATCGTAACCTGGCTTGCAGGGCTCTATTTGGTTTGGGCCGGACACTGGTACCTTTCGGGCTGGTTTCACGCCAAACTGGCGCTGGTGCTCGTCCTGTCCGGTGTCCACGGCTTTTTTTCAAGCTGCGTGAAGGACTTCGCCGCTGACCGGAATCAGCGTAGCCAGAAATTCTATCGTATTATCAACGAGGTGCCGACGATTCTGATGATCCTGATCGTGATTCTCGTGGTCGTGAAGCCGTTCTAGCAGCCCACCATGCTCAAGAAGCGGGCTTCAGTCCTTCTTGCGAAGTATCGATCGATTTTCTATATAGGCCCTACCCCACCCCACGCAGGCGGATGTGGCTGCGTCTTGGTCTTTTTCTTGGACCGGCCGCCGCATCAGGTTTGAAGCCTCATCGGCACTTTCCTGGCTGAGACCTGCGGACCTTCCCTCTGCGTCCGCTTTTTCCAAAGCCACCTCGCATCCCTTCCCAACCTACTTCCTCACAGGACGACCCCAATGCGGGAAATCAAACTCCAGGACCTCAAATCTAAAACGCCGGCTGAGCTCGTCTCGTTTGCGGAAGAGAATGGGGTCGAAAACGCCAGCACCATGCGCAAGCAGGAGCTGATGTTCGCTATCCTCAAGCAACTCGCGATCGCCGAGACCGATATTATCGGCGAAGGCGTCGTCGAGGTTTTGTCCGACGGCTTCGGCTTCCTTCGCTCACCTGACGCGAACTATTTGCCCGGCCCCGACGACATCTACGTTTCGCCATCGCAGATCCGCCGATTCGGCCTGCGCACCGGCGATACGATCGAAGGCCACATTCGCAGCCCGAAGGAAGGCGAACGCTATTTCGCGCTGCTGAAGGTCAACACGCTCAATTTCGAAGACCCGGAAAAGTCGAAGCACAAGGTCAATTTCGACAACCTCACGCCGCTGTTTCCCAATCAGCGCTTCCGCATGGAGCTTGAGGATTCGACCAAGAAAGACCTTTCGGCAAGGGTGATCGACATCGTTGCGCCGATCGGCAAGGGCCAGCGCGCGCTGATCGTGGCCCCGCCGCGCACCGGCAAGACGGTGCTGATGCAGAACATCGCGCACTCGATCACCGCCAATCATCCCGAATGCTATCTGATCGTGCTCTTGATCGACGAACGTCCGGAAGAAGTCACGGACATGCAGCGCTCGGTGAAGGGCGAGGTGGTGTCGTCCACCTTCGACGAACCCGCTGTGCGGCACGTCCAGGTCGCCGAGATGGTGATCGAGAAGGCCAAGCGGCTCGTCGAACACGGCCGCGACGTCGTGATCTTGCTCGATTCGATTACGCGCCTTGGCCGCGCCTACAACACGGTGGTGCCGTCGTCGGGCAAGGTCTTGACCGGCGGTGTCGATGCCAACGCCCTGCAGCGCCCGAAGCGGTTCTTCGGCGCCGCGCGCAACATCGAGGAGGGCGGCTCGCTGACCATCATCGCGACCGCGCTGGTCGATACCGGCAGCCGCATGGACGAAGTCATTTTCGAAGAGTTCAAGGGCACCGGTAACTCCGAACTGATCCTCGACCGCAAGGTCTCGGACAAGCGCACCTTCCCGGCGATCGATATCTCGCGCTCCGGAACCCGCAAGGAAGAGCTGATCACCGATCCTCAGGTGCTGAAGAAGATGTACGTCCTGCGCCGCATCCTCAACCCGATGGGCACCATGGACGCGATCGACTTCCTGCTCGACAAGCTCCGGAACACGAAGAGCAACTCGGAATTCTTCGATTCGATGAACACCTGAGGGGACGGCCTGAGGTGGACGGGGCGCTTCGTGGGAACGGAGCGCCCTTTTTCATGCTGCGGCTTTGCTGCAGCAGAGTGCAGCATGGGCTGGTCGCCTCTATTCGACTATTTCAGATGTAATATATTGATATCATTATATTATTATAGGACTATCGATCACGCGCGGCCGCAACGGAGGTTTTCTGCAGCATTGTTGCTGCGGCGATGCTGCAGCGAAATCCGGTTATGTTGCATCGCAACATAGTCACTGCTAAGTGCGAAGCGAAACGGCGTTGCGTTTGCCAAGGCGCTGGAACAAATAAGCGATGCATCCGCGCGACCAGACCATCTTTGCGCTTTCGTCCGGCCGGCCGCCGAGCGCCATTGCCATCATCAGGGTGTCTGGCCCAATGGCCGAGTCGGTGGTGCTGGCGCTGGCTGGCAAGATCCCGGTTCCGCGGATGGCAATCCGCGCGCTGCTTCGCGATTCGGATCGTCAGCCAATCGATGATGCCGTCGTCCTGTGGTTTCCCGGCCCGGCCAGCGCGACCGGCGAGGACGTCGCTGAATTTCATGTCCATGGCGGACGCGCGGTTCTGGCGGCAATGTTGAGCGCGCTCGATGCGTTTGAAAACGTGCGCGCGGCCGAACCCGGTGAATTCACCCGCCGCGCCTTCGAGAACGGCAAGCTCGACCTGACCGAAGCCGAAGCCCTCGACGATCTCATCCACGCCGATACCGACCGCCAGCGGCGCCAGGCGCTGCGTCAGTTGAAGGGGCTGCTCGGCGATCGCGCGCGCGACTGGCGTGAGCGGATCATTGCGGCGTCGGCGCTGATCGAGGCCGGCATCGATTTTTCCGATGAGGGCGACGTGCCTGCCGAGTTGATTGCGCCAGCGTTGGCAAGGATCAAATCGCTTCACGATGAGATTCAAAAAGCCCTTGCGGCACAGGGCCAAAGTGAGCGGCTGCGTGATGGCCTGGTGGTTGCGATCGCCGGGCCGCCGAATGTCGGCAAGTCGACCTTGATCAATCAGCTCGCGCGGCGCGAGGTCGCGATCGTCTCGCCGCATGCCGGCACGACGCGTGACGTGATCGAGGTGCAGCTCGACCTCGACGGCTATCCTGTCACCGTGATCGACACCGCCGGCATTCGCGAGACCGACGATCCGGTCGAGCAGGAAGGCGTCCGCCGCGCGCGCGCGCGCGCCGCCGAGGCGGATCTCGTGCTGTGGCTTGCGGATCGTGAGGATGGCAGCGCCGTGCATCAGGGGGCCGCGCCGGTCTGGCTGGTGCACAACAAGATCGATCTGGACGCTGGAGGACCGACTGAACAAGGCGAGGGCGGGGTACGGCCGGAGTTCAGGATCTCGGCCGCTCGCGGCGATGGACTCTCGGAGCTGATCAGGGCCTTGGTCGACTTCGCCCAGGAGTATTTTGGAACCAGCGATGGTGCCTTGATCGGCCGGGCCCGGCAGCGCAAATTGCTGCAGGAGACGGTCGAGTCGCTGAGCCGCTGCATGCAAGTGGTCGGGCAGGGCGAGGAACTCGCAGCGGAAGAGCTTCGCAGAGCCGCCCATTCCCTCGGACGGCTGCTCGGCCGGGTCGATGTCGAAGACATTCTCGACGTCATCTTTCGGGAATTCTGTGTAGGAAAGTAATATTACTTCGTTCAGAGACGGTGCCTGTGTTTCACGTGAAACATGGAGTTGGTTCCGGACACCCAGAAGCCCGTGAAGCCCGTTTCACGTGAAACAGCTCGCCATCGTCATTGCGAGCGAAGCGAAGCAATCCCTCGCGCCACAAGCGGAACCATGGATTGCTTCGTCGCTTCGCTTCTCGCAAGGACGAACACCAACTTCCTTCTTCCGGCTTTCATCACTCCGATATAGAAGTCCCGCCATGACTTCACCGGCGGACTCATTCGACGTCATCGTCATCGGCGGCGGCCATGCGGGCTGCGAGGCCGCGGCTGCTTCTGCCCGGATGGGTGCCAGGACAGCGCTGGTGACCCACCGCTTCTCGACCATCGGCGCGATGTCCTGCAATCCTGCGATCGGAGGGCTCGGCAAGGGTCATCTGGTGCGTGAGGTCGATGCTCTTGATGGTCTGATGGGCCGGGTTGCCGATGCCGGGGGCATCCAGTTCCGGATGCTCAACCGCCGCAAGGGTCCCGCCGTCCGCGGGCCACGCGCCCAGGCCGACCGGAAGCTTTATGCGGCTGCGATGCAGGCCGCGATATCTGAGACCGCGAACCTCAGCGTCATCGAAGGCGAGGCTGACGAGTTAATTGTATCCGATGGACGCGTGACCGGCGTTCGCTTGGGCAATGGCCGGATCGTCTCCGCCGGTGCCGTCGTGATCACGACCGGGACCTTTCTGCGCGGTCTGATCCATCTCGGCAAGAAGAATTGGCCAGCGGGCCGGGTCGGTGAGGCGCCGGCCATGGGGCTTTCGGGGTCGTTTGAGCGGGCAGGCTTTACCTTGGGTCGGCTCAAGACCGGGACCCCGCCACGCCTCGACGGCACCACCATTGACTGGTCGGCGGTCGAAATGCAGCCGGGCGACGATCCGCCGGAGCCGTTTTCGGTGATGACGGATCGCATTACGACGCCCCAGATCCAGTGTGGCATTACCCGGACCACGCCGGCGACACATGAGGTGATCCGGGCCAATGTGCATCGCTCGCCGATGTATTCCGGCCAGATCAAGAGCAGCGGACCGCGCTATTGCCCCTCGATCGAGGACAAGATCGTCCGTTTCGGCGATCGCGACGGTCACCAGATCTTCCTGGAGCCGGAAGGGCTCGACGATACCACCGTCTATCCGAACGGCATCTCGACCTCGCTGCCGGAAGAGGTTCAGCTCGCGATCCTGGCTAGCATTCCCGGCCTGGAGCGGGTGAAGATGGTCCGACCGGGCTACGCCATCGAATACGACCACGTCGATCCCCGGGAGCTCGATCCGACCCTGCAGACCAAGCGCCTGCGGGGGCTTTTCCTGGCGGGCCAGATCAACGGTACCACGGGCTACGAAGAGGCCGCCGGGCAGGGCATTGTTGCGGGACTGAACGCAGCATTGACCGCGAGTGGCGCTGATCCGATCGTATTCGACCGCGCCGACGGCTATCTCGGCGTGATGATCGACGATCTCGTCACGCGCGGGATCACTGAGCCGTATCGTATGTTCACCTCGCGCGCCGAATACCGGCTGACGCTGCGGGCCGACAATGCCGACCAGCGGCTCACCGACAAGGGAATTGCGCTCGGATGCGTCGGAGTAGCCCGCACGGAGCGCCACCGGACCAAGATGACTGCACTTGAGGCGGCGAAGACCTTGGCGAAGTCGCTCTCGATCACGCCGAACGAGGCCGCCAAGCACGGGCTGTCGCTCAACCGCGACGGTCATCGCCGCTCGGCCTTCGAGCTCCTGGCTTATCCCGAGGTTGAGTGGCCCACCGTCCAGGCGATCTGGCCTGAGTTGTCGGCCATTGACCCGGCGATTGCGGTCCATCTCGAGATCGACGCCAAGTACGATGTCTACCTGAAGCGCCAGACCGCTGATGTCGATGCCTTCCGGCGCGACGAGGGTCTGGTCCTGACCGATGTCGACTATGCCGATGTGCCCGGGCTTTCGAACGAAGCGCGCACCAAGCTGCAGAAGGCGCTGCCGCGAACTGTTGGCCAAGCGGGCCGCATCGACGGCATGACGCCGGCTGCGCTTGGCATTCTTGCGGCTTATCTGCGGCGCGAGGCGCGGCGAAAGACCGCCAAGGCGACTGCGTAACGTTTCACGTGAAACGAGGCTACGTCCGCCCGATGCCGTCGAACCACCAATGAAGCCCGAGAAACATGGCCAAAGCAGCTGAGTCTACCCTATCGTCAGCCGACAAGGCCGCTGCGTTGGCTCTCACCCCTGTTTCACGTGAAACGGAAGCGCGGCTCGACCGTTACGTCGCGCTGCTGCTGGAATGGCAGGCCAAGACCAATCTCGTCGCGCCATCGACGCTTCCGAATCTCTGGACGCGCCACATCTCCGATTCGCTGCAGCTCCTGAGCCTCGCGCCAACGGCGAAGGCTTGGGTCGACCTCGGCAGCGGTGGTGGATTTCCGGGTGTGGTCCTGGCGTGCGCACTGGCCGAAACGCCTGATGCTTCGATCCATCTGGTCGAACGAACCGCCAAGAAGGCGGCATTCCTGCGCGAGGCGATTCGCGTGACGGCTGCGCCGGGGACGGTGCATCTGGCTGACATCGGGGATAGTGTGGATAGAATCGCTGGCTCGATCGATTGCGTCACTGCGCGGGCGCTGGCTCCGTTACATCAACTGATCGGCTTTGCGGAGCCGTGGGTGCGAAAAGGTGCGAAAGCGCTGTTTCTCAAGGGTCAAGATGTAGATGCTGAATTGACCGAGGCCACTAAATATTGGAATATTGAGCCAAAGCTTCATTCCAGCCGTACCGGCGGACACGGTTGGATCGTCGAACTCGGGTCAATCGAGCGGCGCTAGGGGACTCCGCGGCAGCAAGTGGTATTTGGGTATGACTGTGATGGACGAGATTTATCAAGCGGATAAGGCGCCGCAGCTGGCCGGCCATCCGCGCATTCTGTCGCTCGCCAACCAGAAGGGCGGCGTCGGCAAGACCACCACAGCGATCAATCTCGGCACGGCACTCGCGGCGATTGGCGAGCGGGTTCTGATCGTCGACCTCGACCCGCAGGGCAACGCCTCGACCGGCCTCGGTATCGATCGCCGCAATCGCAACTGCTCGACCTATGACGTGCTGATCGGCGAAGCCCCACTGCGCGACGCCGTCGTCGTGACCGCGGTGCCGCGGCTGCACATCGCGGCCTCCACCATGGATCTCTCCGGCCTCGAGCTCGAGCTCGGCACCACGCCCGGCCGCGCGTTCCGGCTCCGCGATGCGATCGCCGGACTGAACGCCAATGTCTCGCCCGACTCCGATTACACCTATGTGCTGATCGACTGCCCGCCCTCGCTCAACCTGCTCACCGTCAACGCGATGGCCGCATCGGATGCGATCCTGGTGCCGCTGCAGTGCGAGTTCTTCGCGCTCGAAGGTCTGTCGCAGCTGCTGCAGACCGTGGAGCAGGTCCGCTCGACGCTCAATCCGAACCTGTCGATCCACGGCATCGTGCTGACCATGTTCGACTCGCGCAACAACCTCTCCAACCAGGTCGTCGCCGACGTGCGCCAGTTCATGGGCGCCAAGGTCTACAACACCATGATCCCGCGCAACGTCCGCATCTCGGAAGCGCCGTCCTACGGCAAGCCGGTCCTGGTCTACGACCTCAAATGCGTCGGCAGCGATGCGTACCTCAAGCTCGCCACCGAAGTGATCCAGCGCGAGCGCGAGCTGCGCGCGCATTGATGATGCGTGGTCATTCGTAGGGTGGGCAAAGCGAAGCGTGCCCACCACCACGAGCACGGCCAGTAATGGTGGGCACGGCGCTTGTGCGCCTTTGCCCTCCCTACGAACCGACTGACTTAAACTTCTGTTTCCGGAGTAGTGCGCGTGAATCCAAGGGAGCTGGCAATGGCCGACGAAGCGCGTTCGCGACTGGGGCGCGGGCTTGCAAGTTTGATCGGGGATGTCGGCGGCGAGGCCGCGCATGTCGAGCGCCCGCGCGGACAGCGCAAGGTGCCGATCGAATTCCTCAAGGCCAATCCGCGTAACCCGCGGCGCAGCTTCGCCGATGCCGAGCTCGGCGAACTCGCCGAGTCGATCAAGCAGCGCGGCGTGATCCAGCCGATCGTGGTGCGCGCGATCAAGGGCGCGCAGGATCGCTTCGAGATCATCGCCGGCGAGCGCCGCTGGCGCGCCTCGCAGCTCGCGGGCCTGCACGAGGTGCCGATCGTGCCGGTCGAGGTCAACGATTCCGATGCGCTCGAGATCATGATCATCGAGAACGTCCAGCGCGAAGACCTCAACGCGATGGAAGAGGCGCAGGGCTATCACGCGCTCGCTGACGAGTTCAAACGCAGCCAGGAAGAGATCGCCAAGATCGTCGGCAAGAGCCGCAGCCACGTCGCCAACATGATGCGGCTGACCAAGCTGCCGGGCGAGGTGCAGGCGCTGATCTCCAAGGGCGATATCTCTGCCGGCCATGCCCGCGCGCTGATCGGCGTGCCCGACCCGCTTGCTGCGGCGAAGCGTATCGTCGCCGAAGGCCTCAACGTCCGCCAGACCGAGGCGCTGGCACATGAGGAGGGCGTGCCGGAGCGCAAGCCGCAGAAGGCGCGTAGCGGCGGTGCGGCGAAGGACAAGGATCCCGACACCATCGCGCTGGAAAAGCGCGTCAGCGATGCGCTAGGCCTTGCCGTCACCGTCAACCATCGCGACCCTGGCGGTTCCGTCCAGATCAGCTATCGCAACCTCGAGCAGCTCGACGAGGTGATGCGGCGGCTGGAGGGCGGTTAGCGAGTTCGTCATTCCGGGGCGCGCGGCAGCGCGAACCCGGAATCTCGCGGCGTAAGTTCTGGATTCCGGGTTCATGCTTCGCATGCCCCGGCATGACGTCGTTAAATTCACCCCCGCCGTTTCGCATTCGCCGCGATCGACAGCAGCGCGCGTTGTGCGATGGCGGCGGCGAGCGAGGCCTGCTTGCGCATGTCGAGCGCTGCGGTTGCGAGCTGATCGATGATCCCGACCAGCCGCGGTGCGCTGAAATTGCGCAGCGCGATCTCGACCGCGGCCTTGCGCGAAAAATGCAGCCGCGGAAATCCGCCCTCGAGCACGGCCGAAGCCGGTGTTCCTTCCGCGATCGCGAGCGCCGATTTGTGCAGCCACGCTGCCTGGCGCTGCGCGGCCGAAATGATCACACCGGGATAGGTGCCGGCGACCATTGCTTTTCCGAACTCGCTTTCGACCAAAGCCGGGTTGCCGGCAAAGGCGCCGTCGACGATCGGATCGAGCTTCAGCTCGGAAGCGTCAGACACGACAGTCATCACGTCATCCAGCGTGATCTCGTCCTTGCCGTGGGCGAACAGCGAGAGCTTGCGCAGCTCATTGCGCGAGGCCTGGCGGTCGCCGCCGAGCAGCGACATCAGCACCGCGCGGGCATCCGGCGCGAGCCGCAAATTAGAGACGCGCTGCTCGTCCTCGATCAGCTTTGCCAGATCGCGCTCGGTGTCGGGATAGCAGCCGATCGCGACCGCAGTCTTGGCGCGCTCGCAGGCCTTGCGCAGCGGCGATTCCGGCCGCAGCTCGCCGGCCTCGATCACGATGCGGCAATCCTTCAACGGTGAGTCGGCGAGCGTGTCGACTCCGCTGGCAAAATTGCGCGAGCCGGCGCGGACGCGGATAGCGCGGCGGCCGCCGAACAGCGGCACCGTCATGGCTTCGTCGACCAGCCGCGACGGCTCGGCGGCGAGGTCGTCGCCGTCAAGCCGCACCAGCGAGAAGGGATCGTTCGGATCGTCGACGGCGGAGGCCATCAGCGCGTCAGCGCGCTCGCGCACCAGGCCCGCGTCCGGACCGTAGAGCAGGATGATCGGGCGGCCCGCGTCAGGCCGGGCGAGGAAGCTGTCGATCTCTTTTCCGCGGAGCGCGACCATCTAGCCCAAACTGTCATTCCGGGGCGCCTCGTCAGAGGCGAACCCGGAATCTCGGTTCATGAACTCTGGATTCCGGGTTCGTGCTTCGCACGCCCCGGAATGACGGTGATGTTTCAGGTCCCGGCGGAGAAAAACGATGCCAGCCGGGTCTGGATGTTGTCGGCGACCTCCTGCGCGGCGCGGTCCTCGGCGTCGCGGAAGGCGCGCGCACGGGCGAAGCGCTGGTAGGAGCCCGGCATGTCATACGACACGCGCGAGAAGGTCGTGCCGCTCATGACGGACTTGTTGGACGCGATCTCGATCAGGTTGAACTGCGCGTCGAGGTTGTAGTTCTCACTGGTCGGCAGGCCAGTGGCGGTACTGACCATCAGCGAGGAGCGGCCGCTGCTGAATCTCAGCACAAGCCGGTGGGTCGGCGGCATGCCGGTGGCCGTACCGTAGAGCTTGAAGGCGAGCGCGTTGCGGATCTCGACGCCAACGCGGGCCTCGCGGGAGGCATTCGCCTTGTCGACCGGCGGGATTTCCACGCCCATCAGCTTTTCGCGCAGATCGGGCGTGCCGTCGGTGTGTTCGGCATACATCGGATGGAAGCAGCCGGCCGTCAGCGCGGCCATGGCGACCACGGCAACGAGCCTGGCGGCGATCCTGATCCTAGCCGACAACATTGACGATCCTCATGGGCACCACGATCACCTTGCGGACGGGTTTGCCGTCCAAAGCGAGTTTTACCGCATCGAGCGCCAAAACGGCAGCCTCTATATCCGCATTTTGGGCGACCCGTGGCACGGTAACATCACCCCGCTTTTTACCGTTGACCTGGACCACTAGGGTCACGCTGTCTTCGACCAGCAAATCGCGTTCGATTTGGGGCCAATTCGCCTCCGAAACCAGCCCGTTCTGGCCCAAAACCACCCAGCACTCCTCGGCCAGATGCGGCATCATCGGCGCAAACAGTTGAACAAGGATGACAGCGGCCTCTTTTACCGCCCAGGAAACATCCTGAGCGAGGTCTGGCGCGGGCTTATCGCCTTTCGCCAGCACCTCGGCCAGCGCATTGGCGAACTCGCGGATATGGGCGAGACACACGTTGAAATGCAGCCGCTCGATGCCTGACGACACCTTGTCCAGCGCGCCATGGGCGGCCTTGCGCAGCGCCAGCGCCTCGGGCCCGAACGCCACCGGCCGGTCGGTCGGCGCGGCCTTGGCGATTTCGGCCGATTCGTTGACCAGCCGCCACAGCCGCTGCAGGAAGCGCGCGGCACCCTGCACCCGCTCGTCGCTCCAGATCACGTCGCGGTCCGGCGGCGAGTCCGACAGCATGAACCAGCGCGCGACGTCGGCGCCGTAGCTCGCAATGATGTCGTCGGGGTCGACAGTGTTCTTCTTCGACTTCGACATCTTCTCGATCGGGCCGATCAGGACATCCTCGCCCGTCGTCAGCAGCGTGGCGCGCCGGCCGTTGCCGCCGACCTCGACCTTGACGTCGGCCGGCATGACCCAGGTGCCGTCGGCCAGCTGGTAGGTCTCGTGCACCACCATGCCCTGGGTGAACATGCCGGCGAACGGCTCCTTCATGTCGAGATGGCCGGTCGCCTTCATCGCGCGGGTGAAGAAGCGGCTGTACAGCAGATGCAGGATCGCGTGCTCGACGCCGCCGATATACTGGTCGACCGGCATCATCCGGTTGGCGACCGCGGGGGTGGTCGGCGCCGTCACGTTCCAGGGATCGGTGAAGCGCGCGAAATACCAGGACGAGTCCACGAACGTGTCCATCGTGTCGGTTTCGCGCAGCGCCTTGCCGCCGCATTGCGGGCAGGTGACGTGCTTCCAGGTCGGATGATGGTCGAGCGCGTTGCCCGGCTTGTCGAAGGACACGTCCTCCGGAAGCACCACCGGCAAGTCGCTATCCGGCACCGGCACCACGTCGCATTTCGGACAGTGGATGACGGGAATCGGGCAGCCCCAATAGCGCTGGCGCGAAATGCCCCAGTCGCGCAGGCGGAAATTGACCTGCCGTTCGGCGACCGGTGTATTGCCGCGCAGCTCGCCTTCAAGGCGCTTTGCAACGTCTTCCTTGGCCTCTTCGATCGTCATGCCGTCGAGGAAGCGCGAATTGATCATGCGGCCGTCGCCGTCATAGGCGACGTCAGTGATGACAAAGGTTGTCGGGTCCTGGCCTTCGGGGCAGACCACCGGCGTCACGCCGAGCGCATATTTGTTGACGAAGTCGAGATCGCGCTGGTCGTGCCCCGGGCATCCGAAGATCGCGCCGGTGCCGTATTCCATCAGCACGAAGTTCGCCACGTAAACCGGCAGCTTCCAGCTCGGATCGAACGGATGGATCGCGCGGATGCCGGTGTCAAAGCCCTGCTTCTCGGCGGTGTCGATGATTTCTTGCGCGGTGCCGATCTTCTTGATGTCGGCGATGAACGCGGCAAGCTCCGGATTCTTCGCGGCGGCTGCCTGCGCCAGCGGGTGATCGGCCGAGATCGCCATGAATTTCGCGCCGAACAGCGTGTCCGGCCGCGTGGTGAAGATTTTTAGCTCGTTCTCGCCGGCCGGGGTCGTCGCCGCATCCAGCGCGAATCGAACCAGCAGGCCCTCGGAGCGGCCGATCCAGTTGCGCTGCATCAGCCGCACCTTGTCGGGCCAGCGGTCCAGCCCGTCGAGCGCGTCCAGCAGCTCCTGCGCGTACCGCGTGATCTTGAAGACCCACTGGCTCATCTCGCGCTGCTCGACCACCGCGCCCGAGCGCCAGCCGCGGCCGTCGATCACCTGCTCGTTGGCGAGCACGGTCATGTCAACCGGATCCCAGTTGAGCTTGCGCTTCTCGCGCTCGGCGAGGCCGGCGCGCAGCATGTCGAGAAACATCTTCTGCTGATGCTTGTAATAACTGGGGTCGCAGGTCGCGAATTCGCGTGACCAGTCGAGCGACAGCCCGATCGACCGCAGCTGCTTCTTCATCGCGGCGATGTTGTCGTAAGTCCAGGCCTTCGGCGCCACCTTGCGCTCGATCGCGGCGTTCTCCGCCGGCAGGCCGAAGGCATCCCAGCCCATCGGATGCAGCACGTTGAAGCCCTTGGCGCGCATGAATCGCGCCAGCACGTCGCCCAGCGTGTAGTTGCGGACATGCCCGATATGGATGCGTCCGGACGGATAGGGGAACATCTCGAGCACGTAGTATTTCGGCCGCGGATCGTCGTTCCTGGAGGCGAAGATCGCCTTGTCGTCCCAGGCGGCTTGCCAGCGGGGCTCGGATTCACGGGCGTTGTAGCGTTCGGAGGTCATGAAATCGCAAGGCTTTTGGTGGATTTGGGGGTCCCCGTGGGGACGGCGGACTAGGCCACAGAAACGCCCATGGGGTCAACGGTTTGGGGCGGGGTGAAGGCGGGCCGGCCCTGTGGCTGGTCGCGGAGGAACTCATCCGGCGTCGCCCTGGCGGAAGCCAGGATGACACTGAGTGTGTTGCCAGCAGCCGCCGGCTACTTTGCATGGGGGTTGTTTTCGATATTTTGGCAGTGCGCCGCTGCCCGAAGGGGGAAGGAGTCTGAAGAGCGTGCTCGCCTGACGCGGCTTGGTGACGACTCAGCTCGCCAGCGCCATCCCGGCCTCGTCCAGCCGCTGCAAGAACCCATGCTCGACCACCGCATTCCGGCCGCGGTGCTTGGCGGCGTAGAGCGCGGCATCCGCCGCTTCGATCAGATCGCCGGGGCGCTGGGTGTCGTTCGGTGTCGTCGTCGCAACGCCGACGCTGACGGTGACGACGCTGTGGCTCGAGGTCGTATGCGGCACGCCGAGGCCGAGCACGGCGGTGCGCACGGTCTCGCCGATCGCAAGCGCATGGGCGGCGTCGGTGTTCGGCAGCAGCAGGCAGAATTCCTCGCCGCCGTAGCGGCCGGCAAAGCCCAGCGTGTCGGCGGCGATGCCGGACAGCGTCTCGCCGATCCGGGTGAGGCAGGTGTCGCCTTCGGGATGGCCGTAGGTGTCGTTGTAGAGCTTGAAGTGATCGACATCGATCATCAACAGCGACAGCGTGCAGTCATATTGCTGCGCCTTCAGCCACTCGAAATCGAGCCGGCTCTGGAAGCCGCGGCGGTTGGCAAGGCCGGACAGCGCGTCGATCGAGGCCATCACGGTCAGGCGGTCATTGGAGGCGAGGAGCTCGCGCTCGCGCTGGCTGAGCTGGGCGGCCATCGCGTTGAAGGCGCGGGCGAGCGGAATGAACTCCGACGGCAGCTTGTGCTTGGCGACGCGCGCGGACGCGTCTCCCTCGCCGAAGCGTCGTGCCATGCCGGTCATCAGCTCGATCGGATGAATGATCAGCTTCTCGGCGCCGACCAGGGCACCTAACAAAACGAACAGACAGACGAAGCCGAGCTGCAGATAGGCGGTGCGGATCTCGCGGTTGATCGCCGCCGTTACCTTGGCTTCGTCCATGCTGACGATCAGCCGCGATTCGGTTCCGGCGATGCGGGCAAAGCTCAGCGTCCGCTGCGCGCCGTCGGACGCGGTGAATGACACCGAGCCCGCGGGCTCGTCGTAGCTCAGCGCCTTCTCCGCGATCGCCGACATCAAGGGAACGGTGTCGAGCGAGCGGCCGACCAGGCTCGCATGGTCCGCGGGTGCGGCGATCACGACGCCGGTGCTATCGACCAGGAGCGCCGACATGCCCGGCCGGCCGCCGAGATTGGCCATGATCTGCGACAGCCAGTCGATATTCATGCCGGCGACGACGACGGCATCCTGATCCGGATTGATTGCTGATACCGGATAGGCGGCCATCATCATCGGCCGGCCATTGGTCTTGCCGAACAGGTAGTCGCTGAACACGAAGCCGCCGCTCTCCTGCGCCTTCTTGAAATAGTCGCGGTCGCCGAGCTTGAGCCCGACCTGGAAGTTGAGGTTCGAGCACTGCACCAGTCCGTCCTTGCTGACGAACATGATGCTGCGAATCCACGGCAGGTTGGTCGGCAGGCTGGCGCGCAGCACCTCGCAGCTGCGTGCGATGCCGCCGGAGGCGCGGATATAGGCGGCCGACTTCAACATGGTCTCGACCGACGAGATCACCTCGCGCTGGGTCTCGGCCGCGTGGTGGGTCAGATTGGCGTATTCCTCGGCGGCCTGGGCGACCTGCTTGGCGCGGAAATCCTCCAGCGTGCGGACGCGGTCCAGCATCAAGGGGGCGACGAGCATCACCGCAAGCAGGGCCAGCCGGGCACGAACGCCCAGAAGCTTCTTGAGTTTGACCCGGTTGCGGTTGAAAGTTACGCCCGACATTTTCGTCCCTTGCCCCGTGCGCCAAGGTAGAATGAAGGGCTTCAAAAAGCCTTTCCCGAATTTGGTAAAATTCGACCCAACCCCCGAGCCTGTCAGAAAACGGCACAAGCATGACGCAAAGCCCAACCACGTCGTTATCAGCCCATTCACCAAACGGCCTCGCCGCCGTCGAGCAGGAGATCGCGCGCGCCTGCAAGGAAGCGCGGCGCGACCGCGCATCCGTGACGCTGATTGCGGTCTCCAAGACCTTCGCAGCCGACGCCATTTTGCCCGTTATTAGTGTCGGACAGCGTACATTTGGCGAGAATCGCGTGCAGGAGGCCAAGGGCAAGTGGCCGGCGCTGATGCAATCCCATCCGGGACTCGCACTGCATCTGATCGGGCCGCTGCAGTCGAACAAGGCCAAGGAAGCGGTCGCGCTGTTCGATGCGATCCATTCGGTCGACCGTGTCAGCATTTGTGAAGCGTTAGCCAAGGAAATCAAATCTCAAGGCAAGCAGCCGCAACTGTTCGTCCAGATCAACACCGGCGAAGAGCCGCAGAAGGCCGGCGTCGCGCCGCAGGACGCCGATGCCTTCCTCGCCGCGTGCCGCGAGACCTATGGGCTGACGATCTCAGGGCTGATGTGCATCCCACCGGTCGACGATGCACCGGCACCGCATTTCGCACTGACGGCCAAGATCGCCGCGCGCAACGGCCTGACGAATCTCTCGATGGGCATGAGCGCGGATTTTGCAGTGGCGATCGAGATGGGCGCGACGCATGTCCGGGTGGGATCGGCGATCTTTGGGGCGCGGTGAGTGCTGAGCATGCGGCAATAGCCGCGTATCAAGCTGTCGTCCCGGCGAAGGCCGGGACCCATAGCCACCGAAGTTGGTAGTTGGAAGAATGTCTGGCCGCGTGCCTTCTCCTGTGGCCGCGGAGTATGGGTCCCGGCCTGCGCCGGGACGACATTGAATGTGTGGCGCGGCCTACGCGAACCTCACCGACACCTTCCCCAGCACGCCGAAATCCGCAGCGAAAACATCGCCGGCCTGGATCGGCAGCGGCGGGTGGCAGGTGCCTGTCGTCACCACTTCGCCTGCGCGCAATGTCAGCCCGAGCGCGCGCAATTCGTTGGCCAGCCAGGCGAGCGCCACACGGGGATCGCCGAGCACGTTCTTGCCGTGGCCGACATAATGCTCGCCGCGCAGCGCGATCGTTGGCCGCTGCTCGATGAGATCCATCGCGCGCCAGTCGGCTGATGTTGCGGCTCCGAGCACGAAGCGATGCGCGCAGGCATTGTCGGCGATCAGCTGCGCTTCGCCTGCGGACGTGAAATCGGCAAAGCGCGAATCCGGAATCTCGATCGCCGGATGCAGCGTGCCGACGGCATCGAGCACCTCCTGCACGGTGTAGGGTTGCGATCGCGGCGGCAGGTCGCGCGCCATGCGGAAGGCGAATTCCGGCTCGCCGACGCGCATCTCATTGCCTGTCATCGACGCCGTGCCGCCATCGACAATCACGGTCTCTGACAGGATGCGTCCGGCCAACGGCCCCGCGACATTGATGTGCTTCTGGCCGGCCTCGCTGGTGGCCGCGATCTTCCAGCCGAACAGTTTTTCGCGCGACGTCTTTTGCAGTTCGGCCTGTACCGCATAGCCGTCGGCGCGATCGCGCGGCCGCATTGCGTCGGCGAGGTCGCCGAGCTTGGTGCCGGCGTGCCAGTGCTGATGCAGCGTCTTTGATGCAGCGGCGATCTGATCGTTGTTCAGCATTCGTTGAATTCCAATTGCTAGCCGATGATGATCTTCGTCTGCGGGCTCATCCGCCGCAACAGGCGCAGCATCGACGTCTTCGTCATCGAGACGCAGCCGGCCGTCGGCGAAAAATTTGGCCGGGCCAGATGCAGGAACACCGCGCTGCCGCGGCCGGCGATGCGGGGTGCGGCGTTGTGGTCGATCTCGACGATGAAGTCGTAGAGATGGTCTTCGCGCGTCAGGCGGTCGCCGGTCTGCTCCCGGTCGAGCTGGATCGGCTGGTTGTAACGGCGGTCGCTGGGATCCTCGCACCAGGCATCCTGGGGGCGGATCGGGCGGGTCGGCAGCAAGGATTTTGGTCTGGAATAGCGGTCGGCGCGCCACCACAGTTGCAGCGGACGGAAGATGCCGCGCGGCGTGCCGCCGTCGCCCTCGCGCTTGTTGGCGAGAATGCCGCCGCGCCCGAGCGCCACCGGCACGGTCCAGCCGTCTGCGGTCAGCCAGCCCCGGCACGGGTCGCCGGCGGCGGCGCGGACGCGGATGGCGGTGAGCGGATGATCACGTGATTCTGTCATATAAGTGATTGAAATAGCTCGGTTTCCTCTGAGAATCGTTCCAATCCAAACTTGCCTTCGGACATCAGCTTGTTCTATCTGGCGGGATTACAGGACATTCACCTCACCCCCGCCGAATTTGGGATAGACTGCCGTCGCCTTGTGAATCGGCAACAACAGCCTACCTGAAGGCCTATCTACCCGAAGTGTGGCCATAAGCGCTGTCCGCTTCTGACCGTTCGCTGCCCCCCAAAGGATGTACCTATGGCCAATGCCCGCAAGATCTTGATCGTGGATGACGATACCGATCTGCGCGATACGCTGGTCGAACAATTGTCGCTGCATGAGGAATTCGAAGCCTCCGCAGTCGATACCGGTGCCAAGGGCGCCAGCGCCGCCAAAGCCAATTCCCCCGATCTGGTGCTGATGGATGTCGGCCTGCCCGACACCGACGGCCGCGAAGTGGTCCGCTCCCTGCGCAAGGGCGGATTCAAGGCCCCGATCATCATGCTGACCGGCCACGACACCGATTCCGACACCATTCTCGGGCTGGAATCCGGCGCCAATGACTATGTGGCCAAGCCTTTTCGTTTTGCGGTGCTGCTGGCCCGGATCCGGGCCCAGCTGCGCCAGCACGAGGCCAGCGAGGACGCGGTGTTCTCGGTCGGTCCCTACTCTTTCCGGCCCGGCTCGAAGATGCTCACCGGCGCTAATGCCCGCAAGGTGCGGCTGACCGAGAAAGAGACCGCGATCCTGCGCTTCCTCTACCGCGCCGGCCAGATGCCGGTGTCGCGCGAGACCCTGCTGCAGGAGGTCTGGGGCTACAATTCCGGCGTCACCACCCATACGCTGGAGACCCACATCTACCGTCTCAGGCAGAAGATCGAGAAAGACGCCGCCAATCCGGAGATCCTTGTCACGGAAGCCGGTGGCTACAAGCTGGTGCCGTGATACGATTCGCGCTCAACGATTCGTGAAATCGAGGCGCACCGCGGTCACCGGCCTGAATGTCGATCGATGATGATGTAGCCCTGCTCGAGCGGGTCCCGACAATGCGTCTGTTGGGCGATACCTCGTTGCGCATGCTGGCGATCGGCTCCGAGCAACGCGATTTCAACCAGGGCGACCTGCTGTTCAAGGTCGGCGACGACGCCGATGCCGGCTACATCGTGCAGCGCGGCACGTTCCGCGTCGAGGAGGGCGGCGCCGAGATCGTGGCCGGCCCCGGTGCGCTGATCGGCGAACTCGCTCTGATCGTGGCGATGAAGCGGCCGTCGACCGCAATTGCGCTGGAACGCACGACCGTCATCCGCATCGCGCGCAGCCTGTTCCAGCGCGTGCTGGAAAGCGACCCCGCCGCCGCGCGCCGCCTGCGCGACGAGCTCGCGATGCGCACGAGTCAGTTAGCCAGCGATATATTGATGGCGGGCGCCAAGCTGAGTACGTAGCTCGCCCCTCTCCACCGTCATTCCGGGATGGCCCGAAGGGCCAGACCCGGAATCCATTTAGCCGCAGCGCCCGCGTCACGATGGATTCCGGGCTCGCGCTGCGCGCGCCCCGGAATGACAAACTAAACCTCCAGCACCGCCGTCACCGGCACATGATCCGATGGGCGCTCCCAGCCGCGGGCGTCGCGGGTGATTTTGAAATCGCTGACGCGATCCTTCAGCGCGCGCGAGACCCAGATATGGTCCAGCCGGCGGCCGCGGTCGGCGGCGGTCCAGTCGGCGGCGCGATAGCTCCACCAGGTGTAGACCTTTTCCGACATCGGAATCCGTTCGCGCGCGATGTCGAACCATTCGCCATGCGTTTGCGCGGCGAGCAGCTTCTCGGTTTCAACCGGCGTGTGCGAAACCACCTTGAGCAGTTGCTTGTGCGACCACACGTCGTTCTCGTGCGGCGCGACGTTGAGATCGCCGACCAGGATGTGGCGATCGTCGCCGCGCGGATGCAGCGGCTCGCAGGCTTTCATCTCATCGAGGAATTGCAGCTTGTGCTTGAATTTCGGATTGAGCGCGGGATCGGGAATGTCGCCGCCGGCCGGCACGTAGAAATTATGCAACACCAGCGGCTTTGACAGCTGCGCCTTTTCACCGAAGGACACGGATATGTGCCGCGAATCGACCTTGTTGCAGAAGGTCCTGATGTCGCTGCTCTCGAACGGCAATCGCGAGACGATGGCGACGCCGTGATAGCCCTTCTGCCCGTTCAGTGCGACGTGCTCATAGCCAAGCCGCTTGAAACGCTTCAGCGGAAATGCATCGTCGATGCATTTGGTTTCCTGCAGGCACAGCACATCCGGCCGCGCGCTCTTCAGGAATTTGGCGACGATGTCGATGCGAAGCCGCACCGAATTGATGTTCCAGGTCGTGACGGAGAAACGCATGAGGGCTGCGTCTTAGCACGGTTCGGGACGCGGTATTCCGATTGTCCACAGCGTCGCAAGGAATCGCTAGCCCGGCGACGCGCCCGGGTATTTCGTGAAGTCGATCTTGAACATCGACGGGTCGGGCTTCTGCGTCACATCCAGATTGTAAACGGCGACCGTGGTGTCGTAGCCCTGCGGGTCGGTGACGGTCCACTGCTTGAGCTTGCCGTCCTTGGTGCCGATCATCAGCATCAGTCTGCTGGTGCCGACCAGCGCCTGCTTCTCCTCGATGGTGACGCTGACGAACACGTCATCGGCGGTGACGCTGACGACATTGGTGTCCTTCAGCAGGTCGATGCGATCGGACAGCAGATAGCGCAGCGGCGTCTGCGACAGCGGATAGATGTCCTGCGTGGCGAGCCTGCGGTCGCGTACCGCAACCGACGAGCCGTCGGCGATGATCTCGATCGGAGACGGATCATCATATTCGAAGCGCACCTTGCCGGGCTTCTGGATGAAGAAATCGCCCTTGGTCTTGCTGCCGTCGGGTCCGACCTGGACGAAGTTTCCGACCAGCGTCTGCAACGATGACAGATAGGTGCTGACCTTGGCGGCCTGCGCTTTCTGGTTGGCGTCGAAGCTCGCGAAGATGTTGGCGGGCACGTTGCGGCGCGGATCGGGAATGACCGGATCCGGCGGCGTCTGGGTGGCGCCAGTGGTCGCCGGACCCTTGTCCTGCGCGGCAGTCTGCGCGCCGCTGTCTTTGGGCTTCGGTGCAGATTTGGGTGCGGGTTTCGGTGTCGGCACGTTCTGCGCCGTGGCGGCGGAAGATGCGCCGCCGGCGATCGCGGCGGAGACGAGGAGAGCCAGCGCGTAGCGCGTGCAGCGGTGAGTGAAGTGCTTTTCCATCAGATATTTAGGTCTCTGTTCGACGCTCGTCCCGCTTCGCTCGATCTTATCGCGCCTCATCCGAAGCGGATATGGCTTTTCCGTGAAGATTCCCGATCAGAACTGGCCTTCTTCCTCCTCGACCAGGATTTCGCGTTTGCCGGCGTGATTCGCCGGGCCGACGATGCCTTCGAGTTCCATCCGCTCCATCAGCGAGGCGGCGCGGTTATAGCCGATTTGCAGCCGGCGCTGAATGTAGGAGGTTGACGCTTTGCGGTCGCGCTTGACGATCGCAACCGCCTGCGTGAACAGATCGCCGCCGCCGCCGTCCGCACCCATGCCGGTGGAATCGAACACGGCGCCGCCCTCCTCGTCGGTCGGCTCTTCCGCGGTGACGGCCTCCAGATACTCCGGCTGTCCCTGCGTCTTCAAATGACGCACCACCTTCTCGACTTCTTCATCGGACGCGAACGGGCCGTGCACGCGGCTGATGCGGCCGCCGCCCGCCATGTAGAGCATGTCGCCCTGGCCGAGCAGCTGCTCGGCGCCCATCTCGCCGAGGATGGTGCGGCTGTCGATCTTCGACGTCACCTGGAAGGCGATGCGGGTCGGGAAGTTTGCCTTGATCGTGCCTGTGATGACGTCGACCGACGGACGCTGGGTGGCGAGGATGACGTGCAGGCCGGCGGCGCGCGCCATCTGCGCGAGGCGCTGCACCGCGCCTTCGATGTCCTTGCCCGCGACCATCATCAGGTCGGCCATCTCGTCGACGATGATGACAATGTAGGGCAGCGGTTCGAGGTCGAGCTTCTCTTCCTCGTAGATCGCCTTGCCGGTTTCCTTGTCGAAGCCGGTGTGCACCGTGCGCGTCAGCTCTTCGCCCTTGCCCTTGGCTTCGAGGAGACGCTGGTTGTAGCCGTCGATGTTGCGGACGCCGAGCTTGGACATTCGCTTGTAGCGTTCTTCCATCTCGCGCACCGCCCATTTCAGCGCGACTACCGCCTTCTTCGGATCGGTGACGACGGGCGTCAGCAGATGTGGGATGCCGTCATAGACGGAAAGCTCGAGCATCTTCGGATCGACCATGATCAGGCGGCACTGGTCCGGGCGAAGCCGGTAGACCAAGCTGAGGATCATGGTGTTGATCGCGACCGATTTGCCGGAACCGGTGGTGCCGGCGATCAGCATATGCGGCGTGCGCGCGAGGTCGATGATGACGGGGTCGCCGCCGATCGTCTTGCCGAGACAGAGCGGCAGTTTTGCAACCGACTCGGTGGTCTCTTTCGCGACCAGCAGCTCGCGCAGATAGACCTTCTCACGATGCGCGTTCGGCAGCTCGATGCCGATCGCGTTGCGCCCGGAAACGACAGCGACGCGGGCCGACAGCGCGCTCATCGAGCGCGCGATGTCGTCGGACAGGCCGATGACGCGCGACGATTTGATGCCCGGCGCGGGCTCGAGCTCGTACAGCGTGACGACCGGGCCGGGATTGGCCTTGACGATCTCGCCGCGCACGCCGAAATCCTGCAGCACGCCTTCGAGCGCGCGCGAATTGGCTTCCAGCTCGGCCTTGCTGAGCGGCTGGCGGTCGCTCGCCTTCGGCGCGCTGAGCACCGAGACCGACGGCAGCTCGAACTTGTCGGAGGATTTTTTCTTGACGCGCGGCTCGGGCTTCTTGCGCGGGGCGCGGGCGACGGGAGCTTCCTCTTCGTCGTCCTCGTCGGCGCTGAAATGCTCAGGTTCGTCGTCGTCCTCGGCGGTGGGCGCGATCGGCGGCGCGGCGCGGCCATTGCCGCCGATATTGGGCTCCTGGCGTTCGAAGGCAGCCGTTCGGCTCTGTGGCGCGCTCGAGACCAGCGATTTATAGGCCGTTCCAAACAGCCAGCCGAGCCGCGCCTTGGTGCTCATCAGCGCGTGGAACAGCCAGCCCAACGAGACCGAGCTGCGATCGTTCTCTTCCTCCTCGACGAACGGCTCGTCATCGTCGGATATCGGCGTCAGCTCCGGATCGCTCTCCTTGGCGCCCCAGCCGCAGGCAAACAGGAAGCAGGCCGCCATCGCGGTAAACAGGATGAGGCCGAGCACGAGGCGATAGATGAAGCCGGGCGGGCCAAGGACGACCGCCGGCGCGCGCACCAGCGCGTCGCCGACCACGCCGCCGAGCCCGGTCGGCAGCGGCCATGTGGTGTTGTGCGGCCAGCAGCTGGCCAAGCCCGCCGCGATCACCGTGCAGAGAATCCAGCAGCCGAGCCGCAGCGCCTCGCGGTCGAAGGCGCGGTGCGTCAGCATCCGCCAGCCCCATACCGCAACGGGCAGGATCAGCATGATCGCGCCGAGCCCGAGGATCTGCATCAACAGGTCGGCGCCGATCGCGCCGGGATAGCCGAGCACATTGCGGATCGCGCGCGAGGTGGCGTGGCTGAGCGACGGATCCTGCACCGACCAGGTCATCAGCGCCGCCGCGAGGACGCCTGACAGCGCGATCAGGCCGAGCCCGGTGAGTTCGCGCAGCCGCCGTCCGAGCGCCTCGCGAATCGAGAGCGGCAGATGGCCGACCAGGGGAATGACACGTTCGATCGCAGGCATGCTCAATCTTCGCGCTTGGCGATTAACCCAGGGTTTCGACCAGCCGATGCAAAGCTTCGGCTGTAGATTCGCTGTCGGAGACGAGCGCAAGGCGGATATAGCCCGCGCCCGGATTGGAACCGTCGTTCTGCTGGCGCGCCAGATAGCTGCCCGGAATCACCCGGACGCCAGCGTCGCGATACAGACGTACCGCCGCCGCCTCGTCGCCGCCGCGGTCGGAGACGTCGAGCCAGACGCAGAAGCCGCCGGCGGGCCGCTTGTAGCCGTAGCGGTTGCCGAGGATCTGGTCGGCGAAATCGAACTTGATGCGGTAGAGCCTGCGGTTCTCCTCGACATGCGCCTCGTCGCTGTAGGCTGCGACGGCGACATGCTGCAGCGGCACCGGCACCTGTGGTGCGGCGACATTGCGCAATTCGTGGAACGCGGCCAGAAACTTCTTGTCGCCGGCGGTGAAGCCGACGCGCATGCCCGGCAGGTTCGAGCGCTTCGACAGCGACTGGAACGCGACCACATTGCTGAAGTCGGGGCCGGCGCATTCCAGAATGCTGCCGGGCGCTTCCTTGGTGTAGATCTCCGAATAGCACTCGTCGGAGAGGATGATGAAGCCGTAGCGATCGGCGAGCCCCTTCAGGCGGATGAGATAGTCGCGCGAGGCGACCGAGCCTTGCGGATTCGCGGGCGAGGCGATGAAGAACGCGACGGTGCGCGCCAGCGTGGCTTCGTCGATCGAATCGAGGTCGGGCAGGAAGCCGTTGGCGAGTGTGGTCGGCAAATAAATTTGCTCGCAGCCGGCGGCGCGAGCGCCGGCGCCGTAGGCCGGGTAAAACGGATTCGGCATCAGGATCGCGGGTGCGCCCTTGCGCGGCGAGACGTAGCGCGCGGCCGTGATCGCGGCGAAGAACAGCCCCTCGCGGCTGCCGTTCAGCACCATGATTTCGCTCTCGGGATCGACCGGGCGGGGAAGATCGAACCGGCGCGACAGCCAGGCCGCCACCGTGCGGCGGAACGGCTCGATGCCCTTGGCGATCGGGTAGCGGCCGAATTCGGCGGTATATCTTGCCAGCACTGGCCCGACGAAATCGGGTACGGGGTGCTGCGGCTCGCCCAATGACAGCGTAATCAACGGCTTAGCCGGCTGATAGGGTGCCAGAAGCTCGGTCGTGCGCAGGAACGGCGAACGCTCCGCCTGGCCGGCGGATGCGACATTGCCGGCGCCTTGCGCCACGCCGGATGAGGCAGTCATAGCCATGTTTGAAGCGCCAACACTTTCACTGCGATCGCGGATGGGAAGGCCCGACCGTAAACCGATCAAATCACCATAGATAGGGCGAGGTTAAGACGCGATTAACCATCGGCGGCGCGGGGCGATATGGGTGATTTCGATGGGCCTGGATGTGGCTGCCCGCCGCAGTGTCCGACGATGGCGATCCCGGAAGTTGGTGGGATAACGAGCTCTCCTTGCTTCATGGCAAGGCGGCGCGCGCCGGCCGATGAAGTGCGCGCGACGCCGCCTGATGCCAAGTTCTCGCGCGGTTAGTGCGCCGGCATCTTCTCGAAAGCCGGCATATCCGCGGGGATCTGATGGAACGCCTGCTTGTCGCAGGTGAAGATCGCGGCCTGCGGGCTGTAGAGCGCCGGGTTGTCGAAGGTGCCGACCTTCAGGATCGCTGCGGGCAGGCCGGGCACCTTGGTCGCCAGATGGGTGCCGCATTCGGGGCAGAATTCGCGCGTCACGGGACGCGCGAGGTCCTTGCGGGTGAACTGCTTGGGTTCGCTTGCGGTGTATTTGAAGCCGGTGACCGGCATAGCCATGAACATGTTCGGCCCGCCGCCGGTGATGTACTGGCATTCGCGGCAGTGGCACTGCGCCGCCATCATCGGCTCGCCCTCGGCCTCATAGCGCACCTTGCCGCAATAGCATCCGCCTTCGACCTTCATGACGTCCTCCCGGTTTTGTTGCCGTTCTTGTTCGCGCAGCCCCGTTGTTCCACAGAGGCGGGCAATCGTAGCAATTCTTTCTCAAGACACGACAAAAAGAAAGGGGCTCCAACTTGCGCTGGAGCCCCTCAACGGTTCTGGCATTGCCGGGTATGTGCCCGAACCGTAGTTCTGGACCTGGCGCCCGAGGGCGCCAAGTCCCGGGAGAACTCACATGTTGTAAGCGCGCTCCGTGTGTTCGGTGATGTCGAGGCCTTCACGCTCGGTCTCGACGTTGGCGCGCAGGCCGACGATCACGTCGACGACCTTGTAGAGGATCGCCGAGCCGATGCCCGACACCACCAGCGTGGTGCAGACGCCCCAGCACTGCGAGATCATTTGCGCCGCGAAGTCGTAGTCGGCGACCTTCGGCGGGATCGCGGTGTAGTCGATGATGCCAGCGCCACCGAGCGCCGGGTTGACCAGGATGCCGGTGCCGAGCGCGCCGACGATGCCGCCGACGCAGTGGACGCCGAACACATCGAGCGAGTCGTCATAGCCGAGCGCGTTCTTCACGACGGTGCAGAAGAACAGGCAGACCACGCCGACCACGAGGCCGAGCACGATGGCGCCCATCGGACCGGCGTAACCGGCCGCCGGCGTCACCGCGACGAGACCCGCGACCGCGCCGGACAGAGCGCCGAGCAGCGAGGGATGGCCCTTGATGATCCATTCCGCGAACATCCAGGACAACGCCGCCGCGGCCGTGGCCACGAAGGAGTTGGTCATAGCGAGCGCAGCGCCGCCATTGGCTTCGAGGTTGGACCCGGCGTTGAAGCCGAACCAGCCGACCCAGAGCAGCGAGGCGCCGATCATGGTCATGGTCAGCGAGTGCGGAGCCATCAGGTCCTTGCCGTAGCCGGTGCGCTTGCCGATCAGGAGCGCGCCGACGAGACCGGCGATGCCGGCGTTGATGTGCACCACCGTGCCGCCCGCGAAGTCGATCGCGCCCTTCTTGAAGACCCAGCCGGCGTCGGCGTTGACTTCATCGAGCTTGGCCTGCGCCGCGGTCTTTGCGGCACCGTCAGCCGCGGCAGCGAGCGCCTTGGCGGCATCCTGGATCGCGTCCGGACCGGCCCAGTACCAGACCATGTGCGCGATCGGGAAGTAAATCAGGGTGACCCAGAGCGGGATGAACAGCGCGACCGCCGAGAACTTCATGCGCTCGGCAAAGGCGCCGACGATGAGGGCGGGCGTGATCGCCGCGAAGGTCATCTGGAAGCAGACATAGACCAGCTCCGAGATGTTGGCGTCGACGCTAAAGGTCGCTGCCTTCGAATCGGGGGTGACGCCCATCAGGAAGGCCTTGGAGAAGCCGCCGATGAAGTCGGAACCGCCGGTGAAGGCGAGGCTGTAGCCGTAGAGAGCCCAGAGAACGGTGACGATGCAGACGGTGTAGAACACCTGCGCCAGCACCGAGAGCATGTTCTTGGAACGGAC
Source organism: Bradyrhizobium sp. LTSPM299 (assembly GCF_000938235.1). Lineage (NCBI taxonomy): Bacteria > Pseudomonadati > Pseudomonadota > Alphaproteobacteria > Hyphomicrobiales > Nitrobacteraceae > Bradyrhizobium > Bradyrhizobium sp. LTSPM299. The sequence continues at coordinate 336,046 of NZ_JYMU01000007.1, forward strand.
GAGACCGCCATAGAACAGCGCAAGGCCCGGGATGGTCATCAACAGCACCAGCACTGTCGAGGTCAGCATCCAGGCGTTGTCGCCCTTGTTGACGGTTGGCTCGGCGTAGGCGGCGGTGGTGGCGAAGAGGCCAACCGCGAGGGCCGCCAGTCCCGCGCTATAGGGACGCTTGAACGTCATGTTGTTTAACTCCTGAGGTCTTAAGGTTTGAGCGCGAAATCAGAGGGCCGCGGCATCCGCCTCGCCAGTGCGGATACGGACCGCATGCTCGAGGCTGATGACGAAGATCTTGCCGTCACCGATCTGTCCGGTCTTGGCGGCTGCGGTGATGGCATCGATGGTCTTGTCGACCTGGTCGGAGGCGACTGCGACCTCGATCTTGATCTTCGGCAGGAAGCTCACGGCATATTCGGCGCCGCGATAGATTTCCGTGTGGCCCTTCTGACGGCCGTAACCTTTGACTTCCGTCACCGTGAGACCGTGAACGCCAATGGCGGTCAGGGCGTCACGGACCTCTTCGAGCTTGAATGGCTTAATGATCGCCATAACAATTTTCATGAGTCCTATCCCCGCTTGGGCCCGGTGCGAACGAACACCGGGAGATTTTGCGACTGAGGTTCACCACGCGGAGAGCTTCCATTACGCGGGCACAGCCAGAACCGTTAGAATCAAATGCCGTGCCAGATTGGCGGCGCTCCCTAACGGGTTATGAATCCGGACCTTTTCCCGCTTTGCGGGAGGCGCTCGGGAATGCGCTATTCCGTCGCGCCTAAAATCTGGTCACGTCTGATTAAAACGTAAGCGCGACAGACTCCGGACATAATCTTGCCCAGAGCAGTGGCAGGTTTACGGTAATTAGGTAAGGTGAAAACTATCGCGGCGCTGCGGCATGAAGATGATGACCATCAGGCAGCATCGCGTTGCGCGAGAACCTTGTCGATCAATCCCCACTCACGGGCCTGCTGCGCGGTCATGAAGTGATCGCGGTCCAGCGTCCGCTCCACCTCGTCTTGGGGGCGCCCGCAATGCTGCGCATAGAGCCGGGTGATACGCCGCTTGGTCTCCTGGATCTCGGTGGCGTGGATCAGGATGTCGGAAGCCTGGCCCTGGAAGCCGCCGAGCGGCTGATGCACGTGAAGGCTGGCGTTGGGCAAGGCGGCGCGGTGACCGGGCTCGCCGGCCATCAGCAGGAACGACCCCATCGAGCGCGCGGTGCCCATGCACAGCGTATGGACCGGTGCCTTGATGAACTGCATGGTGTCGTACATCGCAAGTCCGCTGGTGATCACGCCGCCATAGGAGTTGATGTAGAGATTGATCGGCTTGTTCGGATTGTCGGCCTCGAGGAACAGCAGCTGCGCGCAGACTAATCCGGACATGGCGTCATTGACCTCGCCGTTCAGGAAGATGATGCGCTCGCGCAAGAGCCTGGAATAGATGTCGAAGGAACGTTCGCCGCGGGCTGATTGTTCAACGACCATCGGGACGAGCTGCATCATGTCGCGCATCGGCGACCTCCATTTCAGCGTGTGATGAATTCGGTTGTTAGGCCGCGCGCATCAGGCAGCGGCCGTTGCTGTTGGCGGCCTGCGGCCGGTTTCGCCTGCTGTCACAGACTTCCTGAATGATCCGAAACCTTGTGCCGCCGTCCTCGTTCGGTTCGATCCGGAAGATGACGCGGCTTTCGCGAAACGGCGGTTCGGACTCGCGGAGCCGGTAGCGCACCTCTTCGCCCGTGACCGACGATTCAGGTTCGGCTCCTGCGAGATCGGAGTCGGGAAGCCAGCGTTGGCGAAGCGCGGGAATGGTGACGGCGCGCCAGACTTTTTCGGGCGGCGCATCGAGATCATATTCGAGCACCAGCGCGGCGTCGGCGTGATCAGGCTCAACTGTATCGCTCATTGATCCATGTCCTTCAGGAGGTCGTGGAGCGCATCCATCCGCTTCGGCCAGTAAGCGCGGTAGCGTGCAAGCCATGTCCCGATGCTGGCGATACCGTCCGGGTCGACCTCGTAGTTCACAAAGCGGCCCTGCCGCTGTTCGCGCACGAGGCCGGCCGCGCGCAGCACCGCGAGATGCTGCGACATCGCCGGTTGGCTGATCTCGATTCCGTCGCGCAAGGCGCTGGCGTTCAGGCTTCCACCAGCGAGCTTTTCAAAAACCTGTCGGCGGGTGGGGTCAGCCAGCGCCTTGAAGATATCGGTTTCGATCATCGGAACACATAAGCATATACTTATGTGACGCGCAAGTCCTTACTGCCAAGTCCTTACTGCAGCGCTTCGCCGTGCTGGGAAATGTCGAGGCCTTCCAGCTCCTGCTGCAGCGAGACGCGCAGCGGCACGAATACGCTGACCAGTTTGAGCAGCACATAGGTGACGCCGCCGCACCACACGAAGGTGACGGCCACGCCATAGAGCTGGATCAGGAGCTGCTGCGGACGGCCCTCCAGGAGACCGGCAGTGCCGCCGATCGCCGACGTGGCGAAGATGCCCACCAGCAACGTGCCGGTCATGCCGCCGATGCCGTGCACCCCGAACACGTCGAGCGAGTCGTCGTAATTGAAGCGATGCTTCAGCCAGGTGCAGGCCCAGTAGCAGACGAGCCCGGCAATGATCCCGATGACGATACCGTGCCAGGGCGCAACGAAGCCGGACGCCGGCGTGATGGTGCCGAGGCCTGCGACCGCGCCTGAGATCATGCCGAGCACCGACGGCTTGCGCCGCTTCGCCCATTCGAGCGCGCCCCAGGTCAGCGCACCTGCGCAGGCCGCAAGATGGGTGGCGATGATCGCCATCACCGCGTGCGAATTGGCCGCCAGCGCCGATCCGCCGTTGAAGCCGAACCAGCCGACCCAGAGCAGGCCGGTGCCGACCACCGCGAGCGACAGATCGAAGGGCGACAAATTATCGCTGCCATAGCCGTGGCGGCGGCCCATCACTTTCGCAGCGACCAGGCCGCTGACGCCGGCGGAGAGATGCACAACGAGGCCGCCGGCGAAATCCAGCACGCCCATCGCGGCGAGGAAGCCGCCGCCCCATACCCAATGCGCCAGCGGCACGTAGGCGAAGACGAACCAGCCGATCGAGAACAACAGATAGGCGGAAAACCGCATCCGGTCGGCCACCGAGCCTGCCACAAGCGCCACCGTGATGATCGCGAACGTCATCTGATACAGCATGAACAGCGCTTCGGGGATGGTCTTCGCCGCCGGATTGACGCTGTCCATCGTGAGCCCTGCGAGGAACCAGCGGTCGAGCGTGCCGAGCCACGGACCGTCGCCGACGAAGCTCAGCGAATAGCCGAAGGTGACCCAGAGGATCGAGACGATCGCAACCGCAGCGAGGCTCTGCGCCATCGTCGCCAGCACGTTCTTCTTGCGCACCATGCCGGAGTAGAACAGCGCGAGCCCCGGGATCGTCATCATCAACACCAATGCGGTGGCGATGATCATCCAGGCGGTGTCGGCAGGGTTGATGGTTGAATTGACGCTCGGATTGACGCTCGCGCCTTGGGCGAAAGCCGGCGTGCCCAGCGCAAGCAAAATTGCAGCATTGATCGGCGCAGCCGATAGCGCTGCGCGAAGAGCCCGTGCCCCCATCATCATTCCCCGGCGTGTCGTGGTTTTGTGGCGCGCACCAGCGTCGCTGCCGGCCGCGATGTCAGATTGGAAGGTTCTAGAGCGCGTCGCGGTCGGTCTCGCCGGTGCGGATGCGCAAGGCGTGATCGATCGGCGTCACGAAGATCTTGCCGTCGCCGATCTGGCCGGTGCGCGCGCTCTGGGTGATGACGCTGACCGCCTTCTCGGCGAGGTCGCTATCGACCGCGATCTCGATGCGGAGCTTGGGCAGGAAGTTCACGACATATTCGGCGCCGCGATAGATCTCGGTGTGGCCCTTCTGGCGGCCATAGCCCTTCACCTCGGTCACCGTCATGCCGTGGACGCCGATCGCGGTCAGCGCCTGGCGCACCTCATCCAACTTGAATGGTTTGATGATCGCGACGACGAGTTTCATGGTCAGGCCTTTATTGTCTCAAGGTTTCCGCACCGGCCCCCTCGGAGCGGCGACTTGCCATTCCCAGGGCGCTTTTTGCGCCTGCTAACTCTGGCATCTTTCTGGGCAATTGGCACAAAAAAGTTGCAGGTTGAAGGGGAAAACGTGGGCTGCAGGTGAGCTCCCTCACTGTACGGGATGAGAACCGTCGGCGAGAATGCGGTTTTCCCGCCCGGCCAGCGGTCCCGCTGGCTCGTTTCGCCTAGGCTGCGCACGCTCCGAGGAAACAAAATGTCCAACCGAAACTGGTTTTATGCATCCGAAGGCCAGCAGAAAGGCCCCTTGCCGGAAGCCCAGCTCCGCGACCTGATCGCCCGGGGGACGGTGCGGGCCGATACGCTGGTGTGGACCGAGGGCATGTCCGGCTGGCAGAAGGCCGCGGAAATTCCCGGTCTCGTCCCCGGCGCCGGAGCGCCGCCGGCGTTTCCGCAGGCCGGCGGTCCGCCGCAGGTGGTGGCATCAGGAAGCTATAGCGGCGGGCCTCTGTCAGTTGATTTCGGAATCTGGGATTTCACCTGGCGTAGCCTAGTGTGCTCAATCGCGAGCTGCTTCATCATCCCGGCTCCGTGGATGATCGTCTGGTACCTCAAATGGCTTATCCCGCATATCCACGTGCCGGGACGCCCGAACCTCAGCTTCGAGGGCACGGCGATGACGATCGTTCCCTGGTTTTTCGGCGGCGTCGTGGTTGTGATCGCCGCGTCCATGAGCGGGTATCAGTCACTCAACATTCTGGTGCTGCTGGTTGAGGTCGCGCTCTATTGGCTCTTCTTCAAATGGTTCGTCGGGAGCCTGGCATCAAACGGGCAGCCCCTGGGGCTGAGCTTCTCTGGTTCGTTCTGGGCCTATCTCGGGTGGTTCGTTCTGACGATCGTTTCCGCCATCACGATCATCGGGCCAGCCTGGGTTTACGCGGCCTGGACCCGGTGGTTCTGCCGGAATATCGAGGGTACGCGCCACGAAGTGATCTTCAACGGCACCGGACTGGAATTTCTTTGGCGCGGGATCGTGGCCATCATCGGCTTCTCCTTCATCATCCCGATTCCGTGGGTGTACCGCTGGCTGATGCAGTGGATCGCGTCGCAGACGGTTCTCGTCGAGCGCGGTTCGTAGCAAGACGTATAGGCGCTACCGCCGTTCGCGCACCGAGCCTTCCTGCGCCACCGATGCCACCAGCGTGCCGTCGGGCTTGAAAATGAGACCGCGGGTCAGGCCGCGGCCGCCTTGCGCGCTCGGCGAATCCTGCGCGTAGAGCAGCCAATCGTCGGCGCGGAACGGGCGGTGAAACCACATCGCATGGTCGAGGCTCGCCGGCATCATGCGCTTGTCGAACAGCGTGCGGCCGTAGCGCGCCATCACGGCATCGAGCAGCGAGAAGTCCGACGCATAGGCCAGCGCGCACATGTGCAGCGCCGGATCGTCGGGCAATTTTGCCGCGGTGCGGATCCAGACATGGATGCGGCCGTCGTCGATCTTCTGGCCGAAATAGCGGCCGAGCTCGACCGGACGCAGCTCGATCGGCCGGTCGGATTCGTAGTAGCGGCGGATGAAGTCGGGCATCTCCTTGAACATCGGCTGCTTGGCGACTTCCTCCGCGGTCAATTTCTCCGGCGGCGGCACGTCGGGCATCGTCTCCTGATGATTGAAGTTGCTCTCTTCCTCGGCATGGAACGAGACCATGATGGAGAAGATCGCGTTGCCGTGCTGGATCGCGGTGACCCGGCGGGTCGAATAGCTCTTGCCGTCGCGCAGCCGCTCGACCTGGTAGATGATCGGGATCTGCGGATCGCCGGGCAGGATGAAATAGCAATGCAGCGAATGCGGCAGCCGGCCCTCGACGGTGCGGCATGCCGCCACCATCGCCTGCCCGATCACCTGGCCGCCGAACACGCGCTGCCACCCCGTCTTCGGGCTGTTGCCGCGGAACAAATTCACCTCGAGCTGCTCGAGATCGAGGATGGACAGCAGGTCGATCAGGCTTTTGGACATGGATGGCTTTCAGGTCGTGGTCCCGTCATTTCGGGGCGATGCGTCAGCATCGAACCCGGAATCCATTCATCCACGGAATATGCGGCTTGATGGATTCTCAGATGCGCAATTGCGCATCCTAGTTCGCGCTTCGCACGCCCCGGAATGACGAATTGGGCTGATTAGCCGCCCTTGTTTCTGCCCCCTGTTTCGCCCAGCTATTATCAGGTAGCAAGCACAGTCTGAGTGCGCCAAGCGCGTAAAGGAAGGGCATGCCGGTACAGCGAAGCATTGTCATCTGCGGGGGCGCTTTCGCGGGGCTAGCGCTGGCGCTGGCGCTGCGCCAGGGGCTCGGGCCCGACGTTCCCGTGATCGTGGCCGATCCGGCGCTCAGCCAGCGGCCGAGCCGCGATCCGCGCGCGACCGCAATTGTGGCGGCCTGCCGGCGGCTGTTCGAGACGCTCGGCGTCTGGGGCCAGGTCGCGCCGACCGCGCAGCCGATATCGGACATGGTGGTCACCGATTCCAGGCTGGAAAACGCGACCCGTCCGGTGTTCCTGACCTTTGCCGGCGACGTCCAGCCCGGCGAGCCCTTCGCGCATATGGTCGAGAACCGCTATCTGATCGATGTGCTGGCCGCGCGCGCTGAAGCCGAAGGTGTCGAGCTGCGTGCCATCGCGGTGTCGACGTTCGAGTCCCGTGCCGACGGCGTCAGCGTGACGCTGGCCGACGGCACCGTGATCGATGCAAGCCTGCTGGTGGCCGCGGACGGCGCCCGCTCAAAACTGCGCGAGCGCGCCGGCATCGCCACCCATGGCTGGGACTACGATCAATCCGGCATCGTCGTTACCGTAGGGCATGAGCGCGAGCATCACGGCCGTGCCGAAGAGCATTTCCTGCCCGCGGGCCCGTTCGCGATCCTGCCGCTGACCGGCAACCGCTCCTCGCTGGTCTGGACCGAAACGCGCAAGGACGCCGCGCGCATCACCGCATTGAGCGACGACGAATTCCACGCCGAGCTCGAGCAACGTTTTGGTTTGCATCTCGGCGAGATCAAGGCGCTCGACAGACCGCGCGCGTTTCCGCTCGGCTATTTCGTCGCGCGCTCCTTTATCGCCGAGCGGCTGGCGCTGATCGGCGACGCCGCGCATGTGATCCATCCGATCGCGGGGCAGGGGCTCAATATGGGTCTGAAGGACGTCGCGGCGCTTGCCGAAGTCGTGGTCGACGCGGCGCGGCTCGGCATGGATCTCGGACAGGCCGACGTGCTCGAGCGCTACCAGCGCTGGCGGCGCTTCGACACGGTGGCGATGGGGGTTGCGACCAACTCGTTGAACTTTCTGTTCTCCAACGAATCGACGCTGCTGCGCACCGTGCGCGACATTGGCTTGGGTCTCGTCGACCGCACGCCGCCATTGAAGAGCCTGTTCATCCGTCAGGCGGCGGGATTGTCGGGCGAAGTGCCGCGGCTGTTGAAGGGCGAGGCGCTGTAATTCATCCGGGCTACGGAGCTGAGATAAAACTCACCACCGCCTCGATCATGTCGGGATCGAGCGGCCGCTCGGGCTGATTGTAGCTCGCCACATCATCCGCCTCGTCTGACACGTCGACCAGCACGTGGTTCATATCAGGCAGCCACAATGATTTGGCGGCGAAGTCTGCGGAGGCGAGCGCGAGGAAGTCGAGCCGCGCCAGTTGATGGTCGCGGCCGCCTGCGATGATCAGTGTCGGACTCGTGATCTTCTTCATGGGATCGATCGGATCCTCGGTAAAGGCGGATGCGATGCCGGGCTGCATCGCAGGCGCGATCGCAAACCCCGCCGGTGGCGGATCGACGACTTGCCCGGCCATAATGTCATCGATGGCCTTGGCGATCGGCGCGAATTTGTCCGGCGGCAGCTGCTTTTCGAGTTGCGCCTTCAGGAGGGCGCCCTGCTTGCGCGCCGCAGTCGCCAGCAGCACCAGCCGGTCGACGGGCACGCGTTGCACGGCGAGGATCGCGACCAGGCCGCCCTCGCTGTGCCCGATAACAGCTACTCTTGAGAATTTGCCGCTGCCGCGCAGATCATCGATCAGCGCTGCGGCGTCGCCGACGAAATCCTTGAAGCGAAAATCCTCGGGTCGGCCGAACTCTTTCTTCCAGCCGCCGGCGCCGCGCTTGTCGTAACGCAGCGTCGCGATGCCTCGTGCGACCAGTTGCTCGGAGAGTTTCTTCAGCGTCGCCGGCTTGAGCTGCGGCCCGTTGCCGTCACGGTCGGTCGAACCGGAGCCGGCGATCAACAGCGCCACCGGCGGCCTTGCAACGTCGGATGGAACGGTCAGCACCGCATCGATGGGTCCGACCCGGATCTTGCTCTCGTCAGCCGCCGCGCCCGCCAGCGAGACGAGCAGCAGCAGCAGCAGCAATGTGACGATTGCCCGCGTCAATCGATCTTTCGCGCCTCTTCCGGCAGCATGATCGGGATGCCGTCGCGGATCGGATAGGCGAGCTTGGCCGAACGCGAGATCAGCTCCTGCTTCGTCGCGTCGAATTCCAGTGGCCCCTTGGTGATCGGGCACACCAGGATCTCCAGGAGCTTCGGGTCGGCGGTGCTTTCGAGATGGTCGGGCGTGGAATTCATTGCGGTCTCCGGCTGGCGGTCGTGTAGCACATCCCAACGCGGGGTGTCATGACGGCGGCTGTGTTACCATCCGCAGCAGTTCGGCGACCACGGCCTGCTGCCTGTCCTGCGGCAGCATTTGGTCGGACAATGCGAAGCCGAGAAACGTCCAATAGACGATTTGGGTGCGGTCGCGCGCGACAGCGTCCGGCAGGCCGGCCCTTTTCAGCAGGCTTTCGACATAATCCAGCCGGCGGCGGTCGATTGCCTGGACGGCGGCGCGGGGCGCGGGATCGTGTGCAGCCCAGCTGCGCACGGCTTTCTCCAGCGCAAGCCTGCTGCCGAAGGTCAGGCGCAGCAACACGGCCACCGGGTCTTCGCCCTTGGCGGCCTCGATGCCGGCGATGATCTGTTCGGCGGCGACGTCGCGCCAGCGCTTGAGGATCGCGGCGTGGAATGCGCCGATATCGGCGAAGTGCCAGTAGAAGCTGCCGCGCGACACCCCCATCGCCTTGGCCAGCGGCTCCGCCTTCAATGCCGTGAAGCCGCTCTTCGCCAGGGTCTTGAGGCCCTGGTCGAGCCAATCCTGCGCCGAGAGTTGATCCGCCATGGTTTCCCGATGTTGCTTCGTTCCACCATACACAAGTGTATTGACAGCCGCCAGCGTCAGGGGTCATAACCATACAGCACTGTATGGAGCCGTTCCGATGCGTGATCTTCTGCTGCAGGGTGCCGGTGTCATCGCTGTTGTCATCAGCCTGATCCACGGCGTGCTCGGCGAGACCAAGGTCTTTGCCCGTGCCACCGTCGAGCCGCCGCGGCTGCGACTGTTGCTACGTCTCGTATGGCAAGCCGGCACCATCGCCTGGATCGGCGGCGGCGTGCTGTTGATCGCAGCGCCCGCGATGGCTGACGATGTTGCACGGCACTGGATCATCGTCACGCTCGCCGTCGTGTTCGGCTGTGCCGCGCTCGCCAACGCGATCGCGACGCGTGGTCGTCATTTCGGCTGGATCGGGATGAGTGCCGTCGTGGCGCTCGCGGTCGCCGGCTATTAGCGCACGTCGCGGGGGAGTTTTGCATGACCGCCAATCCGGGATTTGATCTGCAGCGTCTCGTCGCGACCAATGGTTCGGCCGCCTTCAATCGCATGGCCGGCTTCGAGGTCGTCGCGGCGGGCGATGGCGAGGTGGAGCTGCGCATGATTTGGCGTGACGATCTCACCCAATACGCCGGACACCTGCATGCGGGCATGATCGCTGCCCTGCTCGACACCGCGTGCGGCTTTGCGGCAGCCACCGTCGTCGGCAACGTCACGGCCTCGCACTTCTCAATGAATTGCCTGAGGCCGGCCGTCGGCCGCAGCTTCATCGCCAAGGGCACGACGGTGCGCGCGGGACGCAGGCAGGTGTTCGCCCGCGCGGAGCTCTTCGCGGAAAACGAACAGGGCGAGACCTCGCTGGTCGCAACCGGTGAAACGGTGCTCATTCCGCTCAGCAGCTGATCGGTCGGCTGTGAACGCGCCGGAAGTTATGGAGCCATCAATTTCGATGCGGATTCGGCTTACGCGCGGATAACCATGCCACCGAAAGTTGTGAGATCTTATCGAGAAGAAAGTTCAAGCGGATTATTCGTCCTGGTGAACAATCATGGACCGACGCGATGTACCGTGTTTTTACGTGCCTCACCGGCGAGCATGACTGGCGGCTGGTTTTGCTCGCCGGCCTGGTTTGCTTCGTTGCGAGCATTGTCGCCGTCAACATTTTCCACCGTGCGATCGCGGTGCATGGCCGGACGCGGCTGATCTGGATTGCGATCGCAGGAGCTGCGATCGGTTACGGGATCTGGGCGACGCATTTCATCGCTATGCTCGCCTACGAGCCGGGGATTCCGACCGGATACGGCATTACCCTGACCGCGCTGTCGCTCGCCGCGGCGATGGTCCTGACGTCAGTCGGCCTCGGCTTTGCCGCGAGCGAGTCCAGCCATTGGCGGGCGCCGATCGGCGGCGCGATCATCGGCGCCGGGATCGCCAGCATGCACTATCTCGGCATGTGGGCGCTCGAAGTGCCTGGCCACGTGACCTGGTCGCTCGACCTGGTGTCGGCCTCCATCGTGCTCGGCATGGCGTTCGGCTATGCCGCGCTGGCGGTCGCGGTGCGTTACCAGGATCGCCTGCGAACGTCCGCCGCCGCACTGCTGCTGACGCTTGCGATCGTTTCACATCACTTCACGGCGATGGGCGCGGTCGGATTCGTCCCGGACCCGACGCTCACGCCGGAGGCGCTGTCGCTCTCTCCGACCTTCCTCGCCATGGCGATCGCGGGCGTGGCGCTGTCGGTGCTCGGGATGAGCCTGGTCGGCGTGCTGGCCGATCGCCGGCTTGCGCTGCGCACTCACCGTTTTGAGGAAATCATCAGCCAGCTTTCGCTCGCGCGCCAGCAGGTCGAAGCGTCGCAGACGGAGCTGCAGGAACAGAAGCTCCGGCTCGACACGGCGATCAACCACATGGGCGAGGGCCTCTGCATGTTCGATGCGGACAAGGAGCTCGTCGTTTGCAACGATCGCTACGCCAAGATGTACCGGCTGCCGCCGGAGCTGTTGCTGCCCGGGACGCGGCACCGCGACATCATCACGCATCGGATCGCGACCGGTATCCTCAAGGGCGAGACCAGCGACAATGCCGCGACGCAGGTGCTTGCGACGTTGAACGCGCTGCCTTCAGACGAAATCAGCCGCCGGATCGACGAACTCGCGGATGGCCGATTGATCTGCGTCACCCGGCAGCCGATGGCCGGCGGTGGCTGGGTGGCGACGCATCTCGACGTCACCGAGCAACGGCGCTCCGAGGCCAAGATCACCCACATGGCGCAGCACGACGCGCTGACCGACCTGCCGAACCGGGTGCTGCTCCGGGAGCGCATGGAGCACGCACTTGCCGTGACGTGCCGCGGCGGACAAATGCTCGCGGTGCTGATGCTCGATCTCGATCACTTCAAGGAAGTCAACGACACGCTCGGGCACCCGGCGGGTGACGCGCTGTTGCAGGCGGTCGCCGCCCGGTTGCGCAGATGCGTCAGCGAAACGACGTTGATCGCGCGGCTCGGCGGCGACGAGTTCGCTGTGTTCGACTACGTGACCGATCCGGTCGCCGACGCGGGCCTGCTTGCCGAGAAGATCAACAAGGCACTCAGCGGGCCGGTCGATCTCGGCCACCATCAGGTGACCACCGCCACCAGCATCGGCATTGCGATCGCGCCGCGCGATGGTGCCGATTCCGATGAGATCCTGCGCAGCGCGGACCTCGCGCTCTACGCGGCCAAGAGCGGCGGACGCGGCTCATTCCGCTTCTTCGAGCCGGAGCTCGATCAGCTGCTGCACGCAAGGCGCAACCTCGAGCAGGACATGCGCAGTGCGCTCGTGAACGGCGAGTTCGAACTTCACTATCAGCCGTTCATCGACGTCGCGAGCGGCGAAACCTGCGGCTTCGAGGCGCTGTTGCGCTGGAATCATCCGCAGCGCGGCATGGTGCCGCCGGCGAAATTCATCCCGTTGGCCGAGGAGACCGGCCTGATCGTGCCGCTCGGGGAATGGATACTGCGAACCGCCTGCATGGAAGCCGCCAAATGGCCCGACGATCTCAAGATCGCGATCAACCTGTCGCCCGCGCAGTTCAAGAGCCCGGAGCTGGTGCCAGTCGTCATCCACGCGCTGGCAAGTGCGGGGGTAGCGCCGCAGCGGCTTGAGCTCGAAGTCACCGAGACGGCCATCATGCACGACAGCACCGCCGTGTTCACGGCGCTGGGTCAACTGCACGATCTCGGAGTACGGATCGCGCTCGACGACTTCGGCACGGGATATTCGTCGCTGAGTTTCCTGCAGAGATTTCCGTTCGACAAGGTCAAGATCGACCGCAGCTTCGTTCACGAATTGGCCGGACCGGCGGATGAGGCGCGCCGGATTGCGCGCGCGGTGGTCCGCTTCGCTGTCAGCCTCGGCAAGACCACGACCGCCGAAGGCGTCGAGACCGTGGAGCAGCTCGATATCCTCCGCACCGAGGCCTGTGTCGAAGCCCAAGGCTTTTACTTTGGCCGGCCGGTCAATGGCACGAAGGTCGCGCAGCTGATCAAGGGACGGGCGCGAACGGCGGAGTGGCGTAGCGGGCGCCGCGCGATGGCTGGCGCCGGTCTCTGACGATGCACTATTGCAGCGGCGGATCGCCGCTGGTGCGTTTCCTGGCGAGATCCATCTCGGTGACCGCGATCAGGATTTCGGCGCGCGTCTTCAGGTCCGGCGCTTCGAGCAGCGCCTGCTTTTCGGCCGAACCATAGGGCGACATCATCGCGAGCGCGTTGACCAGCGCCTCGTTGGGCGCGGCCTCGATGCCTTCCCAATCGACCTTCAGATTGTTGGCCTTGAGGAAGTCGCGGAGCACCTCGAGCAGCCCGTCGCGGTCGACCGCCTCTTCGCCCTTGCGCGCGGTGAAGTCGCCGATGAAGGAGAAGAAGTCGACCTTGCACTGGCGATACGGCGTCAGCACGGTCAGCTCCTCGACCACCTTGAAGCGCGCGACGCCGGTGAGTTCGAGGACGTAGCGGCCGTCGCCGGATTCGGCGAGCTGGGTGATGCGGCCGACGCAGCCGATACTGAACAGTGCCGGTTTTGCCTCACTGCGCGAATGCGTCGCATCGGGCTGGATCATCCCGATCAGGCGGTGGCCGTCGCGCAATGCGTCGTCGACCATCGCCAGATAACGCGGCTCGAAGATGTTGAGCGGCATCTGGCCGCGCGGCAGCAGCAGCGCGCCGGGCAGCGGGAACACCGCGATCACTTCGGGAAGTTCGCCGGGTCCGCGATATTCGGCATTGATCGGCATCTGCGGTCCCGGTGATGTTGGTGGCGAGGTCTCTTTGCGCTTTAGCGCGTCTGCTTCAGCGCGTCTCTTAGCGAGTCTCTTGGCGCTTCAGGAGAACAGGACGATCGACAACCGCTTGCGTCCCTCGACGGTTGCCTCATCGGTGCCGCCCCACGCTTCGAAGAACTGCACCAGCTGCTTGCGCGCGCCGTCGTCGTTCCACTTGCGGTCGCGCTTGACGATGGCGAGCAGCTGCTCGGTCGCCTCAACGCGATTGCCCATCGCATTCAGCGCCGTCGCGAGATCGAATCGCGCCTGATGATCGAGCGGGTTTGCCGCGACTTTCTGTTCCAGCTCCGCGACCGGACCGACCGACTGCGCCTGTTCGGCGAGATCGAGCGCGGCCTGCACGGCCTTCACCGCGGCGTCGTTGCGCTTGGTTTCCGGAACCATCGCCAGCGTCTGCTTGGCCTGCTCGACCCCGCCCGTCGTGACGTAGCATTTGGCGAGGCCGGCGAGTGCCGGGATGTTGGTCGCGTCATGCGCCAGCACCTCGGCATAGATCTGCGCCGCGGCGGCGGCATCGCCTTCGGCGAGCACGGCGTCGGCCTCGGTCAGGATCTCGGCGAGATCGGGCTCACCGGAAGCGGGCACGCCCTTGGTGATCTTCTCGATGAAGGCGTTGATCTGGCTTTCCGGCACCGCGCCCATGAAGCCGTCGGCGGGCTGGCCGTTGACGAAGGCGATCACGGCCGGGATCGACTGGATGCCCATCTGGCCGGGGATCTGCGGATGGTCGTCGATGTTCATCTTGACCAGCTTGACCCGGCCCTTGGCGTTGCGGACCGCCTTTTCCAGCATCGGCGTGAGCTGGCGGCAGGGACCGCACCAAGGCGCCCAGAAGTCGATCATGACCGGCTGATGGCGCGATTCCTCGATGACGTCCTTGACGAAGGTCTGGGTCGTCGTTTCCTTGATCAGATCGGGCGCTGCCTGGGGCGTGGGGCCGCCCTGCTCAATGATTGTCAAATTGTCCTCGCCTGGTCTTATGAGGGTCGAAAAAATCCTGGGGCGTTCTAGCACGCCCCGAGCGGCCGGTTCAGCCGTTCTGTCAGGCTAAATGGCGGTCAGAAGACAAAATTCAATCGTCTGCCGGAGAGCCGGTTCCACCCGGGATCGGGTGGGTTTGCGCCCTTTTCCCTGCGACAAGGCGGAGAAATTTTCAGACAGCCCGGTTTCGGGCCGTTTCGAGCACAATTTTTAAGGAATTCAGGCTATTTCGACTGCAACGGACCGTGCTCTTGTGTTGCATTCACAGACAGCATTTGGCATAGGTCTGCCGTTGTCGGCGAGCGATCGCCGCCATCTCGGATGCGGGTGTAGCTCAGTGGTAGAGCACGACCTTGCCAAGGTCGGGGTCGAGGGTTCGAGCCCCTTCGCCCGCTCCAGATTTTCTCGCTGACCGAGCTGACAGTTTGATGAAGGCCCGCCATTCGACGCGGGCTTTTTGTTTTTCAGGCGAGGGCAGCAATTTCCGCTTCGGGGTCGAGATGTTTTGGGCGCCAGCCGAGGTCGTGCCGCGCCTTGGCGCCGCTCAGGCGCTGATCGAGTGCGTAGCCCTTGGCCCAGTCACCGAGTTCAGCCGCAATCGCGTCGGGGGAGATGATCGCTGGTTCTTGCGGTCCGCCAGATCGCTTCGCGAAGGCGCGCGCGATGCGTCCGACCTGCCAGCCTTCGATCGCCGCGCCGATATAGCTTGATCCCGCCGGCGCATGCGCCAGCCCCAGTGCATAGAGCACGGCAAGGTCCTCGCTATGCACCAGCGGCCAGCGAACGGCTTCACTTGCAACGACGCGGACCGCGCGAGCTTCGCTCGCCTCGCGCGCGAAGCGGCTGAAAACGCCGCCCGCCGGTTCGTAAACCATTGCGGGATGAATGACGATGCCGTGGATTTCGGGCGCGGCCAAGACGCGCTGCAGATGGGCGATCATCCAGGCGAAGGCGGGCAGGGGTCGAAACGGTGTCTCTTCGGTCGCGATGGCTTCGCCGGTCGCGCCGAACAGCCAGCAGCCACCGGTGTAGACGAAGCGAATGTCACGCGGTTGGCTCGCGAGGGCGGGCAGTAATAGGTCGAGCAGACGGCGTTCGATCGTCTCCATCTGAGGCGAGAAATCACAGGCGGCGTGAACGAAGGCGTCGAGATCGGGGAGCGTTGCTGTCCATTGCTCGGGCGCGGTCATGTCGCCACCGACCGGAATAGCCCCCCAACCGGCGAGCCTGCCTGCCGCTTCGTCCGAGCGCGCCAGCGCGAACACACGATGGCTGCGGGCGATCAGTTCCCGCACCACTGCGGAGCCGATTGTGCCCGTGCCTCCCGTCACAAAAACGCGCATGTGACAAATTTCCTTACAAGTTTGCTTACAGCTTTCCTTGCAGCCTCCAACTCACGCGCGATGCATCGCCAGTCTGCAACCGTTTACTTCGTGCGAATATTGCGCTGCAGCGCGATTGCCTCTTTCTCTTGCACATCGCGCGCACAAAAATTTCGTCTCAATTTGTTTTGACTGCAGCGCACCACAACGCATGCGCTTCTCAGCGCCGTTGGATGTGCTACCATTTTGTCGTCTGACCTACCTCGCAGACCGCCACAATCATCTCTCAGGGCGTTCAAAATCAATAATAGACGCAAGCTGCAACGGCTTGCTTAGGGGAGTCACGCGATGAAATCGGCTTTCAATCGATCAATACTTGCGCTTGCGACGATCGCGCTATTGGCGGGGACAACCTTCGCCAGTGCGCAAACTGCGGCGGACAAGAGCCGTGCGCTGAAGAAATACGAATCAGGCACCAAGGAATTCTGGACCCATCCGCCGGATGACTGGTTCCTCGGCGACGAAACCGAGGCGCAGAAGGGCCTTGCGCCGCCGTCCGGCCCGCCGACCGGCGCCTCCGACGCCGAACTCGCCACCATGATGAAGAAGATCAAGCTGCCGGCGGGCTTCAAGATCGAGGTCTATGCCTCGAACGTGCTCGCCGCGCGCCAGATGGCGTGGGGCGACAAGGGTACGCTGTTCGTCGGCTCGTTCGGTCTCGGCAACGTCTACGCGATCAAGGACAACAACGGCAAGAAAGAGGTCAAGACGGTCCTCAAGGGGCTGAACATGCCCACCGGCCTCACCTTCCAGGATGGCTCGCTCTACGTCATCGCCGTCGACAAGCTGATCAAGTATGAGAACGCCGAAGCCAATCTCGACAAGCTCGGCGAGGGCAAGGTGGTGTATGACGACATGCCGTCCTATGCGGCGCATGGCTGGAAATACATCGCCGTCGACAAGGAAGGCTGGTTCTTCATTCCGTTCGGCCCGCCCTTCAACGTCGGCATCCCGCCGACCAGCGTGTCGCAGATCCGCCGCGTCGATCCGAAGACCGGCAATGCCGAGGTTTATGCGCTCGGCGTTCGCAACAGCGTCGGCGGCGACGTCGATCCGCGCACCGGCAAGTACTGGTTCACCGAAAATGCGCGCGACTGGATCAGCGATGATCTGCCGAGCGACAAGCTCAACATCATCACCAAGATGGGTGAGCATTTCGGCTATCCCTATTGCCACCAGGGCAATTTGCCGGACACCAAGTTCGCGATGGGTCACAAGTGCTCGGAGTTCACTCCTCCGGTATACAATCTCGGCGCTCACGTGGCTCCGCTCGGCATGAAGTTCTATACCGGCAGCCAGTTCCCGGCCGAGTACAAGAACAGCATCCTGATCGCCGAGCACGGCTCCTGGAACCGGCATAAGTACCAGGGCGGCCGCATCGTGCGCATCACCGCGAGCCCCGAAGGCAAGAATGCCAAGCAGGAGATCTTCGCGGACGGCTGGATCCAGGGTGACCAGGGCTATCTTGGCCGCCCCGCCGATATCGTGCTCGACAAGGACGGTTCGATCCTCGTCGCCGACGACTGGGCCGGTGCGATCTATCGCATCAGCTACAGCAAGAAGTAACGCCTGAAACAATATGAGGCTGCGGTGGCCGACAAGGCGGCCGCAGCCTCATGCTTTTTGGCTTCGCTCGCATGCGCAAATAGCGAGCCCGGAACCGGCAACCACGAATAAGGTTATGGAGTGCGGGCCTGCGCCGGTGCGCATCCCGCAAAGTGACCTCCTCGCGAAAGCGCTGTCCCATGTTGAATCGATTCGTATCGCGTGCCTTGCTCGGCGCACTCCTGGTGTTCGCAGTTGGCCCGACGCGGGCTGCTGATACCGCCGCCGTCAAGGAGAAGGCCGAGGTGTGCTCCGGCTGCCACGGCGAGAACGGCCTCTCGCAGACCGAGAATATTCCTTCGCTGGCCGGCCAGCTCGACCAGTTCATCCAGTGGCAGCTGGTGTTCTTCCGCGCCGGCGCGCGCAAGAACGAACAGATGCAGCCGATCGTCGAGCAGCTCAGCAACGAGGACATCCGCGATCTCGGCGCCTATTTCGCCGCGCTGCCGCCGTTCAAGGGTACCAAGGACGACAATCCGGATCTGTCGGAGAAGGGCAAGCAGGCCGCCGCCGGCCGCCGTTGCGCCTCATGCCACACCGATACGTTCGTCGGCACCAAGGCGGTGGCGCGGATCGCCGGCCAGCGCGAGGAATATCTCGTCAAGGCGCTGCATGACTACAAGTCGGGAGTCCGCTCCGGCGGCGCCCAGGCCGCGATGGCCGACGTGGCCTATCCCTTGAGCGATGAAGAGATCACCGCGCTCGCGCATTATCTCGCGCATCTGTAGCTTCAAAACGGCCTTCGCCGGGACGACGGAAAGAGTCTACCCCCGCTGCTTCTCATACGCCTTGAGATGCGTGTACGCCGTGCGCAGCTTCGGCACGGGGATCTTCGCGGCGTCGGCACGCACGATCAGGTCGCCGATCACGTGATCGGCTTCAACGGGCAGGCCCGCCTTGATGTCGCGGAACATCGACGCCGTCATCGGCGAGCCTTCGGTGGTCAGCAGTCCGCGGGTGCGCTGGAAGAACGGGCCGCCCGGCATGTGGCCTGCGGCGCCGGCGATCGCGCTGCATTCCTCGAGGATGCCGAGCAGGAAATCCTTGCCGCCTGGCGCGGCCAGGATGTTGCCCACTGATGTCCGCATCAGGCTCGTGGACGCAGCGAGCGAGGCCAGGAACACCCACTTCTCCCACATGTCCTGCATCACGTGCTCGCTCGCGGTCGCGCCGTTGATGCAGGAGAAGGTCTCCGCGATCGCGCGCACCCGGTCCGACATTCCGCCCGCGCGTTCGCCGAACGTCAGCGACTGCATCGGCTGCAGCTGCACCACTTCGCGCGCCTCGTTCAGCGTCGCCGCGATCGCACAGAGCCCGCCGAGCACATGCGCGGCGCCGAACTTCTTGTCCAGCGCGTCGAGATGCAGCATGCCGTTGAGCAGCGGAATGATTGCGGTGGTGTCGCCGACAGCTGAAGCAAACGACTTGATCGCATCCTCGAGATCGAACGCCTTGCAGCTCAACAGCACGACGTCGAATTTTTCCGAAAGCTTGTCGGCCTGCACGGTCGGCGGGTTCTTCAGCGTGACGTCGCCGTTCGGGCTCTTGATGACGAGACCGGCCGTCGCCAGCTCGGACGCGCGTTTGGGCCGCACCAAAAAGGTGACATCGCAGCCGGCTTCAAGCATCCGGCCGCCAAAGTAACCGCCGATTGCACCGGCACCGACCACGAGAACGCGCATGGGATTTAGTCCTTCTTTGTTGCCACCTGGCAAGCGGGCAAACCGCGAATCGGGAGTGGCGAATAGATAGGGATGTTGGCTGGCTATTCGCTACGCGCTATTGGCCATCCACTCATCTCACTTTCCCGACACCATTTCCTCGACCTCGCGCAGCTGCTCCTTGCCGAAGAAGATCTCCTTTCCGACGAAGAAGGTCGGCGAGCCGAATGCGCCGCGCTCCACGGCGGACTGGGTGGTTGCGATCAGCTTGGCCTTGACCTCGGCTTCCTGCCCGCGGGCGAGCAGCTTGGTCCCATCAAGGCCCGAGGCGTTCAAGGCTTTGGCGGCCACTTCCGGATCGTCCATCTTCTTTGGCTCGACCCACATATGGTGGAACGCCGCCTCGATGTATTTTTCGAATACGCCTTCGAGCTGGGCGGCGACCGCAGCCCGCATCAGGTTCAGCGTGTTGACCGGGAAGAACGGGTTCCAAGTGTAAGGCTTCACGTTGAAGCGCTTGATGAAGCGCTCGGTCTCGATTTTCTGGAACTCGGGTTTGTTCTTGACGCCGGCGAGCGTCTCGGCCGGCGACTTGTTGTTGGTGGCCTTGAAGATGCCGCCAAGCAGGACCGGGACATACTCGAATTTGACGCCGGTGCGCTGTTCGATCGCCGGGATCGCTTCATGAGCGAGGAAGGCGTTCGGGCTGCCGAAATCGAACAGGAATTCCGGATTCTGGCTCACGGCAGTCGCTCCCTTGGGCTCGTCTAGGATGGGCTTGCTTAGCATGGGTCTGCTGTCGCAGGCGCCATCATTAGAATATGATAATCATCATGTGAGGCGCAGCGCGCGATGTCAAATCAGCCGCGTGATTGTTTGCTTGCGCCATACCAGTCCGTAATAGGCCATCTGCAAAACGAACATGGTTGCAAACGTGACCGGATAGGCGATCCAGACGCCCTGGATGCCGATCGTACGGCTGAGCAGGATCGCGACCGGCACCTCGACCAGCGTGATCGCCAGGATCGAGATCAACAGCGGCATCCACACCGTGCCGCCGGCGCGCATCGCGCCGGAAAACACCGTCGCCATGCCGAACAGTACGATGCTCCACAGCACGATGTGCATTAGCCCTTCGGCCAGCGCGAGCACTGCGCTGTCGACGATGAAGAAACCCATCAGGGGATGTGCAAACAGATAGCCGAGCACGACCAGTCCGCCGGTCAGCACGAGATTCATCTCCAACCCGGTCCTGACGATGGCGGCGATCCGGCCGGAATCTCCGCGGCCGATCGCCTGCGCGCCGAAGATCGACACCGAGATCGCGATCGAGATCGCCGGAAACTGCACATAGCTGATCACCTGGTTGACCGCGCCATAGGCGGCGGTGGCGTTGGAGCCGAAGCCATTGACCAGGCCCAGCAGCACCAGCTCGGCGAGCGAGACCACCACCATGCCGATCGCGGTCGGAATGCCGAGCCGCAGCACGATTCGTAGCAGCGCGGGGTTGGGTCGCATCGCGCGCAGGAATGCGGTGTCGAACGCAAGCGGGTGCCGACGCCGCAACATGTAGACATGCAACCATAACAGCGTGACCACGCCCGAGACCGCGGAGGCGACGGCCGCGCTGGCCACGCCGATCATGGGCAGGCCGAACCAGCCGCGGATCAGGGCCGGGGTCACCACGAGGCCGACGACCGTCGAGACCGCAAGCGCGAGCAACGGCGTCATCGTGTCGCCGACGCCGCGCATCATCGCCGCGAGCAGCAGGAATGCAAAGGTTACCGGCATGAAGATCATCATGATCCGCGCATAGGACACCGCCGCGTCGAGGACGTCGGACGGCGTAGCCAGCGCGATCAGGAGCGGACGCGTGAACAGGCCGCCGAAGATTGCGATCGCCAGCGCCAGCAGCAGTGTCACGGTCATGGTCGTGCCGGCGACCGCCTTCACCCTCTCGGGCTCGCGGGCACCCCAGGCCTGCCCGATCATGACGGAGGCGCCGGCGCTCAATCCGATGACGAAGGAGATGAAGAAGAACATCACCGGGAAGAATACCGACGCGGCCGCGAGCGCGTCGACCCCGATCATCTGGCCGAGATAGACGCCATTGATGGTGCCGAACAATGATTGAAGGATGTTGCTTAGCAACATCGGTGCGAGGAAGAGCAGAAATGCCTTCCGAAGAGACGGGGTGTCGGGCACGTTCAGATTCCAGAGTCAGGAGGATGCGGGGCTAATCAGCGTGATCGCTGTAGGCAAGGCTGACGGCATGGTCGCGGATGTCGGCCGGCCAGTCGGCGATCAGTGTCACAAAGCGCCGGCGGTCGTGCGCGAAGAGGGCGCGGATCGCGTCCTCGTAATGCGGACGGTTGCCGGCCATCGTCGTCATGAAGCGGTAGGCGGCGTCCTGGGCGAGGCGCGTGCGGTCCTTGTCGCCGCTAGAGCGTCGCGCTTCGTCGACCAATTTGCGGATCGCGACCGATGCGCCGCCTTTTTGTTGCGCCAGCCAGTCCCAGTGCCGGGGCAGCAGGGTGATCTCACGCGCAACGACGCCAAGCCTGGGGCGGCCGGGGCCGCGCGGCGCAGTGGACACGGCTTGCTCCTCTTCCACAGGGGCTTTCGGCTTCGGCAGGCGCGCCAGCACGTCGTCCACCGAGCCGCGGAAATCGATGTCGACCAGGGCTGAGGTGCGGCCGTTGAACACCAGGATCGCCGCGTCCTTGCGCTGGTCGAGCAGTTGCCTGGCGGCGCGGGCGACGTCGCCGAGATCGCCGGCGGCAATGCGATGCTCGCCCTCGAAGGCGACATAGGCTGGATTCATCACGGGACCCTCCAATCGCCCGATATATTATCCGGGTAATTCGTGATTGTTGCGATGCGCGGCTCGAACTCGGCCGGACGCCTATCTCGACTTTCTCGCGCACGGCTGGCACCAGTCGCCGCTCGACTGTGGCCAGACCCGGGGGAACGCCAATGCTGACGGTTCATCATCTCAACAATTCCCGCTCGCAGCGCGTGCTGTGGCTGCTCGAGGAATTGGGCGTGCCCTACGAGATCGTCCGCTATCAGCGGCAGCCCGACATGCGGGCGCCAAAGGAGCTGCGCGCGATCCATCCGCTCGGCAAGTCGCCCGTCATCACTGACAATGGCAACGCGGTCGCGGAATCCGGTGCGATCCTCGAATACATCGTCGGTACCTACGGCAATGGCCGCCTGATTCCACCGGCTGATACGCCGGAACGGCTGCGCTACACCTATTGGCTGCACTATGCCGAGGGATCGGCGATGACGCCGCTGCTGTTGAAGCTGTTGTTCACGCTGATGCCGAAGCGCGCGCCGGCGCTGCTGCGGCCGCTGGTGCGCAAGGTCTCCAATCAGGCGCTCACCACGCTGGTCAATCCGCAGATCAAGCAGCACATGGCCTATTGGGAAGGTGAGCTTGGCAAGAGCGAGTGGTTCGCCGGCCAAGAATTCTCCGGCGCCGACATTCAGATGAGCTTTCCGCTGGAAGCAGCCTCGGCGCGCGGCGGGCTCGAGGACGGTCATCCGAAATGTGTCGCATTCCTCGCGCGCATTCATGCGCGCCCGGCCTATGCACGGGCGCTGGAGAAGGGCGGGCCGTATCAGGTCGGCCGATAGCGTTTGAGTCATCGCGGCAGCTCGATCGGATTTCGATTGGACAGGTTTTATCCGGATTTAATTGCAGCGTCAATAATACCCGGGTATAAATTTGGCCCGATCGATCTGGAGGAGCTGCCATGAAGACCGAGACCCGAAAGCTTGCCATCGCCGACTACAAGAAGCGCGCGAGCGTCGCCGGCATCTTCGCGGTCTGCTGCCGCGCGACCGACGAGGTCTGGGTTGGGCAAGCGCTCGATCTCGAGAAGATCCAGAATCGCATCTGGTTCTCGCTGCGCATGGGCAATCATCGGAATGCGGAGTTGCAGCGCGCCTGGTCGGCGCATGGCGAAGCGGGCCTTTCGCTCGAAACGCTCGAGCGCATCGAGGAGGAGGAACTGTCGTACGTGCGCGATCGGCTGCTCAAGGAACGCATGCAGCACTGGCGCACGCAGCTGAATGCGTCCGTGGTCTAGCGCGACGGCAGCGGCTGCACGGTGACGCCGGGCGGCGGAACGTCATCATCAGGCACGAAGAAATCCGACATCAGCGGCACGGACGGGTCGACGCGATAACGCTCGAAGTCGCGCACGCCGTTGGCGTAGAGCACCTTGTCGTCGATGCAAAAATGTCCGCTGAATTCGCGCGATGGTCTCGTGAAGATAGCATGGGCCGCATCGGCCATGATGTCAGGCGTGCGGCTCACGCGCATCATCGCGTCGCCGCCGAGCAGATTACCGACCGCAGCGGTCGCGATCGTGGTGCGCGGCCACAGTGCGTTGACGGCGATGCCGGCGGATTTCAGCTCGCCGGCCAATCCGAGCACGCACATGCTCATGCCGAATTTCGCCATCGTGTAGGCGGTTGAGTGCTCGAACCATTTCGTCTTCATGTCGAGCGGCGGCGACAGCATCAGGATGTGTGGATTCGGCGCCTTCTTCAGATGAGGGATGCAGTATTTCGACACCATGAAAGTGCCGCGGGTGTTGATTCCCATCATCAGGTCGAACCGCTTCATGTCGGTCGCCTGCGAAGTGGTCAGGCTGATGGCGCTGGCGTTGTTGACGCAGATGTCGATGCCGCCGAACTCTGCGACGGTCTGTTCGATCGCCGCCATCACTTGTACTTCATCCCTGATATCGCAGATCACAGGCAGCGCCTTGCCGCCGGCGGCGCGGACCTCGTCGGCCGCGGTGTAGATCGTACCCTTCAGCTTAGGATGTGGCTCGGCGGTCTTCGCCGCGATCGCGACATTGGCGCCGTCGCGCGCGGCACGAAGCGCAATCGCCAGCCCGATGCCGCGGCTCGCACCCGAGATAAACAGCGTCTTGCCTTTGAGGGATGTCATCTGCTGGCTCCTCTATGGTTAGGGACGCGCGACACGATGGCTCCCTCTCCCCTTGTGGGAGAGGGTTGGGGGTGAGGGGGTATCTCTCCATGCGGCGTAATGCGCGGAGAGATACCCCTCACCCGGATCACATTTCGCTTCGCTCCATGCGATCCGGCCTCTCCCACAAGGGGAGAGGCGAAGCGGAGCAAGATTGGCGGCCTGTGCTCAATTTCACCCACCCGCATGCAGCACGCGGCCGCGGGTTTCCGGCAGCGCGTAGGCGGCGACGAAGAACAGGCCATAGGCTGCCACCGCGAAGATCGCGATCGCGTTTGCAAGCGTGGTGGTGGTCGACAGTGCACCGACCAGGAACGGGAACAGCGCGCCGATGCCGCGGCCGAAATTGTAGCAAAAGCCCTGGCCCGAACCGCGCAGCCGCGTTGGATAGAGCTCGGTCAGGAACGCGCCCATGCCGGAGAAATAACCCGAGGCGAAGAAGCCGAGCGGGAAACCCAGCACCCACAGCACTTCATTGGACAGCGGCAGCTGGGTGTAGAGCAGCACGATCGCGATGGCGCCGAGCGAGAAGATCAGAAACAAATTGCGCCGGCCGATCCGGTCGGCGAGCCAGGCGCCGACCAGATAACCGATGAAGGAGCCGATGATCAGCGTCGCCAGATAGCCAGTAGAGCCGACCACCGACAGCTTGCGCTCGGTGGTGAGGAAGCGCGGCACCCAGAAAGTGATGGCGTAGTAGCCGCCCTGCATGCCGGTTCCGACCAGCGACGCCAGCAGCGTTGTCTTCAGGATCGGCCCCTGAAAAATTTCCAACAGCGAGGCGGGGCCGGTCCCGGACGCTTGCTGCTGCGCCATTGTCGCGGCCGATATCTCCGGCTCCTTGACGTAGCGGCGGAGATAGAACACCAGCAGCGCCGGCAATGCGCCGATCACGAACATCCAGCGCCATGCGTTCTCCGCCGGCAGCACCGAGAACAGGATCGCCTGGGCCAGTACCGCGAGGCCCCAGCCGATCGCCCAGCCCGATTGCACCGAACCGACCGCGCGTCCGCGATATTGCGGCCGAATCGCCTCGCCGATCAGCACCGCGCCGGCCGCCCATTCGCCGCCGAAGCCCAAGCCCAGTAGCGCGCGGGCAATCAACAGCTGATCGAAGTTCTGCACGACGGCGCAGACCAGCGAAAACACCGAGAACCAAGCGATGGTGAGCTGCAACGTCTTCACCCGCCCGATGCGGTCGGCGAGATAGCCGCCGAGCCAGCCGCCGACGGCGGAGGCCAACAGCGTCACGGTGCCGGCGAGCCCGGCGGTGCCGGGGTCGACCTTCCACAGCGTGATGATGGTGCCGATCACGAGCGGATAGATCATGAAATCCATGCCGTCGAGCGTCCAGCCCGACGCGCAGGCCCAGAACGTGCGCCGTTCCGGCAGGTTCATGTCGCGATAGAAGGCGAGGAGACTGGTGTCCTCGATCTCGGCGACCTCGATCGGCTTGGATTCGGCCGTGCTCATGCGCGTTCCCCCGGAGAAACTTTTCGCCGGCTTTTTGCACCCCGCGGCCGGACTTGCGCGAAGCAGGCAACTTAGCGCGATGCTGGTGGGTGGGCAAAGGCGCAATTGCGCCGTGCCCACCAACTCATGCTATGCTCGGGATGGTGGGCACGCTTGCGCATTGCCCACCCTACGCTGTGGCTACTGCCCCGCAGCCTCCGAGCCGCGCGTGCGCGGGTCGGGTGCGCCGAGCAGGCCGTTGGGCGTCACCGCAATCGAATTGGCCGAGGAATAGCCGAGCGGCTCGACCAGCGTGTGGCCCTTGGCCTTCAGTCCGGCGAGCACATCGTCCGGAAAGCCGCGCTCGATCCGGACCTCGTCGGGTAGCCACTGGTGATGCACCCGTGGCGCTGCGACCGCAGCGGCGATATCCATCCTGTAGTCGATCACGTCGACGATGATTTGCGTCACCGCCGAAATGATGCGGCTGCCGCCGGGCGTGCCCGTCACCAGCACCGGCTTGCCGTCCTTCAGCACGATGGTCGGCGACATCGACGACAGCGGCCGCTTGCCGGGTCCGGGCAGATTGGCCTCGAAACCGACCAGACCGAAGGCGTTGGAGGCACCGGGCGCGGCGGTGAAATCGTCGAGCTCGTTGTTGAGCAGCACGCCGGTGCCGTCGGCAACGAGGCCGACGCCATAGGGGAAGTTGAGCGTGTAGGTATTGCTGACGGCATTGCCGCTGGAGTCGACAACGGAATAGTGCGTGGTGTTGCTGCCCTCGTGCGGCGGCTTCGCATTCTGGATGTCGGTCCAGGGCGTGGCACGCGCGAGATCGATGGTCGCACGCTGCTTCGCGGCGTAGTCCTTCGAGATCAACAATTGCGTCGGCGCATCGACGAAGGCGGGATCGCCAAGATAGCGCGCACGATCGGCATAGGCGCGCTTCATCGCCTCGATCATCGCATGCAGCGAGGCCGCGGAGCCCTGCCTCATGTCGGACATCGGAAAACCTTCGAGAATGTTGAGGATCTCCAGCAGCACGATGCCGCCGGAGGAAGGCTGCGGCATCGAGACGACGTCATAGCCGCGATAGGTGCCGCGCACCGGGGTGCGAATGACAGCCTGATAGGATTTCAGGTCGTCGACGCCGATGATGCCGCCGGCATTTCCGATGCCCTTGACGAGCTTCTCGGCGACCGCGCCCTCGTAGAAGCCGCGCGGACCCTGTTCGGAAATCGCCGTCAGCGTTGCGGCGAGGTCGCCCTGGATCAGGCGGTCGCCTTCGTGCAGCGGCGTGCCGTCGGCATGGGAAAAGGTTTTGGCCGTATCCGGCCAGCGCGACATGCGGCGATACATGTCGCCCAGCGTATCCGATGTATCGTCGGTGACGATGAAGCCGTCGCGCGCCAGATCGATCGCGGGCCTCAGAATTTGCGCCAGCGTGAATTGGCCGGAGCCGTATTTCTCCAGCGCCAGCGCGAGGCCGGCGACGGTGCCGGGGACACCGATGCCAAGCGCCGAGTTGCGCGACTTGTCCGAATCGGGCTTGCCGTCGGCGCCGAGGAACATGTCGCGTGTGGCCGCCTGCGGTGCGGTCTCGCGATAGTCGATCGCGATATTTTGGTTGTGCTCGGCAAGATGGATCACCATGAAGCCGCCGCCGCCGAGATTGCCGGCGCGCGGATAGGTCACCGCCATCGCAAAGCCGGTCGCGACCGCGGCGTCGACCGCGTTGCCGCCCTGCCGCAGGACATCGGCGCCAATTTGTGCCGCAAGCTTCTCCTGCGCCACCACCATGCCCTGTTCGGCGGGAATGCCGTGAACCGTATCGGCGGCCGGCGGCGTGTAGAAGCGGCGCTGCTCCTGGCCAAGCGCCGGCGCGGAGAGACCGATCACCAGGAGCGCGGCAAACAGCCGTCGCGACATCGTTGCTGTCAGCGCCATCAAGATCGACATCGAGATTCCTGCCCTGTTCGTGGCCGATGTGACATTCGCAGAACCGGCTCATGCTATATGGGAACGCGTTGGCGAGGCAAAACGCCTGTCCGTGATTCGACGTGAGGAATATTTTGGCAATGACGGCGATGGGACAGACGGGCGCTGCTGACGCAAAGACCTATCCGGGCCGCGCCGCCGTCGTCAGCTGGATTTTCTTCGACTGGGCCGCGCAGCCCTATTTCACGCTGATCACGACCTTCGTCTTCGCGCCCTATTTCGCAAGTTTCGTCGCACCGGACCCGGCGAGCGGGCAAGCGCTGTGGGGCTTTGCCACGGCCGCCGCCGGATTAGCGATTGCGCTGCTGTCGCCGGTGCTGGGCGCGATTGCCGATGCCAGCGGCCGCCGCAAGCCGTGGATCGCGGGCTTTGGCGCGCTGCTCGTCATCGGCGCCAGTGCGATGTGGATCGGCAAACCCGGTGATCCCGGCGTCATCCCGCCACTGCTGCTCGCCTATGCGATCGCGAGCGTCGGCGTCGAGTTCGCGACTGTCTTCAACAATGCGATGATGCCCACACTTGTGCCGCCGGAGAAAATCGGGCGGCTCTCCGGCACCGGCTGGGCCACCGGCTATGTCGGCGGCATATTGAGCCTTGTGCTGGTGCTCGGCTTCCTCGCCGCCAATGCCGAGACCGGCCGCACACTGTTCGGATTCACCCCGCTGTTCGGCCTCGATCCCGTCACGCATCAGGGCGATCGGATCACCGGGCCGTTGACGGGACTTTGGTTCGTCATCTTCGTGGCGCCGATGTTCCTGTTCACGACAGACTATCCGGCCAAGCGTCCGCTGCGTACGGCGATTGGCGAAGGTTTGCGCGAGCTCCGGCAATCGCTGGCCGAGCTGCCGAAGCAGACATCGCTGGCGCGGTTTCTGCTGGCGAACATGATCTACACCGACGGGCTGGTCTCGCTGTTTGCCTTCGGCGGCATCTACGCCGCCGGAACGTTCGGCTGGGACACGATCCGGATCGGCACCTTCGGCATCATCCTGGCAATCGCCGGCACGTTCGGCGCGTGGCTCGGCGGCAGGCTCGACGATGCGCTGGGGCCGAAGCGCGTGATCATGGGGAGCATGTCGATCCTGTTGTTCGCCGTTGTCGCGATTCTCACGGTGAACAGGGATTCGATTCTGTTCGTGCCGGTCGCGCCGCCCGTGCCTGGCGGTCCGCTGTTCGCTGGCGCAGCCGAGCGCGCCTATGTCGTGCTCGGTTGCCTGATCGGTGCTGCCGGCGGACCATTGCAGGCCGCCTCGCGCACACTCTTGATCCGTCTCGCGCCGAAGGATCGCATCGCGCAGTACTTTGGGCTGTTCGCGCTGACCGGAAAGGTGACGTCCTTCATCGGGCCGCTGCTGATTGGCGCGATCACCGCCGTGACCGCGAGCCAGAAGGCGGGCATGGCGGTGCTGGTGGTGTTCTTTGTGGTCGGGCTCGCGCTATTGGCGCGGGTGCGCGAATAAACCACCGCCGTCGTCCCGGCGAAGGCCGGGACCCATACGCCACGGCCGTGGGAAGAGGCACAAGGGGAGACGACCTAGCCAACCACAACGAGTTGTGGTTATGGGTCCCGGCCTGCGCCGGGACGACAGTGAGCTTAATGCCGGAAATGCCGGACGCCGGTGAACACCATGGCGATGCCGTGCTCGTCGGCGGCTTTGATCACCTCGTCGTCGCGCATCGAGCCGCCGGGCTGGATCACGGCGGTCGCGCCGGCCTCGATGCAGGCGAGCATGCCGTCGGCGAACGGGAAGAACGCATCCGAGGCGACCACCGAACCCTTGGTCAAGGGCTCAGCGAGCTTCAGCTCGGCCGCCGCATCCAGCGCCTTGCGCGCGGCGATGCGGGCGGAATCGACCCGGCTCATCTGGCCGGCGCCGACGCCGACGGTGGCGAGATCCTTGGCGTAGATGATGGTGTTCGACTTCACGTGCTTGGCGACGCGGAAGGCGAATTTGAGATCGCGCAGCTCGGCCTCGGTCGGCGCGCGCTTGGTCGCGATCTTGATGTCCATGTCCTCGACCACGGCATTGTCGCGGCTCTGCACCAGCATGCCGCCGGCAACCGTCTTGGCGGTGAGGCCCACCGCGCGCGGATCGGGCAAGCCGCCGGCGAGCAGGAGGCGCAGATTGCGCCGGCCCGCGATGATCGCGATCGCCTCATCAGTGGCGTCGGGCGCGATGATCACCTCGGTGAAAATGCCGATGATGGCGCGCGCGGCCTCCGCATCGAGCGTGCGGTTCACCGCGATGATGCCGCCATAGGCCGACGTCGAATCGCAGGCGAGCGCGCTGCGATAGGCGGTGGCGAGATCGGGACCCTCGGCGACGCCGCAGGGATTGGCGTGCTTGACGATAACGCAAGCCGCGGTCCGCTTCGGGTCGAACTCGCCGACGCATTCATAGGCCGCGTCGGTATCGTTGATGTTGTTGTAGGACAGTTCCTTGCCCTGCAATTGCCGCGCGGTGGCAACGCCCGGCCGCTTCTGCGGCGTGGCGTAGAACGCTGCGGTCTGGTGCGGATTCTCGCCGTAACGCAACGACTGGATCAGCCGGCCGCCGAAGGCGCGGAAATCCGGCGCCTTGGTGTCGAGCTGCACGGCAAACCAGTTCGAGATCGCGGCGTCATAGGCCGCGGTGCGCGCATAGGCCTTGGCGGCGAGCCGCCGGCGCAGGCCAAGCGAGGTCGCGCCCTTATGCGCTGCGAGTTCGTCGAGCACGGACTGATAGTCGTGCGCCTCGACCACGACGGCGACGTCGTCATGGTTCTTTGCCGCGGCGCGGATCATCGCGGGGCCGCCGATGTCGATGTTCTCGATGCACTCCTCGAAGCCGGCGCCTTTATCGACCGTCGCCTCGAACGGGTAGAGATTGACGACGAGGAGATCGATTGGCGCGATGCCGTGGGATTGCATCGCCGCCGCATGCTCCTTGTTGTCGCGGATCGCGAGCAGGCCGCCATGGACCTTGGGATGCAGCGTCTTGACCCGGCCATCCATCATCTCGGGGAAACTGGTCAGCTCGGAGACGTCCTTGACCTTCAGCCCGGCCGCCGCGATCGTCTTGGCGGTGCCGCCGGTCGAGACCAGCTCGACGCCGTGGTCGGCGAGCGCCCTGGCGAAATCGATCAGTCCGGTCTTGTCGGAAACGGACAACAGAGCGCGGGTCACGCGGCGAAGCTGTTCGGTCATGTCGGAAATCCCTGGCTGTTAAGGCAGCCGGGTAGCATGGTTTGGGGCGTCGCGAAACCGGTGCCGGGGGTCGATTTCCCCGGAAAATGCAGGGGCGCCTCACTCAAATTCCCGAGAATTGAGCCGTCAGGCAGCTCGGGCCTTGATGGTCGGAATGCGGCTGACATCTTCGGTCTGTTCGGCATGCCAGGTATCGTAAGCGCCCTGCATCCTGGTCCATATGCCTGCACCATCGCCAAATAGCTTTCCGAGCCGTACGGCGACGGCAGGGGATACCGGCTTTCGCTCCCGCAGGATGTCGTAGAGATGCTGGCGAGAAATCCCGAGCAACTCGGCGATGTCTGCCTTGGTGCGACCAGTCGCCGGAATGATGTCCTCGCGAAGCAGGGCGCCAGGATGGGTAGGGCAGCGATTTTTGTCGCGCTTGGCCGTGTAGACCATGTTTCGCTCCTTCAATGGTATTGTTCGAAATCGACCCGGCAGGCTTCGCCGTCCTCGAATTCGAACGTGATGCACCATGGTCCGTTGACGTGGACCGAATATCGTTTCGGGTCGAAGCCGTGCAGGGCGTGAAAATCGAAGCCCGGGACGTTCATTTCTTCTGGCCGGACAGCGACGTCGAGACGGTCGAGCCGCGCAAAGATGCGCTTGTGCATCTTGGCATCAATCTTCGAACCCTTGCCCTTGGTCCAAAGCTCCGAGAGGGCCTTGCTCTTGAATGTCCGGATCACGTCTCTATGTAAGCAATCAGCTTACAGAGGTCAAGACGAGCGGTTGCCGGAAGCAATGCTACAGCGGCAGCTCCGGCTCGCGGCGGGCGTTGCGCCTTGCATTGGTGGCGGTGGCTGAGGTCGAGGAACGCACAAAACTCCAGCGCAGCGACGAGGCCTGCCGCGCGTCCTGGCGGATCACGATCTGGGAGGTCCGGCGCGGGCCGTCATTGCCGGCCAGGAACACGCTGTCCTCGAGATCGACCTTGTCGTCGAGCGCCTCGAAGGTCCAGACGTCGCGGTTCGGCAGCACCAGCATGACGCCGCGCGCATCCGACAGCCGGCTCGCCTTCACCGACGGGTGCAAATGAAAGCGCAGGGCAAAGTCGGATTCGCCCTTGATGCGGCCGCCCGGCGCCGGCGTCAGCGAGTCCTCGCCTTCCAGCCGCGTGCCGTCGTGAGAGACCATCAGCACACGGCGATGGATCACACCGAAGCGGGCGAGATAGCCGTCATGCGACGTGGTCAGCATGTCGCCATCGGCGACGGCCTCGCGGTAGTACTCGACATTGCCGGGGCCGCTGGTGATCGGCGCGCCACGCAGCAGCCGCTTCATCGCCGACAGCTCGACGAACTGGCACGACGAGGCGTCGTGATAGGTCAGCGTCGAATGCGCCGCGGTGGAGCGCGCAAACGGCCGCCAATTGTCGCGGCCGGTGGCCGGCATGCCGCAATTGACGACGATGCGGCTCGGACCGGAGGAGAACTCGAACGACAGAGTGCCGGCATGCGCGTCCTGGCTGACGCTCGCCGGCGGCGGCGGGCCGGTGTCGATGATCACGGTCGCAGCAGCCGCGTCGAGCCGCTGGAAGCCGGTATGCGGCATGCTCGCCATCGGCACGCCGTGGGTGTCGTCATAGGCGAGCAATGTCGCGACCAGATCTGATGGCGCGGTGCTCATGCCGTTGAACAGTGCGAAGCTGCCGTCGCCGTGGCGGAAGAAGCGCATCATCGGCATCATGCGGTCGATCGCATTCAGCAGCGCGGGCGGCGGCGCGATGTTGCGCGCAGCAAACGTCTGCCGCAGCGGCAGCATGTCGCTGAGCAGCTCGACCAGCGCGCCGGGATTGCGCGAGATGTGGCCGCCATCCGGCAGGATCTGGCGCTGCAATTCGTCGGAGAGTCGTCGCGAGGCGGCGCGGATATTTTTCGCCTGGTTGGCGAGGCAGAGCGCGGCGTAGCACAGCGCGATCAGCACCTGCAGGCGCGGAACGCCGTCATTGTCGAGCGTCGAGTAGCGCAGATAGCGGATCTCGCGCGCCAGCCCGCGCAGATATTTGCGGTAGAATTTTCCGTCGGTGTCGCCGAGCACCAGCGGCGCCTGCGACAACAGCGAGATCACGCGCCGCGCGCGGACATCGGCGCGGCGTTCCAGCGGCCGCCGGCGCGCCTGGTTGGAGATCCAGTCGTCGACCAGCGAGCGGGCGTTGGCGCGGGTCAGCGCGGTGTCGGCAGCGCGCAAATGGCGCAGCCAGCCGAAACCGAGCAGCGCCGCTTCCCAATCTTCCGATGGCGGCTCGAGATCGAAGATCGAGCGCCCATGGCAGGTGACGATCTTGCCCGCGAACACGAATCGGCCGGCGTAGATTTCGGCGGCACGGGTGGCGTCCGCGGTCCGCAGGTCATGTGGGGCGATGATCAGCCGGTCGGTCCGGCCGGGCCACAGCCGCGACAGCGCAACCGTGCTGCCGCTGGCGCGTGCGATCAGGCTGCGCGCGAAACGGCCAGCAATCAGCGTCGAGATGCGTCTGCTTTGAGCGACCGACACGCCTAACCTTGTGGGGAGGAGATTTTCAGCGAATCCATATCTAATCCGGAAACGCGCCCAAGACACCCTCTTGAAACCGCGCGAATCAGCCGGAGCTTAGAAAATTCAAGTTTAAAATCAGGATTTAACCAGCGGACTTAACCAGTCTTGCCGCGTAAAATCCATCCAGCCCGCCCAGCCTGGGGTCTTCATGGGGCAAATGGCAGGGCAGGGTGCGCAAATCACCGTCGGCGGTGATGATGTCGGCGAGGCCGGCGACCTCGCCTGTCTCAACCGGCGCACGCCGCAGACCTGATTCGGAGGCCAGCAGCGCTGATATCGCCTGTTCGCCTTCCTCCGGCTCCAGCGAGCACGTGCAATAAACCAGCGTGCCGCCGGGTTTCAGCAGCGCAACAGCCTTTTGCAGCAGCCGCTTCTGCAATCCGGACAGTGCCGCGATGTCGGCCTCCTGCCGCAGCCAGGCGACGTCGGGGTGGCGCCGGATGGTTCCGGTCGAGCTGCAGGGTGCATCGACCAGGATGCCGTCAAAACTTTCGGCTTCCGCGGACCACTCGGCCGCGTCGGTCATGACGGTATCAGCCTGCAGCGCGAGGCGCGTGAGATTGTCGCGCAGCCGCGCCACGCGCGCCGGCGACCGGTCGATGGCGGTGACGCGGGCGCCTGCGAGCGCAAGCTGGGCGGTCTTGCCGCCGGGCGCCGCGCAGAGGTCGGCGATCGCCTTGTCCTTGACGTCGCCGAACAGGCGCACGGGCAGCGCAGCGGCGGCGTCTTGCACCCACCATTGGCCTTCCGAAAAACCCGGCAGCATCATCACCGAGCCCTGCAGCAGCGTGCGCACGGTCCCCGTCGGCAGCGTCTCGCCATGCAGCCGGGTTGCCCATTGCGGCGCATCCGCCTTCACCGTGAGATCGAGCGACGGCTCGTGACCGAGCGCGAGCGCCATGTCGCGCGCGGTCGCCTCGCCATAATGCGCGGCCCAGCGCGCCATCATCCATGGCGGCAAATCGAGGGTCTGCATCTTGACCTCGTCGATCAGCCCCTGGCCCTCACGCGCGCAGCGGCGCAGCACGGCATTGACCAGCCCGGCATATTTCGCGGCGCGCCGGTCCGACTGCACCAGCCGCACCGAGAGATCGACGGCAGCGTGATCGGGCACGTCCATCCAGAGAATCTGTGCCGCGCCGATCAGCAGCGCGCTCTGCGCCCGCGGCGCATCGGTCGGAACGCCGCGGTTGAGCAGGCGCGAGAGCACATGGCCGAGCGTGCCGAGACGGCGCAGGATGGTCGACACCAGACGGCGCATCAGCGCGCGGTCGCGATCGGCCAGCGACTTCAGGCCGGGATGCGCACCGGCACCGTCGAGCTGGTCGTCGAGCGTGCGATGCTTGTGCAGGACGCCGTCAAGAATGTCGGCCGCGATCCGGCGTGCCGCGAGGCCGGGCACTTCTGTGGGAACTGCAAATCTTGAAGGAGGCATGGAGCGGTAATATCTTTGAAGGTGCTGAGGTTACATTCGGCTCATGCCGTCACTTGCAAACACCTGTGGCATGCGAATATGCCAAATGTAAGAATCGATCAGCAGTATCTTGCAGCGGTATCTTGCGATCGTAACGTCGTCGATGAGCCGACCTTGAAGTACGAGACACGCGTCCGGAAAGTTTTGCCAAAGAGCCTGCCAAAGAGACCTGCTATGTCTGAAAAATTGTCATCGCCGCCGGAACCTGCCACGCGCAAGCCGCTGACGCCGGCCGCGCAGCGCGCGCTCGCCGAGGCCGAGGCTCGGCGCAAGGCCGCCGACGAGTCTGCCGGTCAGGACGCTGCGGCGCGCCCGAAGGAATTCCAGGGACCGAAAGGTCCGGAACCGACCCGTTACGGCGACTGGGAAACCAAGGGCATCGCGTCCGACTTTTGAGAGCGTTTGGGTGCAATTGGGAATATGTCCCCAGATGAAAGAATAAATACTCATCGCGGCTCGCGGCGACCGCCGTTCGGCCGTTCACCCTGGGCCGCCGCGCCGCGGCCGCGCTGCCATGGCTGTTCATTCTCGGCGTGGTCGCCGGGACCATGCGGCCGATTCGTCCATGGGGGCACTGGCCGCTGCCGCACTGGTCCGATAGCCGGTCTCGAGATACCGACGCGATCTGGCAGCGGGCCGGCGCGCCTGACGCCCGGCATCCCGTCGATGTGATCAGGACGATCGACGGCGACACCTTCGAGGCGCGGGTGCATCTGAGTGAGGGTTTCAACCCGATCACCCATGTCCGGTTGCGCGGCATCGATGCGCCGGAGCTGAAGGCATTCTGTCCGCAGGAGCTTGAGATGGCGCAAGCGGCGACGTCAGCGCTGCGCGATCTGCTCGGCGAGGGCGATGTCGCGATCTACAATATCGGTCCCGACAAATATCAGGGGCGCGTCGTCGCCGACGTCGTGACTGGCAAGACCGGCAGCGTCTCGGCGGCGATGCTCACATCTGGCCACGCGCGCGCTTACAATGGCGGTCACCGCAGCGGCTGGTGCGCAAACGCTGCGCGTTGAGCGATGTGACAGACAAAAAAGCCGCGCTGATGCACGGCTCTCCTTCGCGATGTTTCGAAGGGTCAGCGGGTGACGACGACGGTCGTGCCGACCGAGACGCGCTGATAGAGATCAGTGATGTCGGTGTTCAGCATGCGGATGCAGCCGTAGGACACGAAGCCGCCGACCGAGCCCGGCATGTTGGTGCCGTGGATCGCGTATTCGCCGCCGGCCAGCGTCATTGCCGCCACGCCCATCGGATTGTGCGGCGAGCCGCCGGGGATCACGTTCGGCATGTTCGGCTTGTCGCGCTTCACCTCGGCGGGCGGCGACCAGGCGGGATTGGTGTATTTGCCGTCGATGCGGGTGGTGCCGGCCCACTGCTTGCCGGACTTGCCGACGCCGACTGGGTAACGCATCGCGTGGCCGGAATCGACGATCAGATAGAGCCGCCGTTCGTTGGTTTTCACGACGATGGTGCCCGGCGAATAATTGTCCGCGTGAAGCCCGACCATTTCCGGCCGCGCTTGCGCGGCCGACGACATCACAACACCCGCCCCGATGGTGGCAGCCAACGCCACCGCGATCCTCATCGACATCAACCTTCTCCACTTCCCAACGGCTCCCTGAGGGAGCCTAAAAACGAAGCTACAGACCCCTGAAAAGCCGGGCCTGCTGGTCTCACGCGCGCAATGTTAACTGCGTGTCTTAACCGGATGGTTTCCAAACCGGTCGCGAGACGCGTCCTGATGACGGGAGGAAAGGAAATGTTGGGATTAAAGTAAATGACTTGAAAACAACACTTGGCCACAAACGCGCCGTGGCAACGCCTTGCCGCTGACAATCCAGTGACACGAACGATCCAATGAAATGGAAAGGCCGCGGCGATGATCGCACGCGGTCCTGCCTCTATTGCCCGATGTTGGCGTCGCCAGCCTACGCCAGCTAACCCTTCTTGTTCTGCCGGTTCTGCACGAGGTCGTCGACCACGGCCGGATCGGCCAATGTCGAGGTGTCGCCGAGGGTCGATGGTTCGTCCTCGGCGATCTTGCGCAGGATGCGGCGCATGATCTTGCCGGAGCGGGTCTTCGGCAGGCCGGGCGCGAACTGGATCAGGTCGGGGGAGGCGATCGGGCCGATGTCCTTGCGGACCCAGGCGACCAATTCCTTGCGCAGCGTCTCGGTCGGCTCGATGCCCTTCATCAGGGTGACATAGGCGTAGATGCCCTGGCCCTTGATGTCGTGGGGATAGCCGACCACCGCGGCCTCCGAGACTGCGGGATTGGCGACCAGCGAACTCTCGACCTCGGCGGTGCCCATGCGGTGGCCGGAGACGTTGATGACGTCGTCGACCCGGCCGGTGATCCAGTAATAGCCGTCGGCGTCGCGGCGGCAGCCGTCGCCGGTGAAGTACTTGCCCTTGTAGGTCGAGAAATAGGTCTGCTCGAACCGGGCATGGTCGCCATAGACCGTACGCATCTGGCCCGGCCAGGATGTTGCGATGCAGAGGTTGCCGGAGGTTTCGCCGTCCAGCACCTTGCCGTCAGCGTCGACGATTTCGGGCACCACGCCGAAGAACGGCCGGGTCGCCGATCCTGGCTTGAGTTTGGTCGCGCCGGGCAGCGGCGTGATCAAAATGCCGCCGGTCTCGGTCTGCCACCAGGTGTCGACGATCGGGCAGCGCTCGTCGCCGACCACGCGGTGGTACCACTCCCAGGCTTCCGGATTGATCGGCTCGCCGACCGAGCCGAGCAGGCGCAGCGATTTGCGCGAGGTCTTCTTCACGGGATCGTCGCCGAACTGCATCAGCGCGCGGATCGCCGTCGGCGCGGTGTAGAAGATGTTGACCTTGTGCTTGTCGACGACGTTCCAGAACCTCGAATTGTCCGGGTAGTTCGGCACGCCCTCGAACATCAGCGTGGTCGCGCCGTTGGCGAGCGGCCCGTAGAGGATGTAGCTGTGGCCGGTGACCCAGCCGACGTCGGCGGTGCACCAGTAGACGTCGCCGTCGTGATAGTCGAAGACATATTGATGCGTCATCGACGCGAACACGAGATAGCCGGCGGAGGTGTGCAGCACACCCTTCGGCGTACCGGTCGAGCCTGAGGTGTAGAGGATGAACAGCGGATCCTCCGCGCTCATCGGTTCGCAGGGGCACTCCGTGGTCACCATCTCGGCGGCCTCGTGATACCAGAGGTCGCGCGTCGGGTTCATGTCAACAGCACCACCGGTGCGCTTCACCACCACGATCCAGTCGACGCCGCCGCTCTTGGCAATCGCCGCATCGACATTGGCCTTCAGCGGCACTTTCTTGCCGCCGCGCAGGCCCTCATCGGCGGTGATGATCACCTTGGACTCGCAGTCCTTGATGCGCTGGGCGAGGCTGTCGGGAGAGAAGCCGCCGAACACCACCGAGTGAATGGCGCCGATCCGCGCGCAGGCCAGCATCGCATAGGCGGCTTCCGGAATCATTGGCAAATAGATCGTGACGCGATCGCCCTTCTCGACGTTCCTTGTGCGCAGGATGTTGGCCATCTTGCAGACTTCGTCGTGCAGCTCGCGGTACGTGATGTGTTTGGATTCGGAGGGGTCGTCGCCCTCCCAGATGATCGCGGTCTGGTCGCCGCGCGTCTCCAGATGACGGTCGATGCAGTTCCAGGCGACGTTCAACTCGCCGTCCTCGAACCATTTGATCGAAATGTTGCCGGGCGCGAAGGAGACGTTCTCGACCTTGGTAAATGGCGTGATCCAGTCGACCCGCTTGGCCTGTTCGCCCCAGAATCCATTGGGGTCCTTGACCGAGCGCGCGTACATCTCGCGATATTTGGCGTCATCGACATAGGCGCGCTTGGCCCAGTCGGACGAGACGTCATAAATCTTCTCGGACATCGTTTCCTCCACTCATTGCCGTTCGCAAACAACGCGGCGGCAAGCCGGCTTGATCATTGTCCCCGATTA
Organism: Bradyrhizobium sp. LTSPM299; assembly: GCF_000938235.1. Lineage (NCBI taxonomy): Bacteria > Pseudomonadati > Pseudomonadota > Alphaproteobacteria > Hyphomicrobiales > Nitrobacteraceae > Bradyrhizobium > Bradyrhizobium sp. LTSPM299. Next base: position 374,874 of record NZ_JYMU01000007.1, read on the forward strand.
TGCGTTGCCGCATTCCGGACGGGCAAGGAAAAAGGGCTGCCAATTTTTGTCGCGCAGAAACCGTCTGGCGCGTTCGTTCTGTTCCTGCGTGTGATAAGACGGCTTACCGCAACGCATCGACGAGAGAAACCTATGCTCCATCGCCTGCTCCGGGTCACTGGTCTCTTGGTCGTAGTGATGGCGCTTGCAGCACCGCTGGCCCGCGCCCAGACGGCCGCGCCAACGCCGTCGCCGGAGGCGCTGGCGGTCGCGAAGGAATTGGTTGCTACCATCCACCTCGCGGACCAGTTCAAGACGTTGATGCCGACGATCATGAAGGGCCTCAAGCCCGCCATCGTTCAGGGCCGCAGCGACGTCGACCGCGACTACGACGCACTGACACCGGTGCTGCTCGAGGGGTTCCAGGCCCGTTACGACGAACTGTCAGAGGCGGTCGCGATCATCTACGCCAACAATTTCACCCCGGACGATCTGCAGGGCCTGATTGCCTTCTACAAGAGCCCGGTCGGCCAGAAATTCCTGCAGAAGACACCTGTTGTGACGCAGCAATCCCTGCTCGCCGGCCAGAAGTTCGGCCAGTCGGTGGCGGCGGACATGCGGCAGCGGATCATCGAGGAACTGCGCAAGAAGGGGCATGACCTCTGACCTGTTCGCGCGGCCATTTGTGGCCGGGAGCGTCGGGGCGGGCCGCGTGAGAGCTGGTTCCAGCCGTCAATTTGCCGTGTCGTGGGCAGGCTGGCGTCAACGTTATCGGCCGAATGGCACCCATGAAAGGTATCTAGACACCATTAACGGATGATTCGTGACTCGCAAAGTCTGCCAACACCCCCTAAATGGCCTCCCCGGGGCCAGACGGTCCATCCGGAACGAAGCCAGAAGAAACGGCATTGCCGGAGAGCAGGCAGAACAGGGCGTCTTGAGCAGATGATGGATCAGCAGAATAGCGCGGCTGTGCGGCCCGTTTCCGCCGATCCTGCTGTCGCCTTGGCGAAGGCGCTGGGCCAATGGCCCACGCAGCCGCAGGCAAAGCTCAAGCTTGGCGCGCCCGCCGCCATCAAGACCTCGGTTGAAGACATTGCGCGCGACCTTGGCTTGCGGCTCGGCGACCAGAACGAGCTGACCATCCGCCGCATCAAGCGTGGCAAGAACTATTCATTCGTTCGCGCCAATGGCTCGCGGATCCGCGATATCAGAACCATCCGCCGGCTGCACTCGATGGCGGTTCCGCCGGCCTATCGCCAGGTGCGCTACTCCAGCGATCCGAGCACGCATCTGCAGGCGGTCGGCCGCGATGCCGCCGGCCGGCTGCAATACCGCTACCATGCCGATTGGGAAAAGGTCCGCGAGCAGCGCAAGGCGCATCGCCTGGCCAAGCTCGTGGCCGCGCTGCCAAAAATCCGGCGCAAGATCTCGGCGTTTCTGTCCGGCGACGAGCCGACGCGGGAGTTCGCGCTGTCGGCCGCGATCGAGTTGATCGCGCGCACCGCGATCCGCCCCGGCAATGAATCCTATGCTCGCCTCAACGGCACCCGCGGCGCCACCACGCTGCTGAAGTCCAACGTCACGCTGGAAGATGACAGCCTGGTGCTGACCTTCAAGGCCAAGGGCGGCAAGGCCGTGCGCAAGGAATGCGACGCCGCCAAGCTCGTGCGCGCGATCGGTATCCTGCGTGCTGTGCCGGGCAAGCGCATGTTCCAGTATCACGACCGCTCCGGCGTCGTTCGCGCCGCCTCGACCACCGCAGTCAACGCGTTCCTGCGCGAGATCGCCGGCATCAAGATCTCGCTGAAGGATTTCCGCACGCTGATGGCATCAGCCGTCGTCGTGGAGTCGTTGTCGCGGGTCACGCCTGCGACCAGCGAGCGCGGCCGCAAGCGCCAGGTGCTGGATGCGATCCGCGCCGCGGCCGACCAGCTCTCCAACACGCCGGCGATCTGCCGCAAGAGCTACGTCCACGACACCATCGTCACCGCCTTCGAAGACGGCATCCTCGAACGCTTCGCCGCGACGATGAAGGGCTACCGCACCCAGTCCAAGCGCGAGCAATTGCTGGCGCAGGTCGTGATGGCGGCGGGGGCGTAACGAGCCGTCGTCCCGGCGAAGGCCGGGACCCATAACCACAGCCGCGCGTGATTAAAGTTCGCTGTGGCCCCAGCTCGTTTCACCATCAACATTCGTGGTTGATGGTGTGGACGGCCCCCTACGGCATCAGTGTGCCAGAATGAGGTTGTTGCAAATCTCAGACAAAGGAGCCGTCCGTGGGAGAGATTATCCGAATTGGAATGGATACGTCGAAGCATATTTTTGTGCTGCATGGGGTTGATGCGTCGGAGCGGCCGGTGCTGCGCAAGAAGCTTTCGCGCAACCGGGTGTTGGAGTTCTTCGGCAAACTGCCGGCGACCGTGATCGGGATGGAGGCTTGCGGGGCTTCGCAATATTGGGCGCGGGAGCTCCGCAAGCTCGGCCATGAGGTGAAGCTGATGGCCCCACAGCTGGTGAAGCCCTACGTGATGCGGAACAAGAACGACGGGCGGGATGCGGAAGGGCTGTGTGAAGCGATGGGCCGGCC